>CAZVKB010000020.1:17260-31274 GCA_964627505.1 uncultured Actinomycetes bacterium | reverse complement strand
ACGCCTTGCGCATGCGACCCGACCGCATCATCGTTGGCGAAGTTCGCGATGGGGCAGCCCTTGACATGTTGCAGGCTATGAATACCGGCCACGACGGTTCATTGGGCACTGTTCATGCCAGCAGCGTGCGCGATGCATTGCGGAGGATCGAAACGATGGTGCTGATCGCCGGCCTGGACGTCCCGGTGCGGGCTGTGCGCGATCAGATCGGTTCCGGTATCGATGTCGTGGTGCACCTGGAGCGCGAAGCGTCCGGCGCGCGGGTGGTCACCGATATCGCCGAAATCGTGGGTTTGGAAGGCGAGGTTGTGACAGTGCAGTCACTATTCGCCCGCACCGGCGGTGTGCTTGCGCCCACCGGTTTCGAACCGCGCTTCTGGCCCCGTGTCCGACATCTCGCGAGCACCTATCTGCCGACGGCATCAGGACCAGGAGCCGCCACGTGAACATCAGCGAGCGACGGCTTCGAGGGATACGCAATAAGCGTCCCCTGGCGCCTCGATCCTGGGGTAGTTATGCCGACGCCCTGGGAATCACCGCTGATCCGTCGGTCGCCATTCCGTCACGGTGGCGGTCTCCGTGGTGGGTGGGATCAGCGCTGGCGCTCGTCGCTACCGTGCTGATCGCCGGGACACTGTTTTCGCAGTGGTGGTTGCTCCTGGTGATGCCGATCCTGGTACTGGCCCTGCTGCGCGCGTTTGCGGTGAAACGTGAACACACGCGGATCCGGGAGTGTCAACAGGCACTTCCAGATGCGCTGACCCTCATGGCGTCAGCGTTGAGCGCGGGTCACACACTGGAGCAATCGCTGCTGTCAGCTGTGCGGGCGGGCGGGCCACTGGCCAGCGAGCTGGTTCGGGTGCAGACGATGGTGCAACTAGGCGAATCCACTGCCGATGCCCTGGACACCATGGCCCAGCGACTTCACAGCGTGGATTTGCACTGGGTCACCATCGCCATCCGAATCAACAGCACTGTGGGTGGAGACCTGGGCTCCCTCCTGCGCACGTTAGCGGCCACGATGCGCGAGCGCGAGATTCTGCGCCGAACCGCACACGCGCTATCGGCTGAGGGCCGTTTGTCGGCCTGGGTACTGGGATTGTTGCCGATTGGCTTCATCGGTTTGTTGATGATCGTGCAGCCCGGCCATTTGGCGCCCCTGGTCGCCGATGTGCGTGGCTGGGGAATCATTGCCGGGGCAGTGCTGCTCTTTGTCGTGGGGTTCATCTGGCTGCGCCACGCCATCAGGTTGGAAGTGTGAATCATGCGCCACCGTCACCGAGTTGCCGCCCAACGGGCATTTCCAGAGTCCGTAGATCTCCTGGCCGTGTGTGTCGAGGCGGGTTCGGGTTTCCAGGCAGCACTCACCCAGGTCGCTGACAACGCCGACGACATCCTCGCCGGGCAGTGGCGCCGCGTGCTCGCCGACATCCGGCTGGGGTCCAGCCTGACGGAAGCGTTGGAAGCTTTGGCCGCGCGCCTGCCCGTCGCTGAGATCCAACAATTCAGTGCCACAGTGGTGCAAGCCCAGGAGTTGGGTTTGCCCCTGGCTCCGGTGCTGCGGGCACAGGCGGAACATGCCCGGATGGCCCGCAAGTTGCGTATCACCGAAGCCGCCTATCGCATCCCCGTGCTGGTGCTGTTTCCACTGGTTCTGTGCCTTTTACCGGCTCTGGTGGCGATCATCGTCGGCCCCGCCGCACTGACGATCATCGACGAACTCGGGACGTTTTAGTCCTGCCCAAACAGGCGCGTTCCGGACCGGAGCGGCGTGCGGTGGCTACCGTCGGTTCGGCGTGGCACGCTGGGGGCTATGTGGCCACTATCTGGGTCGGCGCTCCAGCGATCCTTCAGTAGCGACAGCGCGATTCGAGACGCCGGGGTGGTCATCAGACTGTCTGCGATCGTCATGGGGCTCGTGCTCTCTTATCTGCAGTCTGGATCGGGGGCTGCTTGGAATACAGCGTTGGCATTGGCCATTCTCGCGGGGATCGTCTACCTGCCGTTCTGGCGCAGCAGCCGCAACTTCTGGCCTGCTGTGCTGGAAATGGCTACGGCGGGATTAGTGCTGGGGTTAGGGATTCCGCTCGACTACGAATTTTTGCCATATCTGCTCACGGCTGGCGCCTATTGGGGGTTGCGCGGCGGTTGGCTGCCCAGCTTGACCGGTGTGGGTGCGGCCGCTGTCACGCTGCTGGTGCCGCAAATTCTGGCCGAGGGCGATATCGACTCGATCACCGCAGTGTCGATGACGGAGTGGCTGCTGCTGGCCGCTTTCGGTGCCGGTGCCGGCAGTTGGTCCCGCACCTGGCAGAACCAACGGCACACCCCGCCGGATCGTTACCGTGATGCGTATCGACTGCTGGTACAACTGCGCGAAGTCACGCGCCAGCTTCCCGCCACTCTTGATGAGGTAGGGGCAGCGTCAAAAGTGCTGGACTCGGTGTTGCAGCACTCCCCCAGCGATGTGGCCGTGCTGATGCGGATCGATGGCGATGGACCACCTCTACCTGTGGCCATCGCCGGAGAAGCCAATCTTTCCTGGTACCCCGGGCTGGGATCCGGGCTCATGGTGCAAATGGTGGAAGGCAATAGCGCGGTGCAGGCGATGGTGTGGCTGGACGACGACCAGCGTGAACCACGTGCTGGCTATCGGGCGCATCGCGCGCTGGTTCCCATCCATCTCGAGCGCTCACGCATCGGGGTCATCGCCCTGCAACGGTCCGCATCCTGGACCCCAGAGGAGTTGGCGACGATGCAGCACGCAGCTGATGAAGCCGCACTGATGCTCGATACCGCCTTCGTGTTCGGGGATGTGCGCATGTTGGCAACGATGGAAGAGCGGCGGCGGTTGGCCCGCGAGATTCACGATGGGATCGCCCAGGAAATCGCCGGCCTGGCTTATGCCGTCGATGACATTTCAGCCCGGGCAGACGAAGACCTGAGGGCGGATTTGGATCGAATCCGAGCGGAATTGTCACGGCTAGTCTCGGAGTTGCGGCTGAGTATTTTTGAATTGCGCACCGGTGTGGAGTCAGGTGTGGGCTTGGGTGCATCGATCTCGGACTACGTGCGTCAGGTGGGTGCCCGTTCCGGGATGACCGTGCACATCGTGCTGGACGAGGAGTCCTCACGTTTCTCGCCGGATATCGAAATCGAAATCATGCGGATTGTCCAGGAAGCTGTGACCAATGCCCGGCGGCACTCGCATGCAAATAACTTGTGGGTCACCTTGCGCTCCGCCCCCCCGTTGGCGCTGGTTCGGGTAGCCGATGATGGGATCGGGATTTCAGACCGCCGGTCCGATAGCTACGGCATGGAAATCATGCGGGAGCGAGCGTCCCGGATCGGTGGTCGATTCGAAACGAGGGCGAGAGCAGGCGGCGGCACGGTTGTGGAGTTGATTCTCGGTGAGTCAACGACACAACCAGCACCCATGCGGAATACTACGAACGTATAAAGGCCTCGGAGGCATTGTGACCACATCCGTTCTCATCGTTGATGACCATGAGCTCATTCGGCAAGGACTTCGCCGCGCTTTCGAACGGCAGCCGGATTTCGAGGTCGTCGGTGAGGCCGAATCGGTGGCCGAAGCCACCAGGTTGATCGGAATGTTGTCGCCGGACGTCGTGATCTTTGATGTGCGGCTTCCCGACGGCTCGGGCATCGACGCGGCGCGCAAGGCACGTGAGGCCAACCCCAACATGGGTCTGGTGATTCTCACCATGTATGCCGGTGATGACCATCTATTCGCAGCGTTGGAGGCTGGCGCGTCTGCGTTTGTCCCAAAGAATGCGCCGGTGGACGAGGTAGTGGCCGCTGCCCGGCATGCAGCTTCCTCCCCCGGTTCCTTCAGCGCAGCTGACCTGGCGGATGCGATGCGTCGGCGGATGGAGCCCCAAGGTCCGCAGCTGAGCCCGCGGGAGGCCGAGGTACTTGCCCGCCTGGCAGATGGGCTGTCGGTCGCCCAGATTTCCCGTCAGCTCTACATCAGCGAGAGCACCACGAAGACCCATATCTCAAAGTTGTACGACAAGTTGGGCGCCGCCAATCGCGCTCAGGCATTGATGACTGCTCTCCGACTCGGGCTGCTCAAAGGGGTCAATCGACCCTTGCCCTGAACGTTGCACACGCACCCGAATCACCTCCATCCATCGACCGGCCGTGTGACCTGCGCCGCTTGGCCCTGTTGGGCCCTGCACAGTCGCCACACCGGAAGCGTGCCGTACCGGGCCATCCGAACTCAGCCTGTGGATAACTTTTCTCGTCCCAGCCGAATTCGCATAAGGTGGGGGCAGTCGGTGCACAAGCACCGCAACACACCGCAGCCGGCATCTCGCCGTTGCGTAGACGTTTTCAAGGGGGAAACACACATGCCTGCTTCACAGGAAATAGTTCCAGTCCCACCGCGCCATGCATCGCAACGAGTGGCGCCCCGCGCATCACAGCGATGGTGGTCTGTGTGCCGCACTCGAGGTGACCATGATCGGGGGGCGTCAGCAGTGGAATACGCCCTGCTGATCGCGGGGATCGCCGCCATCATCATCGTGGCGGTGACCTTTGTAGGACGCACAGTTTCAACCCAATTCTCAAAGGTCGGCTCGTCCATCGCCAGCACCAGTTGAGCGGTTGACCACACCACGCGGCGCACACAACACAAGCGAAACGCCCATCAGCGCTGCTACCAGTCCTGACGAGCGACCAGATCGCTGGCTCGGTCGACGGCGGCTGATGCCCCGCCCTGCTGTCAGGCAAGGGCGAGTGCTCCAAGCGGTGGTCATCATTGCACTCATGGTGGGCGCAATGATGACCACCGCCGGACCGCGTCGGGATGTGGATTTCTGGTGGCATGTGGCGCTGGGTGACCAATTTCGCGCTCACACGCCCAGCTCCCAGATCGGCCAGTGGACGGCCTTCCCGGGCTTGCCAACATGGCGCTCCGGTCAAGCGTGGACAGAGATCAGCATGTCGCTGCTGGACCAGCATCTTCCGGTGACGTCCTATTTGTGGTGGCGAGCCCTCACGCTGGCGCTGGCGCTGATCACTCTTAGTTGGGCGACCGGAGTCTGGTCCGCAGGCGTGTCGGCAACGACTCCCACAAGTTCGGCGATCCGGCGCTGGCCCGCCTGGGTCGCGTTTCTGGCCGGGGTCTGGACAGTCACCGGATTCACCCAAGAGCGCCCACAACAAATCAGTTACATCTGCTACCCGTTGGCAGGCGCCCTGATCGCCCAAGTACTTCGACCTGCGGAGTGCACCCGGCTCGATCGACTCACATTCTGCACAATCATTGGGGCGACAGCCCTGACGACTTTTCTCTGGGTTCAGTTCCATCAGGGCTGGCTGCTGGCATGTGGCTGTCTGCTACTGGCCATCATGTTGGGACTTCGACACCTCCGGGCTGCATGGTTCCTTGTGCTCACGTTGGGTGTGGTCGCGTTGGCTGCCGCCAGCAACCCATGGGGGTTTGCGGCGCCTGCCGCGGCACGCCACCTCGCCGCCTCCTCTTCGGCACTGGTGGAGTGGCAGCCGACTTCCCTGATCTCACTACCCGCGGCGGGTCTCGTGATCTTGCTCGTTGGGTTCGTTGCGGTGTGGGTGTCTGGCCCACGAATCACCGCGGAGATTGTGATCGTCCTCGTACTGCTGGTCTCAGCCGCAACCGCAGCGCGCGGGATCGCACCCGCAGTGTTATTGGCCGCCCCCATCCTGTCCCGCCATGCTGGATCCCCCGTCGCTCCCCCTCTGAAATCGCAGGTGACGTGCCTGGCAGCGCTATTCGGCACAGCAGTCTGGGTGTCCAGCGGCCTCGGCCCAGCCGCTTCCGCCCACGTCACAGATCGCCAGGCGTCCGTGGCTCGACTAGCCGCCGCAGCGATCTGTCAGGCCCCAACGGCACACGTCACCATCGCGACCGCCTACAACGACTCCGGGGCGGCTCTCTACGGTGCCCGCCGTTCGCCTTGTGCATCCGAGCACCAGATCAACGTCGTCCTGGACGGTCGCGCTGACCGAAACGGCGCTACGGCCATCAGCCGTTGGCTGGCTGTGGAACTGGCCCACGAGGGTTGGTGGTCAACGTGGACAACCGTCGCCCCCACGATGGCGATCTTGCCCCGCGACTCGCCCCTACTCGCCCCATTGTCCGCGCATGGCTGGCGGATAGTGGACGATACTTCCGTGGACCTTGTTGTGATCGCCCCGGAGCCGACATGACGAATGCCGAGTCCTCGGCGCAACCCCTCTGGCGCACGCGCCTGGAGTCGATCACCAGTTCGCGCTGGTGGCGCAGCCCGTGGCTGATCGTCGCCTTGTTTGCCGTGAGCCGCGCCTGGGCAGTGGCCGCAGCGCTTGGGCACATGGGCTACCCGGCCGGGCACCTTGTGATCAATGACGTCACGCTCTACAGCAGCTGGGCCCAGGCGCTGGCCAACGGCATGTTCCCCACCCACGACCCGATGTGGCAGTACCCGCCGTTGGCTGGCCCGTTGTTCGTGCTCGGCTCGCTGCTCCCGCCAGATCCGTCCGCCGGTTTCCTGCTGTTGGCTTTCCTCGTGGATGCCGCCACGCTCGCTGCCCTGATCGTCGCCGGACGACGAACCAACCGGATCGCGGGCGCCTGGTTGTGGGCAGCAGCGGCGTTTCTCGTGGGGCCGGTATTTCTCACCCGCTTCGATGTCTTCCCCACCGCCCTGGTGGTCATGGGACTGCTGCTCGTCGCCAGCCGACCCGGTTGGGCCGGAGCACTTCTGGGTCTCGGGGCTGCCTTAAAAGTGTGGCCGCTACTCGCGTTGGCCGCGGTCGCACGACCGAAACTCCCGCGCGCGCTGACGACTTTCGCACTGGTCGCTGCCAGCGCCTCGCTGGGTGTCGCCGCGGCCTATGGCGGGCAGGCATGGTCGTTCCTCAGTGGGCAGTCTGAACGTGGGCTGCAGGTGGAGAGCGTCGCGGCGCTGCCCTTTGTGATCGCACACGCGTTGGGGGCCGACGTGCCAACAATGTTTCGTTTCGGGTCGATGGAGTTAGACGTGCAGGGCGCCGGGCTGGCGGCTCTGGTCGCCACCGGTCTCGGAGCCCTCGTTCTGGCTTGGTTAGCCGTCGCGCGCCTGCTCGGCCGACTGGAATCCGGTCCGGGCGCTGATGTGGCGCTGGCCACCGTTGCCGTGTCAGTGGTCGCTAGTCGGGTGTTTTCACCCCAATACTCGGTGTGGTTGATCGGCATCGGCGCTGCCTGCCTGGCTGCCAGGAAAACCATGATGCGCACACCCATCGCACTAATCTGTCTGGCCGCCGTGGTCACCCAGCCGATTTACCCTCCGATGTACTCCGGCTTGATTAACGGCGAGCCACTTCCCACCCTGCTGCAGACGCTGCGGATCTTGCTGGTGGTGGCGGCCACGACGTTCGCGGTCGTGCGCGTCCTGGCCCGTCAATCCGAGGACGCAGCAGCATCCTCGTCGCCTCGAGCAGTATCCGGATCACCGCCTGCCAGCAATGTGGTGAGCCGCTCAGAGATAATCGGCCAGCGCCAGGTCGATTCAATCCACTGACGCCCCGCAGCACCCATGGCAGCCGCCAGCTCGCGTTCACTGAGCAACCGACTCACCTCACTAGCCACCGCGGCGAAGTTCTCGCCGTCCACCACTACCCCGGTTTTCCCCGGCCTGACGGCGTCTGGGGCACCTCCGCTGTTGCCGGCGATGACTGGCAACCCAGAGGCGCTCGCCTCCAGATACACAATCCCAAGCCCCTCGACGTCCAGACCACGATTCCGGGTCCGACACGGCATCGCAAAAACGTCCCCCGCAGCGTAGTGCGCCGGGAGTTCGGCCCACGGCACACTGCCGGTGAGCACGACATCGTCAGTGAGTCCAGAGGTCGTTACCAATTTCTGCAAGCGGGAACGATAGGGACCACCGCCCACAATCAACAACGCCGCCCCGGGAACACGCCTGCGCACCTCCGGCAAGGCCCGTATCAGCGTGTCCTGACCCTTACGGGGCATCAGCCGCGACACACACACCACGACCGGCCGATCCGAAAGCCCATAGCGCGCTCGCACATCCGCGCCAGCCGCAGCATTGGCGGGAGAAAACACCTCGTCATCCACCCCCGGCACCAACTGCCGCATCCGCGCTGCGGCCGCTGGAGTCAGCGCGCCGGCGATCTTCGTGCGGGTGTAGTCACCCAAGTACGTCACCGTGTCGACGCCTTCACCGATTGCCCGCAGCGCTCGTCGGGCCACCGGCACGCTCGCCCACCCCGCTTCATGGCCGTGGGTCAGGGCCACAATCTGCTGCGCACCGGCGGCCCGCAACCGCGGCGCCATCAACGCCAGTGGTGCAGCGGCGCCAAACAACACGCGCGTCGCTCCTGACTCACGCAGGAGTTCGGTGGCACGTCGGTTGACGAACGGTTCCGGCACCATCAGCGATGTGCTGTGACGGATCACTGGAAAAGGTTGCTCCGCGTCAAACTCAGCCGCACCCCGCCACTTCGGCGCATACACCACTATCGAATCTGCCAGTTGCCGTTGCACCAGGCCGTAGACGAAGGACTGGATTCCCCCTGCTCGCGGCGGAAAGTCGTTAGTGACGACTAACGTGTGCGCTGACACCGAGCGTGCTAACGCACAGCCGGGCGCGAAGCGGCCACGAGATTGCTGCGGTAGTAGGAGTCCAGCGAGGCGAGCACCACGCCGGTCCGGGGGTTGGAAGCATGCACGAACTTGCCATTGCCGATGTAGAGACCCACATGTTGGGAAATTGCGTAGAAGTACAGCAAATCACCAGGCTGCAGATCTGAGGTGGCCACGGGCGTGGTTTGGGCGTACTGCGAGCCCGAATAGTGCGTCAGGGCGACTCCAGCCTGCGCCCATGCTGCGCGCGTCAGTCCACTGCAGTCATAAGCGTTCGGACCCGGGGCACCCCACACGTAAGGTTTGCCAACCTGAGCGAGGGCGAAACTCACCACTGCAGCGGTATCGCCGGAGCTCGCTGCCGCCAAGCCCGCAGCATCGAGGGGCAGACCTGCGGCCGATCGCGCCGCTTGGGTCTGGGCCAGGATCTCTGCGGCTTCCCGCTGTGCCGCCTCCCTGGCCGCTTGCGCTTCCGCCGCCAAACGCTGTCGCTCAGCCTCCTCCAAGGACGCCAGTAGGGCACGAGCTTGCGCGAGGTGCGCAGCCGCTGCCGCTTCCTGTTGGCCGAGCGCCCTGGTGGCATCCGCGAGGCGCTGCTGTTCCCGCGCCAACGCCTCGGTGGCGTTCTTCAGCGACAGCGCAGTGGTGCGAGCTTGGGTCACCACGCTGCTCTGGGCTGCACCGGCGCTGGACAAGATGTCGAGGCTGCTGAGGAATTGGTCCGGATCGTCCAATGAGAAGGACAGCACCGCGCCGGCGAACCCTCCGTTGACGTAAAGTTCCCGGGCCATCAACTCCAATGCTCTGGTCTGTGCGAGTAGATCAATCCGCGAAGAGGTGGTCTGCCGGGAGAAGAGGGCCAACCGTTCTTGGGACTGGGCCAGTGCCGAACGCGCACCGTTGGCCTGTTCCGCGGCTGCCGCACTCTGGATCTCCAGTACCGCCAGTTGAGTGCGCACTGTTTCCAACTGTCCGGGATCAGCACTGGCCGGGGCACTTGGACCCACGGTAGTCAACGCCAATGCCAGCGCAGCAGCGCTCACTGCCCCCCAACGGGAACTCGGAATATGACGGGACATGCCCAGCCTTTCGGAGACGACCGCCCAAGACTAACCCGTGTTCAAGTTGCACGTGTCAATCTATCCACAGGCGGCACCCGGCAAACCGAGATTTTGGGCCTCCGCCGAGGGTTGGCTCGCCACCAATCGTAAAGGTGGCACGAGCCCAGACTCCGCCAGTACTGCCAGCGCGCGACGTTCTTCGACCTCGAACTCGTCAGGTGCTCCGAGTAAAAATGTGACGACACAGTCGCTGCAGCCGATGTTGCGCAGCACGCAGGAAGCGCAATCAATGGTGAGAGCATCATCCGGCTCGTGCGCGATCGGTTCGACAGCAAGTGCCGCCAGACGATGAGATTCCGGATCGGACATGTCATCTTGGGAAAGAGGGAACTCGGACATGGCATGCTCCTGGGACGTCGGGGAAATCGGACCGTGCTGACCCACCTCTGGTGGCCATGTCCCTGACGTTAGGAGAGACCTCCGACAGATTTAGCTGCCGACAGAGCCGCACGTTCGGCCTCGGAGTACCCGAGTTCGGCCAATAGGCGCTGCGCATCGGCACTGAGCGCGGCAACCTGGGCACCCTGCGGTTCGGGCAACCACGGCACAGCCCGGCTCACCGTGGCCGCACTGCCATCAGCCCGAGTTGCCTGAACCGTGGCGCCGGTGGTGTTCTCAGCAGCAGCCGCGAATGCCTCGGCGATGTCATAGACCGGCGTGACACAGGTATCGTCGTCGGTCAACAACGCACACCATTCGTCTCTACTGCGTTGCGCGAACAATGCGGCCATCTGCGCCTGCAATTCAGCCTGGCGTGCCATGTCGTATTGCATCGCCGACCACCCTGGCTGCCCAAGCAGCGCCGCAATCCGAGTGAAGAACTTGGGCTCCAGCGCGCCCACAGCCACCCACTTGCCATCTGCACACTCGTAGGTTCGGTAGCACGCCAATCCCCCGGTGAGCAGATCAGGCGTGCTGGGCACACTGCCACCGCCGGCCGCGACGTGGCCAGCCGCGAGCGAGGTGAGAGACAGCGCCGCTCCCATCATGGACACTTCAGCTCGATATCCGTACGGAGGCTGCGCCGCCACCCGCAAACCCGCGACCACCGCGAGCGCAGCCTGCAGGCCCGTGGCCAAGTCAGCGATCGGCACCCCCGGCATGGACGGCGCTCCATCTGCGCCGGAACTCAACGACAGCAGACCAGCCAGCGACTCCGCGTTGAGGTCGTGCGCCGGGAGCAATGCCTGCGGTCCGAGACTGCCGAACGCCGTCAGACTCACATGAACCAACGTGGGATTCGCCGTGGCCAAGTCCGATTCCGCCAACCCGAGCCGGTCCATCACCCCCGGTCGGAAGGAGTCCAACAGCACGCCAGCAGTGGCGATGAGGCGCAGCAGCACCTCCCGCCCGCCCTCCGACTTCAGATCAAGTGCAATCGAGGCCTTGCCGCGGTTGAGCACAATATTGGCTCCGGATTCACCACTTTGGGCGTACGGCGGGACAGCGCGAGTCCCGTCCCCGGCTAATTCTTCGACCTTGATGACCTCAGCCCCCAAGCCGTAAAGCATCAGCGAGGCGTAGTTTCCCGGCAACAGCCGAGTGAGGTCGATCACCCGTACGCCGGTCAGAGTTGGCGAAGCCGCGGCCAACTCAGTCACGGCACGGTTTCCTCTGCGGGCCCGCCCGCTTCTGGCCGCGGCACGATCTCAATCGCCTCGTCCGAGCCGCACCAACGACATGTCACCGCCTCCACGATTTCCCGCAACGGCTCAGCTGCCTCGATCGTGACATCGCCGGCGAGGTCGAAGTGCCAGTACTCCTTCGTGCGCCGCAACCTCACGACATCGAAACGGGTGAGATTGCCGCATGCACCACACCGCCATCTCGTTGCTGTTGTGGGTACCACTACAGACATCGTCGCACCTCCTCGCACGGCACCGGCTCAATAGCGGATACCCGGGTGGCGCGGCCGGCGCGGCGCCACCGCGGTAACGACAGCCTAGCCACCTGTCGTGGTGATGGGCGATTGTGTCGGAGGTCCGATCTAAGGTGACGCCATGAGTTCCCCGGCGACGATCAATATGGGTGTGCAAACCACCCTGGACGACCTCGGAACACCATTATCCAGCGTCACATTCTGTGTGGTCGATCTCGAAACCACCGGGGGCAGTCCGGCCGACCTCGGCATCACCGAAATCGGTGCAGTGAAAACCCATGCCGGACTGTGTGTCGGCGAGTTTCAGACCCTCGTCAATCCGGCAGCACCGATTCCCGCGTTCATTTCCGTGCTCACCGGCATTACCGATGCCATTGTGGCCGACGCGCCCCGGATCGCCGCGGCGTTGCCAGCCTTCCTGGAGTTCAGCCGAGGGTGTGTGTTGGTCGCCCACAATGCCCCCTATGACATGAGCTATCTGCGCGCTGCCGCCGAACATTTGGGCTACCCATGGGAGCCTCTGGCCGTGTTGGACACCGCCCGGTTGAGCCGCAATGTCCTGGCCCGGAAAGAGGTACCCAATCACAAGCTGGCCACCTTGGCCCGGCACTTCCACGCCACCACCGTGCCCAACCACCGAGCCCTGGACGATGCTCGAGCCACGGTGGATGTCCTGCACGGCCTTTTTGAACGCATCGGCTCGCTGGGCGTCACCAGCCTGGAGGAGACCCTGTCCTACACCTCACGGGTGAGCGAGGCGCAGCGCCGCAAGCGGCATCTCGCCGATCACCTACCTGCCGCACCCGGCGTCTACATCTTCAGCGATGCGCAGGGAGAATCGCTTTACGTCGGTACCTCGCGCAATATTCGAACCCGGGTGCGCACCTACTTCACAGCCAGCGAACAGCGCACCCGGATGGCCGAAATGGTCGGATTGGCCACCCGGGTGACACCCATCGTGTGTGCCACCCCTTTGGAAGCCGCTGTGCGGGAACTGCGGCTGATCGCGGAACGCAACCCGCGATACAACCGCCGGTCCCGCCATCCGGAACGCAGAAAGTGGCTGAAACTCACCGCAGAAGCTGCACCCCGACTCAGCATTGTGGCCACCCCCGCCCAAGATGAGGCCAAAGGTGCGCACTATCTGGGTCCCCTGGCAAGCCGCACCGCCGCCGCCCTCGCCAGCACCTTGCAGGCAGCCACGGGACTGCGCAGTTGCAGCGAACGCCTCAGCCCGCAGCGGCCCCGACAACCTTGTAGCCAGGCGGATCTCGGTCGGTGCGCAGCCCCTTGCGCCGGACCGGACCACTATCCGACCTATCAAGAGGCGGTGCAGAAAGCGACCGCGGTATTTTCCGGCCACACCACCGAGTTCACCGATGCCGTGCTCGGGCGCATCCAGACACTTGCCGCAGGTGAGCACTACGAGCAAGCCGGGGCGTGGCTGGCCGATCTGCGTACGGCTCTGCACACCATCGATCGGGTCCAGCAACGCCGCGCGCTCAGTGCGGCGGGCACCCTCGTGGCCGCCGCGCAGCGAGCAGGCGGCTGGGACATCCATGTGGTGAAATTCGGACGACTTGCCGGGGCCCTGCATTGTCCCGCACATGGGGATCCGCGGGCGGCCTGCGCCGCCGCCTTGGCCGCGGCAGAGCATGTGGCCGAACCCCAATCGCCGCACACAGCTGCTCTATCGGCCGAGACAGACCTGCTCATCGCATGGCTCGCAGAGGATGCTGTGCACCTAGTCGATGTGGACGATGCCTGGGCTCTCCCGCTGCACAGCGCGGCAGCAGACTTGTTGCGCGTGCGCAGCCCCAGCGGCGGATCAACCGACAGCAGTCACTGACCAAGCCGCGTCGACACCGTGATCCACCGTTCGAGTACTGCCCGGGCGGCCCCACCCGCAACCGATTCTGCGGCCACCGGCAACGCCCGCTGGAGTCGGATGTGGAATCGCTCATCGGCAACTCCATATGCACCAAGGCCACAGGCTGCGTCCCACACCACAAGCGCCGCCGCTGCGTTGAGCAACACGGCTTCCCGCACGCTGGCTAGCGGACCGTCGGTGTGTCCATCGAGCACATCACGCAGCACCTGGGCATTGAACTGCGCATCGCCACCGCGTAAATCGCGGACGTCGTTGTGCGGCAGACCCAGCAGCGTCGGCTCCACGCGCGCAGGTCGCACCCCGTTGGCTGTGGTCTCCCAAATGTCGGAATATCCGCCGATTGTGATCTCATCCAGCCCATCGGCGCCACGCACCACTGCGGCCCGCCGATTCCGCGCGGCCAAAACTTCAGCCATCACAGGTGCCAACCGAGCATCGGCGGCCCCAATCAGGGAGGCAGACGGCTGGGCCGGATTCGACAACGG
>CAZVKB010000020.1:13128-17250 GCA_964627505.1 uncultured Actinomycetes bacterium | reverse complement strand
GTTGAATACGGTTGGAATCCCGATTTGCCGCCGCGGTGATCCGGCGTAGCGCATCGCCGGATGAAAGACCGGCGCGAAACAGAAGCCGATCCCAACTTCACCAACACACTCCGCCACCCCCGCGGGCGGCAGATCAATGCGCACCCCCAAGGCTTCCAACACATCTGCCGAACCGCATTTGGAGGTAGCGGCCCGATTGCCATGCTTCACCACCACTGCCCCAGCGCCGGCAGCCACCAACGCGGCGATCGTCGAAACATTCACCGTGTGCGCGAGATCTCCACCGGTACCCACAACATCCAAGGCTTGGGAATCGATCGGCAACGGCACCGAGGCATCAAGCATCGCCGAGACAAGGCCACTGACTTCTTCGGCCGTCTCGCCCTTGGCTCGCAAGGCCACAGCAAACGCGGCAATCTGGGCCTCGGTGGCACCCCCGGACACAATTGCGGCCATCACCTGCCGACATACGTCCTCAGGCAGGTGTTCCCCAGCGACCAGCGTCCCGAGCACCTCGCCCCATTGCACGCTTGTCGGTTCCGCGTTCATGCTTGAGGTGTCGCCCACTCCGCCCGTCACTGCTGCGCGGACGCACTAGTGGCCAGTCGCTGCCGCAAAAGTCCAGCCGCGGCGCGGGCCACATCGAATGCCGAGAGCGGTCGCGGCACCACCGCATCCGCGCGTGACCAGGTCGCCAGCCAGGCATCCTGCGGCCGACCTGTGAGCAGCAGAATCGGCGGACATTGATAAATCTCGTCCTTGAGTTGTCTCGCGATACCCATCCCACCCGGATACGCCTCCCCATCCAAGATCACCAAGTCGATCCCACCGGCGTCCATGCGTCGGATGGTCGCCGGCTCGGTGGCTGTCTCCAGTACTGTGATTTCGGGCACATCCCGGGCCGGTCGCCGACCCAAGGCGGATTTCACCTGCGCCCGCACATCGCGATTACTGCTGTACAGCAGCACGTTCACCGGGGTTTGACGTTCCTCATCGGGCATCGCGGACCTCGCATGTATGTGGAAAGGGAACCGGGTTCAGCCTAGCGGCACCGGCGCCGCAGCGCGTCGGGTGCCGAAATCGAGGACCTGGACATGTTGCACCCACCCACCCGTGTCCACCACTGAGTGTGATGATGCGCTCACTGTAAACCTCTGGTAGGAAAAATGTACGGCGAAGTCGGGGGGTCACACTGCCAAGGCAAGTCCCACCTGCCAGAATGCCGCGGTGGCTAATACTGTTGCATTAGAAACCAAGCCCCACCCAGAGGCTCCGGTCAATCGGCCCAACATGGTCGCAATCGGCACGATGGTGTGGTTGTCCAGTGAACTGATGTTCTTCGCGGCACTGTTCGCAATGTATTTCACGATGCGCTCGGTCAATCCCGACGTTTGGGCTACCGAGTCGGCCAAACTCAACGTGCCGTTTGCCGCGATCAACACCACCATCCTGGTGCTCAGTTCGGTGACGTGCCAGTTGGGTGTATTCGCAGCCGAACGTGGCGACGTTAAGAATCTGCGCAAATGGTTCATCATCACGTTCGTCATGGGCGCGGTATTCATCGCCGGCCAGGTGACCGAGTACGCCGAACTTGTGCACAAGGGCATCACGCTGGGCAACTCCGCCTACGGCTCGGCCTTCTTCCTCACCACCGGTTTCCATGGTTTGCACGTCACCGGTGGGCTGATCGCCTTCCTCTTCGTCCTCGCGCGCACCTATGTGGCGAAGCGATTCACACACGAACAAGCCACTTCTGCCGTCGTTGTGTCGTACTACTGGCACTTTGTTGACGTAGTGTGGATTGCGCTATTCACTACGATCTACCTGATCAAGTAAGTAAGTGTCCACCCATCGTCGCCAGCACGAGCACACAGAATGGGAATGCCAGTGAGTACCGCCACACACATGCGCCGAAGCAGGTGGGCAGCCATCATCGCGATTGTCGTCGCTCTTGCGGCAATCGGACTTACCTACACGCTGATCGGCACCACTTCGCAAGCCTCTGCGGCCCAGACCGAAGAACCCACCTCGGCCATGGTGGAAGAAGGACGCCAACTGTTCGTCGAGGGCTGTTCGAGTTGCCACGGGCTGAATGCGGAAGGCATTGATGGCGCCACGGTCAACAACGGCGGGAACGGTGGCCCCAGCCTGATCGGTGTCGGCGCCGCTGCGGTGGACTTCCAGGTGTCCACGGGCCGCATGCCTTTGGCCGGCCCAGAGGCGCAAGCCCCGGCGAAGACCCCCATGTACACGCCGGAAGAAACAGCTGCGCTCGCCGCCTACATCGCCTCCTTGGCCCCCGGCCCGGCCATTCCGAGCGAGGAACAGCTCGACTACGAAGGTGCCGACCTGGCTGAAGGCGGCGAACTCTTCCGTACCAACTGCTCGCAGTGCCACAACTTCGCTGGTCGTGGCGGCGCCCTCAGCGATGGCGCCTACGCCCCCAGCCTCATGGACGCCACTCCGCTTCAGATGTACGAAGCCATGCTCACCGGCCCGCAACAGATGCCAGTGTTCGGCGAGGGAACCCTGACCCCGGAGGACAAGCAAGCCATCATCAAGTACATCGAGGAAGTCAAGACAGCCCCCAACCCGGGCGGCCATGACCTTGGCAGCCTCGGCCCGGTCACCGAGGGCGTGTTCCTGTGGACCGCTGGTCTCGGCCTCGTGATCGCCGTCGCAGTCTGGATCGGAGCGAAGGTTCGATGAGCGATTCCCCCATCACGCAAGGCCCGGAATCCGGGGCCAATCCGGGCACCGAACTCGCAGCCCGAATCCCGCATGACCCCAGTTTGCCGGCACACACCCCGCGCACAACTGACATCGATCCCAAGGCCGCCAAGCGCGCAGAGCGACAAGTGGCCCTGATGTTCGTGGGTTCGGCTGTGATGACCGTGCTGTTTGTGGTCGCCTTCCTGCTGATCCCGGTGGACGCCACTGTGCCCATGGCTTTCTCGAGTGCCACTGTGAATGCCAGCAACCTCGCACTCGGGTTGACGTTCGGCCTAGCGATCTTCCTGATCGGGGCTGGCGCCATTCAGTGGGCTAAGAAGTTGATGCCGGCTGAGGAAGTGGTGCAGGAGCGCCACCACCTCGGCAGCACCCCAGAGGAAAAAGCCGAAGCCGGAGAGGTGTTTTGGGCCGGTGCCAACGAATCAGGCTTCCCGCAGCGCAAGATCATCCGACGCAGCATGCTGCTGGCGATGGGCTTGTTCCCGATTCCGCTGGTGGTGATTCTGCGCGACCTCGACCCGGGACCACTGGACTTCAACATCCTCAAGAAGACCCTTTGGGAAAAGGGCGAGCACCTCGTGACAGACCCCACCGGCACGAAGATCAAGCCAGAAGACATCCCGGTCGGTGGACTAGTCTCCGTGATTCCGGAGTCGCTGCCTGAAGTACAGCACGAGACCGGGAACCTCAATGCTCGCGCGAAGGCCGCAGTGATCCTCGTGCGCATGACCCCCGAGGAGATCGTCTCGCAACAGGGCGGCACCCCCAGCGAGCCCTGGGATTATGAAGGGGTACTGGCGTACAGCAAGATCTGCACCCACGTTGGCTGTCCAATTGCGCTTTACCAACAACGCACCCATCATTTGATTTGTCCGTGTCACCAGTCGACGTTTGACCTCAGCGACTCGGGCAACGTGGTGTTCGGTCCCGCGGCACGCGCCTTGCCGCAGTTGCCGATCACCGTGGACCAGGAAGGCTTCCTCATCGCGAGGTCTGACTTCCAACAGCCAGTCGGACCGAGTTTTTGGGAGCGTGATCGCTGATGAGCGCAACGGTGAACGCAGGTGAAAAAGTCGTCACCTACGCCGACGATCGCCTGGGATCGTCCAACTTCTTCCGCCGCAACCTGCCCAAAGTGTTCCCCGACCACTGGTCGTTCATGCTGGGCGAAGTGGCGCTGTACTCCTTCATCATCGTGCTGCTTACCGGTGTCTATCTGACGTTGTTCTTCAAGCCGAGCATGGTCGAGATCGTGTACGACGGCTCCTACTTGCCATTGCGCGGGGTGGAAATGTCAGAGGCTTACGCCTCCACCCTGAACATCTCGTTCGACATCCGCGGTGGTCTGTTGATGCGCCAGATCCACCACTGGTCCGCACTCTTCTTCGT
>CAZVKB010000020.1:0-13028 GCA_964627505.1 uncultured Actinomycetes bacterium | reverse complement strand
TTCGGCGGCGAGTTCCCCGGGCTGGACTTCATTCCACGGCTGTATGCCATCCACATTCTGCTCATTCCGGGCATCATCCTGGCCCTCGTAACCGCGCACCTGATGATGGTCTGGTACCAGAAGCACACCCAATTCCCAGGGCCGGGACGCACTAACGACAACGTGGTGGGCTACCGCCTCTTCCCCATCTACACGGCCAAGGCGGGCGGCTTCTTCTTTGCCGTGTTCGGGATCACCACCCTGATCTCTGCCCTGGTGACGATCAACCCGATTTGGATGTACGGACCGTACATGCCCGACCAGATCACTGCGGGTTCGCAACCGGACTGGTACATCGGATGGTTGGAGGGCGCCCTACGGCTTATGCCCAACGTGGAGACCGTAATTTGGGGGTGGACGATCAGTTGGAATGTGTTCATACCCGCCGCGGTGGTACCGGGCATCATTTTCACGCTGATGGCACTCTATCCCTGGATCGAAGCCTCCCTCACAGGTGACAAGCGCGACCACCACCTCCTGGACCGGCCTCGCAACGCCCCCACCCGCACTGCGCTGGGCGCGATGGCACTGTCGTTCTACGTGTTGCTGTGGATCGGCGGCGGTAACGACCTCATCGCCCGCTTCTTCGATACCTCGGTGAACTCCATCACGTGGTTCCTACGGGTCGCCATCTTCGTGGTCCCGCCACTCGTGTTCGTCTTCACCAAGCGGGCAGCCCTCTCGCTGCAGCGGCGCGACCGCGACAAACTGCTGCATGGTCGAGAGACCGGCAACATCATGCGTCTGCCCAACGGCGAGTTCATCGAGATCCACGCACCGATATCCGAGGAGGAACGGGCTGTGATTCTGGGTAAGCCTGAGGTGAAGCCCCTGGAATTGCCGCCGGCCACGGATGCTAACGGTGTCAAGCGTAAGCACGCGGGCCGCGATCGGCTCCGGGCGCGCGTCTCGGCGTGGTTCTATGGTGACGATGTGCCGCTGCCGACGCCGGAGGAACTTGCCGAAGCCGATGCGCACCTGGCCCACCAAGTGGAGCTCACCGAGCCGGTCCTGGCTGAGGACGCCGCATTGCACGTCGGTACCTCCGGCGTGATCAAAGATGAAGGTGTCCTTCATGGCGATGCGGAGCTCACGGCCGCTGCTCGTCGATCCGCCGCGCAGTTCCAGGCGGAACAAGGTGAGGACCGCTCCTAACCCCACTCCCCCACTTCGAACGCCCACCCGGATCAGACAGGTCCGCCGGTGGGCGTTCGGTTGTGGTGGCCAATGTGGCAGGCGACGATCACGATGGTGCCGGCCAGGAGTTTTTCGATCGCGATAACTCCCGACACTGGCAGACTTCGAACTCATATGCCACTGTCATCCTTGTGCCAGATGACGAGCCTGCCGCAGTTGCTCACACGTCACCATCTCATTCCATTACCGGCAGCAGGTCAGGCTCAAGTCTTGCCAAACTGCTGCTGTTCGCGGCGTTGGCGGTCGTGCCGATGGTCGCGATCGCCGCCGGATTCTTCGGTGCTTCCGATGATCAGGAAGACCTCGCGCTTGCGCTGATCCCGGCAAGCAAAGCCGCCGCGGCTTACGGAGTGGCCAACTCCGGTTACGCCGGTATGTCCAATACTGAGTTGGTGCAATACGGATTCCATCCGCGGAGTGACGTGGCGGTTAACGTGTTCGCCATTTTCGATGGGGCCCACTACTGCGTTGAGGCTTTTCGCGCGAGCAACCCCGACGCGAAGGTGCACATGCCGACGGTGGTCGGCGATTCCGCTACGTATCTCTTGAACAGTGGCGGCCAGGCGCTGACCTACGCCATCGGCGGCTGTCCTGTGAACCCCCGATTACCACGATGACATCCTGCAACCGCGGCTTCTCGTACCGAGCGAAGCTCCACCGACCAGGCTGCCGCAGTGCAGCACGGAGGTGATGATTCAGGCACAATCGGTTTCATGCCACCTGGGTCCAGCGAGCAACGGGACGACGGCGAACACCGTTTTGCGGTTGCCCCGGTGTCACCTCGCGAGTTGCCGGACGACAATCCCCTGATTGGGCGGCTTGTGGTCCTGCTAGTACTAGGGGTGGTAGGTGCAATCGGCGCGTTCACGGCTGCTATCGGCCAGTTTTTCGCCAGTCGATTGGATGTGGAGCCGGCGTCTAGTGTCGACGTCGGAAGAGTGACGCTCCTGGTGTCCGAGGAACTTCCGCCCGAATCCCTCATCGCCATCGCCATGCTGTCAATGGTGGGAATCGCGGCTTCTGCCCTTGCCCTGGAAGCGATCGCCGCTTTGATGAGCGTCAACCCTCGACGCACCATGCTCAGTTCGCATCGCCCACAGTTGCGCAGACAGAGCATCGCGGGAGATCCGGTGCGGGTGACGGTGCTCATCCCCGCACATAACGAGATGCGCTCCCTGCCAATCACCCTACAAGCTTTGACCCAGCAGACGCGCCCGCCTGATCGCATCGTTGTCGTTGCCGACAACTGCACCGACGCCACCGTGGATGTCGCTCGCAGTATGGGCCACGAAGTGTTTGAGACGACGGACAACAGCTACCGCAAAGGTGGGGCGCTGAACCAGGCCCTAGCGCGTCTGTTGCCCACTTCTGGCACGCAGGACATCGTCATGGTGATGGATGCCGACACCACGTTAAGCTCCAGATTCGTAGAGGTGGGAGCGGAGCACATGATCGCCGATCCCAACCTCACGGCCGTGGGCGGTGTGTTTTACGGCGAGCCAGGCCATGGCCTAGTCGGCCAGTTCCAGCGCAATGAATACGCACGCTACGCACTGCAAATTCGGGCTCGCCGGGGTCGCGTATTCGTCCTTACCGGCACGGCATCGATGTTTCGGGCGGAAGCTCTACTCGATGTGGCTGCCGCGCGCGGTGTGTTCATCCCGGGCACACCCGGCAATGTCTATGACACAGCTGCGCTGACCGAAGACAACGAATTGACCTTGGCGCTGAAGTCGCTTGGTGGCACCATGACGTCGCCCAGCGAATGCCGCGACACCACCGAAATCATGCCGACCTGGCGCAACTTATGGGTGCAGCGTAAACGGTGGCAGCGAGGTGCTCTGGAGAACCTCAGTGCCTACGGCGTCACGCGCGCCACAATTCGGTATTGGGGACAGCAAATCGGCATCGGTTATGGGGCCATCGCCTTGAACCTAGCCCTTCTGCTCATGTTGATCACATTTGCCAGTGTGGATGAGTGGATCTAGTATCCGTTCTGGGTGGCAATCGGCGTGGTGTTTGTCACCGAGCGGGTGGTCACAGCATGGTCGGGTGGTTGGCGTGCCCGCCTGCTGGCAGCTCTGGTCCTGCCGGAATTGCTCTATGACGTGTTCTTGCAGATTGTCTTCTTCAGCTCACTGATGGACATTCTGCGCCGCCGACGCGCGGTCTGGGGGCACGTGAAACATGTGGATGCACCGGTGGCTACATGAGGGCTTCACTCGGGCCGCAGCAGACGGCAGATGTGCTCTCCGGGCTGCTACTTCCAGATTCGGTGCTGTCATCGCCGTGGTTTCAGGTACTGGCGGCGATCGTCGCATTCAACACGATCGTGTATGTCGGACTGACGGTATCGAAGTTGATCCCGCTCCCGCGTCCCCTACATCCCAGCAAGGTCCGATCGACTCTCGGGCGGTTAGGAATCCAGATGGGCACAGAGCCCCCGAGCATCACGCACCCGGCAAAAATTCGGTACTCGAACGATGTCTACCAGGACATGCGACTGCGCGTGATCAAGCGCGATGTTCCCAGGGCCCTGGCGCTCATCGGCTCCTTGGACATGTTGCTGGCGCTGGTGTCTATCGTCTTGTTCGACGGATTTGCGGCTGCCGATGCGATTCCGCAACTAGCAGTGGGAGCCCTATGTCTGCTGCTCGCGCAAATCTTCGCTACCACCGGCACCAATCCCAGAGTGATTGCAAAATGGTGGGCGGTGGTCGCTACCGTGATCGTCCTCGCGCAGTTGCTCAACGCCTTCGACGAACAGGCACCCGCAGCGCTGGGGTTCGCCCTGGTTTTCACAACCGCCGCTCCGCCGATCACACTGGCGTGGCGACCGGCAATTATTTCCGGCGGATTGGTGATGGCAACCGCCATCAGTATCGGGTTATCGGTATCAATGCGGGACGGCCTACTTGCCGCTGTTCTGGCTGGCGCCGCGCTTCTGGTGGGCGGGGTCCTGCTAAGTATCCGCATCTCTTCGCTGCGAATGCTGGCCGCCGAGCGGGAACGCAGCGAGGCCCTGGCCTCAACCGATGACACCACTGGGGTGCTGACCAGGAATGGTCTGGAAAGTCTCCTCCCCACCTACGGTGCGATCGCTGAACGATTGGAATCCCACGTGTGTGTGATGGTGGTCGGTGTGGACAATCTGGCCGAAACCAACGAAGTCTATGGCGTCGCCTACGGCGACAAAGTTCTCACAACTGTCGCTGAGTGCGTAGGTCGAGTAGTACGCACCGGAGACCTTGTCGCCCGCTGGAGCCCAGCTCGATTCGTGGTCGTCGGAATCGGCAAACGGCCGGAGGCGACGGCCCTTGGGCTGCGGGTGCAGCACGCGGTCACCGTAGCCGGCACTGCCCTGGGCAAGGATTCAATAGATTTGCGTGTTGGCACAAGCGCCGGTGATCCACGCGAAGTGACCTATCTTCAGCTCCTGGATCTCGCAATTGCACATTCTGATCAGAACGAGGAACTGTCCGCACCAGCGAGACCAACTGATCACAGTGTGCATCCGAACCCGTTATCCCCTTGACAGCAGTGCTGCATTCCACGCCGCCTTGACGGCGTTCGGAAAATCACACCCGTCGGTGGTGTTCGGGCAGCCGCATGGTCGGCGGGCAACTCCGGTCAGCGCTTTTTGCCGGTTGGTTTCGGCGTTGATGTGGGGGTCGGTGCGGGTGTGGGGGTCGGTGCGGGTGTCACAACTCCGGGCTGTCCTGCCGCGGATTCTGCTGCCTTGATCGCGGCGAGTGTGGCGGTTGCGGAGCCGCCTGTGACCCAGCCGGATGAGGTCACAACAGAACGGGCGGCCGCGGCCACTTTGGGGTCTGATGACAAACGCCAATCGGTCTCCTTGAGGTGCTCGAACCACACCACCATCGCAGCTCCGGAAGCGCGAGCTCGGTTGAGAGCATCGCTGACCCACGCAGCCTTGCGGGCGTCGGGAACGCACCCGATCTCGGCGATGGCCAACGGCTTGCCGGGGGCAACGGTGCGCAATTCGGCCAACCCGGCGGCGAAGACCCACTCGAATTCCTGCCATCCCCACTTCAAGGCACCCCAGTTGTAGCCGTCGAGGGCCACCCAGTCCACTACGTCATCGCCTGGGTATACCGACGCCAGCGGCACCGAACCTTCATACGAGACGATTGGATTGAAAACCCAACGAATATTGCTAGCCCCGGCGGCATCCGAAACGGCCACCACTCGTCGGAAGGCAGCTACGTAACTTTGCGGAGTATTGCCGAAGGAGTTGGCGGACCACACGTTCCAGTCACCGTTCATTTCAGCGGCGAACCTCACGAACACCGGCATCTTGGTGGCCGCGGCATCGACGGCGAATTGCCGGATGTAGGAATCCAGCGCGCCGCTGGCGATCCGATCCAAGGAGTACTCAGGCTGTGCGACATATCCTCGGGACCAATCCCACGGCTCCCACGAGATCATGAGCGCAGCACCACGAGCTGCTGCGTTTTTCGCTTCGACTTTGGGAAAGCCATGGGCAAAATCGGAGAATGTGCCCTGTACGCCTGCTTTGACACCGAGCTTCTTTTCCGCCGCCCGCAAAGCGGACTCACCGTTTGCTGCCATGCCGAAGATAGTCGAGGGCGGGGCGACACTAGAAGCCGCAGGAGCAGTGAGGGCGCCGCTCAACAGGAGGGACACCGCCACCGCGACAACTCCGAGACTCTTGGCAATCAGACGTGTGGCGTGTGACATGCGGTCCACCTCCTGCGGCTTGTTGGGGTATCGGCGCATACTTCTGCGTGCTTGAGGCTGGCGACTTGCGGGACTGGGATGAGGGAGTTCCCCTGCACGAAGACATCCGCGCTGCTACCGTGGGGAGGTGCTCTTAGTACGAAGGGCCATCGTCGTACTGGTCTGTGTTCTGGCCGCGTTGGTTGGCGCCGGTACGGTGGCTGCGGCGCCTCCCCCGGGGGGTGGGCAGTTTCCGGCCTCCCTGCCCTACCCTCTGGTGATTGAGGGCAGGTATGGCAGCGCAGAGGCTGCCGTGCCCATACCGGATCTCACCACCCCCGCAGCCTTCACCGGAACCATCACCAGTACCTACACCCAGGCCGGTGTACTGGCGATCTCAGTGGGTGGGCGGCGGGCTGCCACAGTTGATGCGGTCACCGGCGGGCCCGTGAGTTTTCCGCTCCAACCAGGTGATGTGGATGGTGGTCGAGCCACGATCACGCTTTCGGTTGAACTCTATGAGCAGGAGGATTGTTACCTGGACGAACTGGCTGGCGCGATCATGGCCGATGGGCAACTCACTTTCGACTATCCGGCCACACTGCCCGCCACCATCGCGGAGTTCCTGTCCCCGGGCATTGTCAGCTACCGAGTGGTGACGCCGGCATTTCCCAGTGCGGCGGCCCAGAGTGCGGCTCTGAATGCGGTGGCTGCGCTCACTTTCGCCTACCCTGCTCCCACCCAAGTGGTCACCCTGGCTAATGACACCGAGTTGACCGCGGACTTCCTGAACCGGATTGTGAGAATCACCGAACCCGAGACGGACGGCACCGACAACACAATCTCAGTTGCTGACGGTGTCATGACCATCTCGGGTACCGAGCAGGGATTGCCGAAAGCCGCTATGGCTCTATCCAATGCAAACACCGACCTGCTCGAGTCCGCATCGGTTGACAACGTATCGGCTGCTCCGGAATTTCGGATCCTCGACGGTGTCGTCACCATGCGCGACCTTGGAGTCGAGTCGCTCAGCGTGGCCGGCAGCGGTACGCGGGTGGCGACCACGTGGATCCGGCAACCGGCATTCGGTCAGCAAATCTCGGCCATGGCTATCTCTTTGCGGGGAGTCGTGACACCGGCACCACTTGGCGCGCAAGGGCGGATCGACATCCTATGGAACGGGCAATTGTTGGCATCTTCGCTGATCCAGGGCTCCGCCACATTCGAGCAGGGCATCACGATCCCGGCGGAACTGCTGGCGCGTGACAACCGGATGGACCTGAAACTGACGTACACCCCACCCGGAGGGGTGTGTTACCCACTGACTGCCGGAGCCCGTCTGGATGTGGATACGGTCGCGAGCACAGTCACAGTTTCACCCGGCACCTCGCTGCCACCGGGGTTCGAGCGGTTTCCGCAGGCACTGCCCGCAATCGTGCCGGTTGGATTTGGTACCAGCGTAGGTGCCTCTGCCGCGATGGTCCAGGCTGGCAGCCTCGTGGCCGCGCTGCAGGGCGCAGGCAGTCAGCAGTTCACGTTCGACGCCATGAGTCAGCAGCAGTTCATCGACCAGGGGGCCAGTGGGGTGCTCGTCGGTGCCGACGCTGCAACCTTGGACGACCTGGCTGCACCGTTGCGCGGCACGACTGCGACTGACATCGCGCAGACGCAGCAGACCTTCTCGGCGCTGGTGGTGCAACCTTTCGGCGTACTCGAAGCCTTCTATCGTGGAAACGCTCAACTGTTGGTGCTGGGCCGCAATGATGTCGACCCGTTGGTGCAGGGGGAATCAGATGCATTGGCGACGAGCCTGGCTGAGTCGGTTCGCACCAATCCGGATGGATTCCGATCACTTACTGGGCAAGTGGTGGTGATGCCAGCCGATGGGCGGGTGCAAACGATCACAGCTGTGCAGCCACCGCCACCGGGAAACTCCCGGGTGTGGTGGATTGCTTCAGGTGTGGCTGCTGCTGTGGTCATCGCCATCGGTGCGTTCCTGTTGTGGAAGCGGCCGCGGAAACCAGTCCCGCGAGTGCCGGGGTGATCACTTGGCTGTCGTGGATTGGCTTCTGTGGTGGTGTTTCTTCATTGCGCTTGCGGCGGTCGTGACAGGCTGGGCATGGACGGTGGCGATGGTGATCCGGAGTCGTCGCTATGTGCACGGGCTCCGCCGCCGCCCACCCTGTGATGAAGCCGACTACCTATGGGTGTTCCTCGTGGCCACGACTGACAGCGAGCGCTCATGGGGTGACACCATCGCCACCCTGGCTCGGCTGCATGTCGAACATGCGGTGGTCCTGCCGGTGGTGGCCGCCGAAGACCAACGTTCAGACGAGTTGACTTCCGTCGACGCGGTGATTGTGCCTGCGCAACCATCCACCGGAGATGCCCAACACGACACCCTCAACGCCGCCCACTCATATGTGACTCAAGGCATGCAGGACGGGGGACCGATGGCCGGGTGGTCGCCGACAAATGTCGTGCTAGTCCTGCTTGACGACGTGCAGGGCCTTTCGCCACGGACACCCTCATTGGTGGCACGGCATCTCAACGAGCCGCTCGTGGGTGCTGTGCAGGCAGGTGTCACCATCTGCCCCACGCTTAGCTGGTTGACGCGTATGCAAGCCGTGGAAGCCGACGTCTGGACGCGACTCCAGCAACCGGGCCGATCGCTGCTGGGTACGGCCGAGCTCCGGGCAACCGGCCAGTTCCTGCGTTTGCAGGCGCTGGATTCGGCGCGTACCGAAGCGGCACCCTGGCCAGCTCACGTCGATCACGAAAAGGAATTGGTGATTCGCCTTCTCGGCCACGGCTGGCGCGTCGAACACTGTCCACATGTTGCCGTAGACCGTTCCCCGGAAACGCGCTTCGGTGTTTGGTTTCGGCGTCGGTCGCAGCATATGCAGGCAGAAATCCGAACTTTGTCGGCGATGCGGCAGTTGTATTCGCACAATCTGGTCGGCGTCCGGCGATTCGACGCATGGTTTTCGTTAGCCGAGCCGTTGTTGCAAGGAATTGTCGGGTTGGCGGTAGCGCTGCTACTCCTTCTTGGCGTGCTATTCCGCACCCCAGCGCTGCCGTTCGCCTGGCCTGTGATCGTGGTGCTCGCAATGGTCCTCTTCATCGGGCCGCTGGGTTGGTTTGGGGTGGCCACGCGCCGCGGGCTCGGATGGCGCGCAGGGGTCGTGTCTCTTCTGAGAATGCCGTCGTATGCGGTCTACTGTTGGCTGCGGTTACCTATCACTTTGGTGGCGGGGGTCACTATGGTGTGGCAACGGCTATCGCGTTGGTGGACAGTCAGCGCAGGTGGAGCGCATGAACAGCTCCGCACGGATGAGTTGCGATAGCGGGCCTGGCAGGCGAGCCATGACTATCTGAGCGCGATCTCCTGCCGGGTGACTCGCATCGGGTCATCGATCGCGTCGATGATGAGTTCGACGTCAGGTGGTCCGGCGGCGGTGTATCGAGTGTCGGGAACCGGATTCGGGCCTCGACCGCCAGGGTTGTACAAGGCCGAGTACCCCTCTGCAGCTGGGATTTCGACAGCCAAAAGGCTTCGAACGGAATCGTCCAGGCCCAGCACGATGATGTCTACCCGCGCCGCAGAAGCACCACAGCCTTCGAGCCAGAGAGACGGTGGCGTCTTACCACTTAGGCCGACAAGTGGCCACTAAACGGGAATTGCTGTTTAGCTGCCTGTCAGGCGATGGGCCCCGTGGTCTGCGCGCCCACGGTGGAGGCGGCAAGCCACTGATCCCAGGTCTCATTCCAGACGGTGATGCCATTGCCGAGCGTCGTCGGCCGGCCCGTGTTGGTCACGATCACGATGTCGCCTGGACGGGCCATGCCGTACAGAGTGGCCGCATTGGCATCCGACATCCCAATGCAACCGTGACTCACGTTGGCGTTGCCCTGCGAGCCCACCGACCATGGTGCGGCGTGGATGAACTCTCCGGAGTCCGTTAAGCGCATGGAATAGTCAACTTCCAGCCGGTAGTACTCGGAACTACTCCGGGGAATCCCCGTGGTGGCGGCATCCATGATCACGGTGCCCTCCTTGCCGGAGATCACCTTGACACCTTCCCGAGTCTCGAAACCGGGCTTACCGGTGGTGATGGGGTAGGTGGCAATCGGTTGATCATTCTGCATGACCACCATGGTGTGCGTGGCGGCATCCACATTCATGATCAGTGAATTGCCCGTGTTGAACGTGAAGGTGAAGTCGGAATCGCCGTAGGTGGTGTCGTTCGCCTTGACGCCGTAGAGGTCAGCGTTTAGGACCACCTGGATGTTGGCGGGCCACGGGTCCTTCGGCCGGAAGCTCACCCGCGTCCCGCTGTCGTTCCACGACCAGGCGCCAAGCACGGGCACGCTGGTGGTGACTTTGAGTTGCTCCTCAACAGCCTTGCGATTGGTGACTGGTTCATTGAAGCTCACCACAAGCGGCATACCCACGCCAACCGTGGCTCCGTCATCCATGTAACGCACGTCGGGGGCCAAGATGTTTTGCGGTGTCAGAGTGGTGAAGCCGTTACTCACCTCAGTGGGGCGACCCTCACTGTCCACAGCGGCTGCGACAACCCGGTAGGTCGTTCCGAAAGTCATGGGTGCGGCGGGGTCAGAGGTCCAAACCGTGCCATCGGCATTCAACGATCCGGGCAGAGCTGCGGCATCCCCGGTCACCGTGACGGTTGTGAGGCGGCCCTGCTCAGCAGTGACGACCACAGGGTTGGCGATGTCCACGTTTGTGGTGTCAGCGGCTGGCGTCACAACGATCGTGGCCTCGCTGTCGGCTCCTGCGGTGCCCGCGGAGGCCGTGAGGGTGGGGCCACAGCCCGACAGCACCACGGCGGCGGAAAAACCTGCTGCCAGGACGCCAATCACTGTCCCTTTACCTGTGAGCCGCACGTCACTACTCCCTAGTTCATTCGATTGGGCGCGCGTTGCACACCCCTGACACACCCGACCCAGAAGCTGGTCCAGTTGGACTGGAGCGTCTGGGTCGTTGGTTGCAAGGATACCTGCTGCGTAGATATTCCCCGCGTTAGCCGCGTCACGATTTGCCCGCCCCACGCGGCAATCCACCACGAAACATGAGGCATCTCACACAGGTGCGCCGGTGGCATCCCTAGGGACATCACCGGCGCGCCTGTCAAATGTGGTCAGTGGGCGTGATCACCGCGGTAGTACTCGAAGACGAAGCCGACGATGCTCAGCAGCAGCGAGGCCACGCCGAAGGCCACCAACCAGGCAGTGAAGACCCAGCCGAAGGCCACGATCGCGACGCTGGCACCCACCGCCAGAGGCCACCACGAGTGCGGGCTGAAGAAGCCGTAGTCAGGGTCAGCGTCTTCGATGTCGGCTTCCAGGTCGTCTTCCGGCAGATTGCCCAACCGCTTGGCGGTGAAAGAGAGGTAGAAACCCACCAAGAGCGCCAAGCATGCGGTAAAGACCAGGGCTAGGAAGCCCGCCCACTCAATCGACTTCTCCGGGCTCGCGGCGGTGGTCCACCAGCCGTACAACACCGCTACGAAGGCGTAGAACGCGGCGCCCCACAGGAACATCTTGCCATCGAGTTTCATGACTACTTCTCCGTCCCTTGCGTTTCACCGTCGATGGTGTCGTTCTTCGGCAGCACCGCAGTGGCGGACTTTCCGGTGGAGATCTGTGGCCCGCCTACGAGGTCATCGAGCACGTTTTTGCGCACCGGAAGATCCAACTGTGCGTGCTCCGGGTGATGCAGATCGAACGCCGGTCGTTCTGAGCGGATCGGCGGCAACGAGGTGAAGTTGTGCCGCGGCGGTGGGCAACTCGTGGCCCACTCCAGGGAACCACCCCAACCCCATGGATCGTCAACGGTCACCTTGGGGGCGAAGCGCCACGTCCGGTACACGTTCCACATGAAGAACAGCGTGGACGCAGCCAGAATCAATGAACCCACACTGGAGATGATGTTCAGCGTCTCGAAACCGTCGGACTCCAGGTAGTCGGCGTAGCGTCGCGGCATGCCCTCAGCGCCCAGCCAGTGCTGGACCAGGAAGGTGACCTGGAAGCCGATGAACAGCAACCAGAAGTGCACCTTCCCCAACCGCTCGTCGAGCATTCGACCAGTCCACTTCGGCCACCAGAAGTAGTAGCCGGCGAACATCATGAACACCACGGTGCCAAACACGGTGTAGTGGAAGTGCGCCACCACGAAGTAGCTGTCTGAAACAGCGAAGTCCAGCGGGGGCGAGGCCAGGATCACACCGGTCAATCCACCGAAGAGGAAGGTGACCAAGAACCCAAGCGTGAAGAGCATAGGTGTCTCGAAAGACACTGATCCCCGCCACATAGTGCCGATCCAGTTGAAGAACTTCACACCGGTGGGGACCGCGATCAGCATGGTCATCAGCGCGAAGAACGGCAGCAGAACAGCGCCCGTGACGTACATGTGGTGGGCCCACACGGCGACGGACAGTCCTGCGATCGCCACCGTGGCAAACACAAGGCCCTTGTATCCGAAGATGGGCTTGCGGCTGAAGACCGGGATGATTTCGCTGGCTACCCCAAAGAACGGCAGGGCCAGGATGTACACCTCAGGGTGACCAAAGAACCAGAACAGGTGTTGCCACAGGATGGCCCCACCGTTCTCCGCGGCGAACACCACAGTGCCCAGTTTGCGGTCGGTCTCGAGCACGATCATGATGGCGGCCAGCACCGGGAACGCGACCAGCACCAGCACGCTGGTGAGCAGCGACGTCCAGGTGAAGATCGACATCCGGAACATGGTCATACCCGGGGCCCGCATCACCACGATCGTGGTGATGAAGTTCACTGCCGCCAGAATCGTGCCCAGGCCACCGATGGTGAAGCCCATGATCCACAGGTCTGCACCCTGGGACGGCGTGTAGATCTCCAATGACAGCGGCGCGTAAGCGAACCAGCCGAAGTCTGCGGCACCCGAGGGTGTGAGGAAGCCGGACATCACGATGATGCCGCCGAACACGAACAAGTAGTAGCCCAGCATGTTCAACCGAGGGAAGGCCACGTCCGGCGCACCGATCTGCAGCGGCACCAGAATGTTGGAGAAGACGACGACCAGTGGTGTG
>CAZVKB010000019.1:14135-31572 GCA_964627505.1 uncultured Actinomycetes bacterium | reverse complement strand
GGGTTCTCGGCGTGCCAAATTTCCACGGCCTCCATGCCCGCCGACACCGTCGCTGCCAAGGTGGTGAAACCTTTGCCGCCGGACACTGTCAGGGTGGGGGAGTTGGGCCGGTAGCCCACCACGGTGGGGATGCCGATGCGGTCGAGGCCGGTGACGTCAGCGAGGCGGGTGAGCCCCACGGTGGGGGCGACCCGGCGGATGTTCTCAAGCGTGGTTTCCGGGGGCGCGGTGCGCTGGGTGCCGTGGAAAAAGCCCTTTTGGGCGCGATGTGCGGTGCCGTCGATGACGATGGCGTCGGCCATGGAGTTGCTCCTGGAAGTCCACACGTTGGTGGGGCGGATGATGGGTGGGGCGGGTGAGGGTGCTCGCAGAGGCGGGTTTGCGGTGGCGGGGAAGCCGCCGGGTGCCTGTGGATCCAGGCACCCGGCGGAGTGGTGCAAGGACGATCAGGTGGCAACCGCAGCCGACGCCGAAGCGGTGACTGTGGTGGTGGTGGTCGTCGTGGTGATGGTGTCGCCACCGCCGGCGACGGTCTCGAGTTCAGCGTCGTCGATCTCCTCGACCACTTGCGGGACGAACTGCGAGGCGTTGGCCGCAACGTCGGCGGGGCTGACGTCGCCGAAGCCCATCGAGTCGAGGATCGCGGCCCGCTCGGCGTCGTTGGCCGCAGCGAGGCGGTCGCGCAGAGCGGCATCGGAGGCGATCGCTCGGATGAGTTCGGTGACGCGGGCTGAATCTGCCATGTGGTGTCCTTCCGGTTGTGAGTGCAATCGCGCACGGCGCGGCGCCGCGTGCGGGGTGCCGTTACCGCCGGGTGGCGGTTACGGACGCTGGACACAATGGCCTGAAATCAGGTAGGAATGCAAAAAGGCGACGCACGTGCACTCCTCCCATCTTTTCTTGACCAGTGTCCGAAATAAATTTTAGCAGTGATGAGGGCATGACGGAAGGCCAAGGTGGGGGAATTTTTCTTCGCACTCCGATCTGCGATAAACCGCGGATCGGACCGAAGCCATCGTCGAGGCAACCTGGAATTGCTAGGAGCGCACATTGCCCAAGATTGTCGATCATGAGGAGCGGCGGCGCGAGATCGTCGAAGCGATGTGGCGGGTGGTTGAGCAAGCCGGTTTTGCGGCAGTGTCGATCCGCTCGGTCGCTGCCGAAGCGGGCATGTCAAAGGCGGCGATCGGCCACTACTTCCCCAAGCGCTCCGACGTCATCGCCTCCGCGGTGGAACGCGACATTGGCACAGTGACCTCCGAACTGGTCGAACTCGACCTCGACACCTGCACGATCGACGTCGCCGTGGCAGCACTCATGGTGGTCATTCCCACCACGGAACAACGTCGACGCCATTCGCAGGTGTGGTTGTCGCTGTTGGCGGCGCAGGATCCGGATCCGGACATCAGCCGCAGCCTCACCCACCTCAACGTCACGGTGCGAGTGGGACTCATGGTGGTGTTGCGCGCTTTCCGCAAGCAAGGTGGTGTGGCCGCGAGTCGGGATCTCTTGGTGGAGTCCGCGCGTCTTCATGCGCTCGTCGATGGTTTGTCGTTGCAGGCGCTCACCGATCCGACGACCATGCCTCCCGGGCAGGTGGAAACATTGGTGCGGCTGCATCTGGAAGACCTCGCGCAACCCCGCTGATTGCGATTCGGACACCGCTACCCGGGTGTGCCTGCAACGCGGTCGCCGGTTTGCCACTATTCAGATATGACGACTCGCGCAGACCACCCCGAGCCCACCCCCGCAGCGGCTGTGTCCCACGACGGCAGCAATGTGATCCTGGGAATTGACGTCGGTGGGACCAAAATCGCTGCCGGCGTTGTCACCTTCGATGGCGAACTCGTGAGTACGGCTCGGATCGCCACCGCCGGTCACCGCACAACCGAAGCGCTCTGGCAGGCCGTGGTCAGCGTGGGCGATGAGGCGTTGGCGTCAGCTGGAGTGACCCGGGTGGCTGGCGTGGGCTGTGGGTGCGCCGGTCCGATGGCCTGGCCGGAGGGCGTGGTGAGTCCGCTGAACTTGCCCGAATGGCGCGAGTTTCCCTTGGCCGGTCGGATCCGGGAGAAGTGGCCGTTTGGTCCGGTGCGCGTGCACAACGACGCCGTCTGCGTGGCCGTCGCCGAACACTGGATCGGGGCCGCCAAAGGCAGTGCCAATGCGCTGGGCATGGTGGTGTCCACCGGCGTCGGCGGTGGGCTGATCCTGGCCAACCGCGTGAACAACGGTGGCCTGGGCAACTCCGGCCACATCGGACACGTCGTAGTCGACCCGGATGGTCCACCGTGTGTCTGCGGCGGCCAGGGTTGCTTGGAGGCGATCGCCCGCGGCCCGGCCATCGTCGCATGGGCGCAAGCCCAGGGATGGGAGCCTCCCGCAGATGCTGAGGCTAGCGGCGTCACGCTTCTGATGTCGGCGTCCGAAGGAGATCCGATCGCACTAGCCGCATTTCGGCGTAGCGGCGAAGCCGTGGGCGTCGCCCTCGCCTCAACGGCCGCGCTGCTGGATCTGGATGTCGCAGTGATCGGCGGCGGACTAATGCACGCCGGCGATCTGCTCGTCGGTCCCATGCAGGAGGCTTTTGATCGGCATGCGGGATTCGGCTTCGTGCGCCGGATGCGGATCTTGCCCGCCGCGGCGGGTCAGGAGTCTGGCATCGTAGGAGCCGCCGGCCTAGTGGCCATGGGTGATCGGTACTGGACCCCGCTGGCAATCGATGAGCGCTGAGGAGTTGCATGACAACTGATATTGCCGTCCAAGCCGAAGGCCTGGTGAAAAAGTTCGGCGAGGTGGTGGCGCTCGACGGCATTGATCTCGCGGTGCCCCGGGGATCGGTACTGGGCTTGCTCGGACCCAATGGCGCGGGCAAAACCACGGCGGTGCGGATTCTCTCGACGCTGCTCACCGCCGATGCTGGCCGGGCGACCGTCGCCGGCTTCGACGTAAGCAAGAAGCCCAACGACGTGCGCCGGGCCATCGGGCTCACCGGGCAATACGCCGCGTTGGACGAGTACCTCACCGGGCGCGAGAACATCGCCATGTTCGGCGGGCTCTATCACTTGCAGCCGACGTATGTGAAACAACGGGCTGTGGAACTGCTCGACCGCTTCCGGCTCACCGACGCTGCCGACCGGCCGGTGAAGACGTACTCCGGGGGTATGCGGCGGCGCCTGGACCTGGCAGCGAGCTTGGTAGCTCGGCCGGAGATCCTGTTCCTGGACGAGCCCACCACCGGGTTGGACCCACGGTCCCGGCTGGAATTGTGGAATGTGATCGACGACCTCGTCCGCGACGGCACCACGGTGCTGCTCACCACCCAATATCTGGAAGAGGCCGACCAATTGGCCGACACGATCGTGGTGATCGACCATGGTCGCGTGATCGCCCGGGGCACCTCCGAACAGTTGAAGGCCGACGTCGGCGGGGATCGGTTGGAAGTGCGAGTGGCTAGCGCGCAACTCGTACCCACCCGCAGCGCCCTGGTCGATTTGGGTGACGGCGAGGTGGTAATCGACGAGGTCGAGCGCACGGTGTCGGTGCCGGTGTCGGGTGGCTCAACAGTGCTGGTCTCGGCAGTGCGGGCTTTGGACGAAGCCCGCATCGAAGTGGAGGACATCGTGCTGCGCAGACCGACGCTGGACGACGTGTTCATGTCACTGACTGGGCACGCGGCAGAGACGGCGGCGCAGGCATGAGCGCGCAGGCTGCGGCTGATTCCGGCAACGCGGGAGTGACGCAATTCCACGGTGCGCCGATGCTGAGTCGGCCGTTCTACGGTTGGGCGTTGCACGACGGGTTCATCGTCACCAAACGCCACTTGCTGCAAATCCCGCGTGTCCCGGAACTGCTGTTCTTCTCACTTGTGCAGCCGGTGATCTTTGTGCTGCTCTTCGCTTATGTGTTTGGTGGTGCCATCCCGGTGCCGGGTGGCGGCTCCTACCGCGCCTACCTGATTCCGGGTGTGTTCGGCCAGACCGTGGCGTTTGCTGCTGCGGGGGTAACCGTGGGGCTCAGCGAAGACATGCACAAGGGCATCGTCGATCGCTTCCGATCGCTGCCGATGGCCGCGTCGGGAGTGCTGATCGGGCGCAGCCTGGCCGACTTGATTCGCACGGTGTTGGTGCTGATTGTGCTCAGCCTCACCGGTTTGCTCGTCGGGTGGAGTATCACGTCGTCGGTCCCGGAGGCGCTGGCTGGCTACGGGATCTTGCTGCTGTTCGGATTCTCGATGATTTGGGTCGGTGCCTGGGTGGGCTTGCACATGCCGAGTCCGGAGGTGGCCAACACCGCCGGGCTGGCCTGGTTGTTCCCGCTGACCTTCTTGTCGAATGCCTTCGTGCCCATCGAAGGCATGCCAGGTTGGCTGCAGGTGGTAGCCGAATGGAATCCGATCTCGGCAGTGGTGCTCTCGGCACGGAAACTCTTCGGCAACCCCACGGGCCTGCCCGGGGACTCATTTCCGATGACCCATCCGGAGTTCTACGCAGTCGCCAGCACGGTGGTGTTGCTTGCGATTTTCATCCCACTGTCGGTGCGCAAGTATCGGCGCACAACGAGCAAGTAACTGCTCGAGCACCTGACCTGGTGTGGCCGAGAGGAGCCGGCATCCGGTTGACGTGAACCGACCGGCAACGCGAGATTTCACGGCTGTCTGTTGCCGGACTAGCATGGAGGGGTTCAACCATCGGAGTGCCGTCGCCGGACGCTTCCCCCTCACGGAGACCTGGTGCCGCCATGGCGAGTAATTCCAAGTTTGCTGAGCCGTCGGTTTCACCCAGTGCGGTGACCACGCCGCGCCGGACCCGTCGGGACATCGTGCGCGCAAACGACATGGCCATTCGAGCGGCCACCCTCGACGCAATCGTGGACGTCGGGTGGGACGAGGTGGCGCTCACCTCGGTGGCCAAGCGTGCGAAGTTGACAGTCGGAGCGGTCTATGCGCGCGCCGAAAATAAGCCCGAGTTGGGCAATTCGGTGTGGACCGAAGTGCTCAAAGACTGGTTGCAGGATTCCCTCGCCTCGTTACTGGTGGCAGCTCACCAAGGCGACCCAGCAGATCTCATCGCCGCCTGCGCCGCTTTCGAATCCGATGACGTACGGCTGCAAGCCGCCGTGGAGTTCCTGGTCGCGTCGTTGTTCGACGATGCGCTCGACGAAGTGGTGGGCGAAGACGCTCGCACCATGCTGAGGCAACTGCTGGCCCGCGACTGGCGGGTGACACCTGAGCCTGCGAAGGCCTCCGCACACGCCACGGCAGGCAACGCACTCCTGTTGGCGTTGACGTTGGGTCGCATGTTGTCGCTTCGCAGCCTGCCGAACCTGCCGCCGCTGACTGCAGAGCAAGCGGCTGCCCAAGTGGCGATGTGTTCCGCTAACCCGTGGACGGGCACAGCGCCGCAGGGTCACCCTGTGCATTTCTTGCGCGAGGTGGATGATCTCGACGAGACCCAAGCCGAACTCACCGAAGCGGTGATCCGAGTGGTCGGCAGCGTCGGCTACCGCCGGGCCACGATCGCGCGGATGGGTCGTGCCGCGGGCATTGGTGGTGGCTCAGTGCTCAGCCGGTTCCAGGACAAGGCGCATCTGGTGGCGTACGCGGCTTGCACCCGACTCGTGCCGCCGCTGGAACTCTGGATCAACTATGGCCCGGAGGAGCGTGAGTTCGGGGGCCACCTGAGTCGCGCAATGTGGGTGCGCGAAGTGTTACGGCCTGTGCATCGGCCATTCTGGATGGTCAATCTGGAACTCGCGAGAATGGCCATGTTTCTGCCTGAATTGACGCCGTTCCAGTTGTCGGCGGCTCCACACCATTACGCAAACCTGGGTGTAATGTTCCTCGGCGCCTTCGGTGATGACCTGCACGATTTGCCCTATGCCGGGCCTTTCAGCGCCGGGTTCGCCACGTGAAGAACGCCGACCGAGTGACCGCTCACGGGGTCAACGCTTTCCGGTGACCTCAGCCAGTGAGCGGCTCTACGGCAACCACGTCAACGCTCATCGGTTGACCATTGGGCAATTGGTACGTAACGGTGTCGCCGGCTTGGGCGCCCAGAAGTGCCTGCCCGATCGGGGACGATGGCGAGAAAACCGCCAGATCCGAGTGGCCGGCCTCTTCCCGAGACGCCAAGAGATAGCGTTCCGTGTCGGAATCGCCGGCAAACCGCACCGTCACCACTGTGCCATGGGTGGCTTTGCCTTCCGCCGCCTCCGGCGGTGTGCCCACTTGAGCATGCTCGAGGAGATGCTTGAGTTGCCGGATCCGGGCCTCATTGTGGCCCTGGTCCTCCTTGGCGGCGTGATAGCCGCCGTTCTCACGTAGGTCACCCTCTTCGCGGGCCGCCTCGATCTTGGCCGTGATGTCCTTGCGTACCACGGTTTCGCGGTTGGCCAATTCAGCTGTGAGGCGTTCATAGGCCTCGGCAGTCAGCCACGTCGTCTCCGGCGTGTCGGTCATGTCGCATCTCCAATGGTGGTTAAGGCGTCCAAGGCTGGGGTGGGTTTTCGGTACCTGGTGGAAACTCGGGGGCGGCCACGATCGGTGTTTGCCCCTCGGCACATCCAAGCAGTTCCACCACCCGCCCGGGCGCGCGTGTGCGCACATCATACGTAGGTTGCACGTAATCTTCGCCAGGTGGCAGTGTGACCACCGCGTACCCCACGTCGTGGCGGTTCGCGTCGGCCACCCGCAGCACACACACCACCGGCTCGGACCCGGTGCGCTGCACCTCCCAAGTAACGGTGGTGCGGTCGTCGGCGACGGCCTCCCACACCAGCAGTTTGGCCGCCACACTGGGATTGGCCACGATCCACGCCGTCCAGGAAGCTGCCACCAGCACCAGCACCCCCAGGGCCACCACGAGGCCGGTGAGCCAGCGGTTACGCGGATGCACGCCATAGCGCAGTTTCAGCTCAGGTGGCAGAGTGCGTTCGTCGATCATCGCCAGGCTCCCTTCATCGCGTGCGCACCGCATTGGGACACTAGCCTTGCAGACAACTTTCCAACTCACGACGGGACACTCATGGCCGAACCACTCAGGCTGATGGCAGTGCATGCCCATCCCGATGACGAATCTTCCAAGGGCGCGGCCATGATGGCCAAGTATGTGCGCAGCGGTGCGCGCGTCCTGGTGGTCACCGCCACCGGCGGCGAACGCGGAGACATCCTCAACGACAAATTCGACCTGGCCGGGCGCGATATCGCTGAAGTCCGTCGGGAGGAAATGGCCCGAGCCGCCGAGTTGCTGGGGGTGGAACACGTCTGGTTGGGATTCGCCGACTCCGGCTTCCCCGACCCGGACACCGAAGCGGAACTGCCTCCGGGCAGTTTCGCGGCCCTGCCGTTGACCGACGTCACCGCGCCACTCGTTGCCGAAATCCGCAAGTTCCGCCCGCATGTGCTCGTCACCTACGACGAGCACGGCGGCTACCCGCACCCCGATCACATTCGCACCCACGAAGTATCGGTGGCGGCATTCACCGCGGCCGCCGATCCCGAGTACAGCACCGACCCGGACCTGCCCCCGTGGGCGCCGTTGAAGTTGTACTACGACGTCACGTTCCACCTCGAGCGGCTCCAGCGCTTGGATGCCGCAGTCGTGGCAGCCGGTGGCACCTCCCCATTCGGAGAGTGGCTGGAACACTGGGCGGATCGACCGCCGAAGAGTGACCGGGTGACCACCCGAGTGGACTGTGCCGACTTCTTTGAACTTCGCGAAGCAGCACTCAAGGCCCATGCCACGCAAGTGGATCCCGAGGGCACCTGGTTTGCGATTCCCCGCACGACCCATCAGCAGGTGTGGCCCACGGAAGACTTCGAACTGGTGGCGGCGCGGATTCCGTACACACTGCCAGAGGACGACCTATTCGCTGGCATCACAGCCGATCAGAGCCCGGGTGAGCTCGTGTGGCGAGCACCGGTGAGGGGAGATACTCCGTGAGTACGTTGCTGGCTTTGGTCCTGACGTTGCCGCTGGCCGAAACACCGCTACCCGCTGCGACCCCGCTGCCCGCCCCGGCCGAATTGCCCGTGGACCCGAATCGAGTGACACCAGGCTTCTATGGGTTCCTGTCGTTGGCGTTCCTGATTGTGGCGGTCGTAGTGATCTACTTCTCCATGCGCAAGCAACTCGCACGCATCAAGTTCGACGAAAATGCGCCCCTGCCAGCCGGGGTGCATGCCTTGCCGCGATACGCCACCAAAGCCGAAAGGCGGAAGGCCGCCGCTTCGCAGCAGGCGGCCATCGCGGCCGCACATGGTCTGGATCCCGACCAGATCGCCGACTCAGACCCTGATTCCCCGCCCCCGGCGCGCACGTCGTAGCTGGGCTGGCAACCCGGCGCGCCAGGCCGGCCCTACGGGTGTCGTACCGTGGTGGCGTGAGGCAATACGTCATGTCGCGGCGCTGGATCCCGTGGCACATCCTGTGCCTCGTGCTCATGATCGCCTTCTTACGGATGGCGCAGTGGCAGTGGTCGGTGGCCAGCGCCCCGCACCCGCCAGGGGCGTCCGTGCAGCCGTGGCGCAATTACGCCTACGCTGTGAACTGGGTGATCTTCACTGGTTTCGTGGGCTGGTTCTGGTGGCGGTTCATGAGCGACCAGCGCAAGGTGGATGCCGAACAGGCGGAGCTGGAAGCTGCCGAGGCGGCCTCGGTCGCTGCCGAACAGGTCCAAGCTGATGCCGATGGTGTGGTCGAGGAAAGGTAGTCGTCGCTGTGCGCGGTGCATTCATACGGTTCCGGATTATGGCCTACATCGTGGGCGTGATGCTGCTGATCCTGACGTTCGCAGTGATCATGCGATACGGGTTCGGGCAACCGACGTTGTCCAAAGTCGTCAGCCCGATCCACGGTTTCCTCTACATGATCTACCTGGTGACTGTGATCGACGTGGGGCTGCGGGCTAAGTTCAGCGTCGTCAAAATGGTGTTGGTGATGCTGGCCGGCACCATCCCGTTTGTCTCTTTCTACGCCGAACATCGGGTGGCCGAGGAGATCAAACCGCAACTGGCGCAGTCCGGCACGCCGGCTTAAGTGCAAGCGGGTTCGACTACCGTGAACTCCGCAGGCGTACGTCGGCTGACCCCGCTGCTGGTACTAGAAACTTCCACGCTCTTCAGCGGTGTGGCCAATGGCGTCACCATGGTGGCGTTTCCATGGCTGGTGCTCGAACTCACCGGGAGTGCCGCAGCCGCAGGTGCGATCGGGGCGATTACTGCGTTGCCGCTGGCGCTGTCATTCCTGTTTGCCGGTGCGGTGGTGGACACCATTGGACGCCGACGGGTGGCCGTGTTCAGCGACCTGCTGTCGATGATCTCAGTGGCGCTGGTGCCGATCTGTGACGCCACGATTGGGCTGTCCTTTGGACTGTTGGCAGGACTGGCCGTGTTGGGGGCAGTGTTCGATCCCGCTGGGGTGAGTGCCCGGGAGACAGTCTTGCCGGAGGTCGCGGCGGCCACCGGACTGACTCGGGAACGCGTCAACGGGCTGCACGAGGCAGTGTGGGGGGCGGCATTTCTGGTCGGACCGGGTGTGGGCGGCTTGGCACTCGGGCTGCTGGGGGCGGCACCTACCTATTGGATCAGTGCGGGCATGTTCGCCTTGAGCAGCTTGGTGATGATGGTTCTGCGGGTGCCTGGGGCAGGCCGGCCGGCGGCGCACGAGCGCCCCAGCGGCATCCTCAAGGGCACGTGGGAGGGGGCGCGTTACATCTGGATGGATCGCCCGTTGCGGGGGATGGCCGTGATCAGCATGGTGGTGGTGGGGGTGTGGTTGCCGGTGGAAGGGGTGGTGCTGCCGGTACATTTTGAAGCGCTGAACGAACCCACGTCGTTGGGGTTCTCGGTGATGGCCATGGGCCTCGGCGGGGTGGTCGGGGCGCTGGTGTATTCGGCCGTGGGCCATCGCTGGCCGTCGCGGGCGACATTCGGTTGGTCGATTTTGCTCGCAGGTCTGTGTGTGTTTGGCATGTCGGTGTTTCCGCCGCTGCCGCTGTTCTTGGTTTTCGGCTTCGCTTCGGGGCTGGCCTATGGCCCCGTGGGTCCGGTGGTGAATCTGGTGATGCAAAACCGGACCCCGTTTCAGTTGCGGGGCCGGGTGGTGTCCATGCTCACCTCAGCTGCCTATGTGGCGGGTCCGATCGGATTTGTGATGATCGGCCCGGGAGTGCAGGCGCTGGGGGTGGTGCCGGTGTTTATCGCGGTGGCAGTGGTGGTCACGGTGATGGGCGTGGTGGCCTTGCTGCTCCCCGGGTTGCGCGGGATGAATCACAGTCGCGCCGATGCCCTCGACGTTGACGCAGAGTGAGGGTGAGGTGTGACCCATCCTCCTAGTGGACCCGAGCCTGTCGGGGCCACGGGGCCGGGGCCATGGCCGTCATCGTATGTTCAGCCTCACCGGCGCCCATGACAGGTCCGAGCAAGTCACCTTGACCGAGCCGATACCCCAACTCCACGAGTGCCGCGCATTGCTCGGGCCTGGTCACTGCGGTGGGTATCACTGCCTCCATCTCGAGCGAGCCCGCGAGGTCGAGTACGGCTCGGGCCATGCCGGTTTGGCGTTGGCTGGGCACGTCCGCGATGAACGATTCGGTGAGTTTGAGCCCCGAGACGTGCAGGGCGTCGAGGTGGCGCAGCGAGGACCAGCCCTCGCCCCATTCGTCGATGTACACCGACATGCCGATTGCCGTCAGTTGGGCGAGCCGTTGTGTGGTCAGGGCATTGCCGGGCAACAACACCCCCTCACTGATCTCCAACATCACCGACGATGCGCTGATCCCGCTCGTGCTCACCGCCTTGTGCACGGACTCCACGAAGTTGTCGTCCGCTAGTTGCCGGGCAGTGACCTTCAAACTCAGGCGCAGGTCGGAGTGCAGTGGATAGGCGCGCTGCCACCTGGCGACGATCGCCATCGCGCGGGACATCGTTTGGGCACCGAGCTTGGTGATGAGCCCACTGCTTTCGGCCACGGGGAGAAACTCCGCTGGTGGCAGTTGGCCCCGTTCGCCGTGTTCCCATGCCAGGTTGCCCGCGAATCCAGCCAAACCGCCAGTCACCAGATCAACAATCGGTTGGAAGGTCAGCTCGAGACTGCCGGCATCGACCGCCTCCCGAAGTTCCGCGGTGAGTGTCAAGCGAGAGAGCGCATCGGCATGCATCCCGGGTTCGTAGATGAAGAACTGGTTCTTGCCGGACGATTTGGCCCGGTAGAGCGCCAAGTCGGCGTTGCGCGCCAGCTCATCAGCTTCGGCGGTGGTGGCATTGCCGACCGCCACACCGATGCTCGCCCCCACCACTACTTCGGTGTCGCCGAGTTTTACCGGTTGGCTGAGCCGATCCAGAATCCGCTGGGCGACCACCTTGGCGTCTGACACCGACCAGGTGTTTTCCAGGATCACCGCAAACTCGTCGCCGCCGAGCCGGGCTGGGGTGTCGCCTTCCCGTAGGGAATCGGTGAGGCGGTGTGCCACGGTGCGCAGCAACTCGTCCCCGGCGGGGTGGCCCAAAGTGTCGTTGACTGCCTTGAAATCGTCGAGGTCGATCATCATGCAGACGAATTCCAGCGGCGAGCGGCGCGCCCGCTTGAGGGCCCGGTTGAGTTGATCGCGGAACACCAGTCGGTTGGCCAAGCCGGTGAGGGGGTCGTGGAACGCCTGCTGGCGCAGCGCCTCCTCCAACTCCCGGCGTTCGGTGACGTCGTGATGGGTGGCGACAAATTGCCGATCCTCATCCAGCCAGCGCACCCGCACGTCGAGGTGGCGCACGTCGCCGGTGCTCGTGCTGGTACTCAGCGGTGCCGACAGCGCGCCGACCTTCCGAGAACGTTTGAGCACACCGTCCGCGGCATCATGGTCGTGGAACAGGGCGCGCCACGGCATCCCTTCAGCCTGTTCGGGGGTCAACCCGGTGAGGGAGGTAATGGCCGGAGTGCAGAATTCGATCGCCCCGGCTTCGGACACGAGCGCGACGACGTCCAACGATTGCTGCAGCAGGGCGGCGGTGCGGCGTCGGCTGATGTCTTCGACCAATTGGCCTTGCAACGAGACTCGTTCATAAGCGTTGTTGAGGGCGTCCACGAAGGTGTCGAGCGAGGCGCGCAGCCCGGCATCGATCGGCCGTTTCGACGTCACGATCAGCGTGCGGCCGGTGCAGCCAACCGGCAACGCCAGTGTGGCGGGTTCGGTCGGATCCGCCTCGCCGTGGTGCACGGTGCACGACAGGTGGGCGACATCGGAGCGTTCGCCCAGCTTGCTCACCCAATATGGGGCCAATGCATCGAGGTCGGCGGTGGTCTCGACACTGGAGAGGGCCTCGGTGGCGCGGGCCAACACCTGGCTGCGATTGATCACGTACCGGTAGTCCAGCAACAGCAGGCTGATGCGCAGCGAGATCAAGATGGTCAGCAGCCCGGTGAGGCCGAGCACCGCCAACATCTCATAGCCCGACCACTCCTGCTTCAACACGATCAGGGCTGCCGTCGGGACCAGCATGCTGATGATCAGCAGGGCGATGATGCGGCTGCGGTGGATGCCGGTGGCATCAGAGTCGCCGGGCGGGACCCGGGTGGCATCCGGGTCCAAGGCGGCCAGGCCGCTGACCGCCAAGAACGCCACATAGGGAACTTCGGCCCATTCCGGCGTTGCGGCACCGATCCCGCCGGTGGCCACCGCGAATTGGGCGGCCAAGTCGGCGAGCAGCAGCCATAAAAAGGCCGCCGACAACAGGCGGATCCCGCGGTTGGTGCTGTTGGTAGAGGCGAACCACAGCCGGACCACCACGCTGAGCAATACCAGATCGAAAATGGCGTACCCGGCGAGGATGGAGGTGCTGACCGGCCCAAGTTGTTCGTTGCTCATGGCCGCATCCAGCGTGGTCCACGCCAGCACGCCGGCACCGGCCGCCAGCACGATCAGCGAATCGGTCACGGTGGTGGTGTCCCGGGCATTGTGCCGCCGGTGCACCAACAGGAGGGCGCCGATGATCAATCCCAGGTAGCCCACAAGCCGCAGCGCGTTGCCGACGTTGAGGACTTCCACGGCGGCCACCGGCAACTGTTCGATATTGAGCACCAACTCCGAAGCCACCCACAAAAACAGGCCCACGGCAAAGATGCGCCACGCGGTCAGGCCGTACAAGTCTCGGGTGACCACTGCGACCCCCACCACCAGCACTGTCGCGACAGCCATGAAGGTGGTGACCCAGCCGGAAGGTTCGGCGGGTAACGCGACGACGGCGACGATCGCCAGGCTGGACAGTACTCCCCAGGCTGCCATGACCCGAGTGACTCCCGGAGCGGCATTGTCGGGCGCGGGTGTGCTCACGTCGAGCGATTCGGTCGGTGACGCGAACATCTTGATATGACTTTGGCCACCTGCATGCCAACCCTCCGCTTCCGCCCGCTCACGATGCGATCCCGCCACTGCCAACCTATGCCAACTTCGCCCCGGAGTTCGCGCGGGTGACGACGCGTCGGCCCGCTTGGCGGACCTTCGCCGGGCAGGTGTGGCAAAGTGGTGACGGTCGGCAGATCGGGGTTTCCCCCGAATCACGTGAGGCAGGCGTTTATGGGCGTGCGGGATCTCGTCTACGACGTGTATGCCCAGCGCCTGATGCACGACCTCGAAGCGGCTCACCCCCCGGAGCATGTGGGGGTGATCTTGGATGGAAATCGACGCTGGGCCTCGCTGCAGGGCACGCCGGCCGAGCAGGGCCACCGGGCTGGGGCTGCGAAGATCGCAGAGTTCCTCGGCTGGTGTGAAGACGCCGGCATTGGCGTGGTGACGCTGTGGCTGCTCTCAACGGACAATCTGGAGCGTCCGCCGGAGGAGCTCAACGCCTTGCTGGGCATCATCGAGGGCACTGTCAGCGGGTTGGCGGACACCGGGCGGTGGCGGGTGAATCCGGTTGGTGCGCTGGACTTGTTGCCCGCGCACACTCAGGAGGTGCTCACCGCAGCTGCGCAGCGCACACGGGAGTGCACCGGGCTGATGGTCAACGTTGCGGTGGGCTATGGCGGTCGCCGAGAGGTGCTGGACGCTGTGCGTGCCCTGCTGACAGATGCCGCCGCCGCCGGGCGCACGCTGGCTGAAGTAGCTCAGACGTTGACGGCGGAGGACATTTCCGAGCACCTCTACACCAAAGGCCAGCCAGATCCGGACTTGGTGATCCGCACCTCCGGTGAACAGCGACTCTCCGGATTCCTGCTCTGGCAGAGTGCGCATTCCGAATATTACTTTTGCGAGGTGTATTGGCCGGACTTCCGGAAAGTCGATTTTCTACGGGCGTTGCGCTCGTATTCGCAGCGGCATCGCCGTTACGGGGTCTAGCGCTGCGGTGGTGACTCGGGCCATCGGGAATTGCCCATCGAGTGAAATGTTTCCCCGTGGGTGGGCATGTGTCGCTTGTGCGTGTAACCCTGACGTATGGAAGCGGCAGGGGATGGTGGGCGGCAGGCGGGTGCGCAATCCGCTGCTACCCAGGAGCGTGGGGCGGCGCCGCCGGAGCGGTGGTTCCGTGAGTTGGCGGAAAACAGCGGCGATGTGTTCTATGTGATTCGTACCGATCCGGACTTCACCATCGAGTTCATCAGCGATTCCATCAATCTGTGGGGCGGATTGACCGCTGCGGATTATCTGGCGAATTCGCAACTGTTTCGTTCGCTGCTGGACCCGCGGGACGCGGATGTGGTCGCTCAGGTAATGACAGCTGAACCGGGTGTGCAGATGGAAGTCACTTGCCGTTGGGTGCATCGGGATGGCCGACCGATCTGGACCCGGAACTGGACCCGTCGGCGCATTCGGCGGGACGGCTCGATCGTTTTGGAAGGACGCACTCAGGACATCACCGCCGAAGTCGAGGCGCGGGATGCCTTGGCCAGATCGCAGGAGCATTACCGGTTGTTGGCCGAACAATCCAGCGACTTCACCCTGCGCACAGTGCACGACTTCAAAATTGAGTGGGTGTCCCCATCCGTGACCAGGGTCTTGGGGTGGAAGCCCGAAGAGTTGGTGGATCGTCGGGGCTTCGAGTTCTTTCACCCCAACGACGTGGAAGCCACTCAGAGCACGGCGAGGACCGTGTCGTCGGGGGAATCGGCCTCCGGGCTGGTGCGATTGCGGGCGGCGGATGGGACGTACCACTGGTTTTCGCAGGTGGCGTCTCCGGTGTTCAATGACCAGGGAAAACTGGAGGCGTGGATCAGCGGCTTTCAGAATGCGGATGCCGAAGTCTTCGCGAAACAGGCCCTGGCCCGCAACGAACGGCGCTTACGGATGGTGATGGAATTTGCCCCCACCGGGATGGCCGTGGTTGATCTGGACCGACAGTTCGCCGAGGTGAATCCCGCCCTGTGTCGATTGCTGGACCACACGGAGGAGTGGTTGCTGGGTCGCAGCATCGAAGAACTGCTGTCAGCCGAAGACATCGAGCGCGATGCCCAATTGCGGGCCGAAGTCCTCGACGGGGCAGAGTCGGCGCACATCGAGCAGCGCATGCGCACCCGAGATGGTAGCCAGATCTGGGTGGAACATTCTTTGGGTCTGCTGCGCGACGACGACGGCACGCCTATCTCCTACATATCGCAATTCGTGGATGTCACAGACGTGCACGAGGCGCAGGAGCAACTGCGATACCAGGCCGATCACGACCCGTTGACCGCACTGGCCAACCGCCACCAGTTGTTCACCCGCATGTCCCGGATTCTGAAGTACCCCCCGCATGCAGGTTTTCGGGTGGGAGTGCTGTTCGTCGACCTTGATGAGTTCAAACCCATCAACGACACGTTTGGCCACGCCACCGGCGACGAAGTGCTGGTGGAGACCGCGCGCCGGATTCGCAGTGCGGTGCGCGGAGACGACCTCGTAGCGCGAATCGGCGGGGATGAGTTTGTGATTGCGCTGCTGGCCGTACGCGGGCTCTCCGACGCCGAACGGGTGGGTGCGACCCTGCGAGAGGCACTCGCGCAGCCAATCTCGGTTGCCGGGAGTACGGTTCAGGTGACCGTGAGCGTGGGCGTGGCAATGGCACAAGCTGGCGAAGCTGTCAACGCTGTGCTGCAGCGAGCGGACCGGGCGCTCTACCGGGCCAAGCGGCTGGGCCGCAACCGCGTGGTGAGTGATACTCCTAGCGAAGGTGACGAGGACACAAGCACATGACCGTGGCGATCCCCGAACTTGATGTCTCTGCCCGAACGGCGCTGCTGCTAGCGGGTTTTGCCGCTGGCCGCTCCCATCAGCCGAACCTGCTCACCCGCGGTACCCGGGACCAAGCGATCATCACCGGCGTGGCGGCAGCCAGCACCTACGGTTGGGGGGCGTCGGTGCACTCTTTCCTGCGCACCGTGGCAAATCGAATGCCGTTGCCCAGCAAAGTGGCTGGGCCGCTGGTGGATGCCGCAGCAGCTGGTGTCGGCCTCGCCGCGCTCCGGGCGTTCCCGCCACCGGGTAAGCGCACCAGCCGGCAGTCAGTCGGCCACCTCGCGGCACTGGGTCTGGGCGGGGTGGGGGTGGCTGGATTACTCGCCGACAGCATCGAACTCGCCCGTGGACATCGCGGTGGGCGTGCGCTCGCAGTGGCCTCGCTCGTCGGTTTTGTGGGCTGGTCGTATCTGCAGGTGCGTCCCGGCCGCGCCAGTTTTGGCTCGGATCTCGGGGATGGTCATTTTCGGGAGAACGTCACCCGCTCAGTGAGCCCGGGAAAGTCCGCGGCGCTGGGCGTCGGCACCGGGCTGGCGCTGGTCGGCTTGTCGCACGCGGAGTCCGCGCTGGCTACCGGAGTGTCCCATGTGGCAGCTGCCGTGCTGGGTGGTGCAGCTAGCGACCACCGCACACTCGGTCGGATCGGAGCGACCCTCGCAACCTACGGTCTAGGCTGGGCGGCCGTGGCCAAGGTCAGCGCCATGCTCTCCACCCCAGGGCAGGCCATTGAGCCCGCGTACCGAGAACGCCCCACTGCGGCCGAGATCACAGGCAGTGCGGCTTCGGGACGTCCGTGGGACATCCAGACCCGGGAGGGTGCCCGCTGGCTCTCGGCGACACTGACTCCGGCGGAGATTACCGAAGTCATGGGCGAGCCGAGCCAGATGCCGATTCGGGTGTATGCCAGTTTGGAGTCGGCGGACTCCGAAGAAGCCCGGGCGCAGGTACTGCTCGATGAGCTCGACCGCACCGACGCCTTCGCCCGCTCGCACCTGGCGCTGTTCTCGCCCACGGGCTCGGGATATGTCAATTATGTGGCGACTGAATCATTCGAATTCCTCACGCGCGGCGATTGCGCGAGCGCGGCGATTCAATATGCAGTGTTGCCGTCGGCCTTGAGTTTGACCCGGGCCGAAGGTGGCACGCGCCAGACCCGACTGGTGATGGACGGGATTGCCGCTCGCCTGCGGGAGTTGCCACCGCAGCGGCGGCCCAAGGTGTATTTGTTCGGGGAAAGCCTGGG
>CAZVKB010000019.1:0-14035 GCA_964627505.1 uncultured Actinomycetes bacterium | reverse complement strand
ATCGTCCATTGGCCTTTGGGCGACAATGCGGTTGTTGGGCGATTTTGCGGTGGGGCGGGCATCGCCGTGCGGTGGGGGTGGGTATCGCCGTGCGGTGGGGGTGGGCATCGCCGTGCGGTGGGGGTGGGCATCGCCGTGCGGCGACCTACTCGGCGGCGATCCGTTTCGCCAGTGGCGTAGCCGCGCTGGCCGCGCGGGCCTGAGCCAGCGTCCGAATGCCGCGATCGGCCAACAACGGCATCATCGCGGTGAGTACTTCCGCAGTGGCCAGGGCATCGCCGAGCGCAGTGTGCCGGCCATGCACTGTGATGCCGAAGCGTGCGCACACAGCGTCCAAACCGTTGCGGACGCCTGTGTCGTCGGCTAGCACTGCGGACAACAGCATCGTGTCGAGTGTCAGCGGTTCCAGTTCGATCCCGGCCGCGCGGGCGGGTGGATTGAGAAATCCCAGGTCGAAACCGAGATGGTGACCCACCAGGATCGAATCGTGGGCGAACGCGGCGAACTCTTCGACCACCTCCGGTGCCTTCGGCGCCCCGGTCACCATGTCGTTGGTGATCCCGTGGATGTCGGTGGTGAACGCCGGGATAGCCCGCCCCGGGTTCACGAGTGCATCGAACGTGTCGTCGGCGCGCACAATCGGGCCATCCACGCGTACCGCTGCCACCGCCACCAGACGATCGCCGGCGGCCACATGCAGGCCTGTGGTCTCGCAGTCGAGCACCGTGTAGACCAAATCCGCCAACTCGGTGTCCAACCACTGCGCACGATCCGGGATGGCGCGGCTGGGACGGCCCAAGTCGGAACTCAATCCCACTTCGGCAGCGCCTTCTGGGGCTCGGAACGCTTCCCCGATCACCAACACGCGCGGCGATTCACCCTCGCCCGTGATGCGCACGAGTCGCACGGGAGTCTCGCTCACCAGCGCTGCCTGCCGATCACCGGCGACTGCTGCGGCCAGCAGGGGAGCGAAGTCATCGGCATCGAACACGCTGAAGATGCTGCGGCCGGCAGCCAGCCGACTGCGGGCGGGCAGTACCCGGCGAGCCGCTGGATTGACCAGCAGCACGCGGCCGCGCTCGTCCACCACACCCACCGGCACATCTAGACCGGACAGCACTGCTAGCAGCGCGTCACGTTCGGTGGCGATCTCAGCGCGAGCCGCAGCAACTTCGTGTGCCAGTCGGGCTTCTGCCTCGTGGTGGCGTTCGGCCAGCGTGTTCACGGCCCGCTCGGTTTGGCTACTCCCGGTGAGGCGCAGTGCCGAGTTGCTCGCCGCGATGATCTCGATGTCGTGGGCGATCACGCGATCGCGGCGCTCGAACGACCGCACCGCCCAGGTTCCCAGCGCCCCCACGGCGATGACGAGCACGACTAGCCCGATGGCCAACACCACCACCTGCCCACCCAACGCGGTGAGCAGGTTCGACCGCGCTGCCGGCGGCAAATCAGAGAACACCACGGCTGCGGTGAGCCCTGGTACGAGCGCAGCCACCGCAATCAGTGCCACCACCACCCACCTATTCATGGGCCACCTCCATGTTCGGTTCGGGCCTGATGCCGGTCATAGGTCGGTCCGGTAGGCCATCGAGGTCGTGGATTGTGCCGCACGCACGGCTTTCAAAGCGCTGCGCAAACGTTTCTGGTCGGAGGCCTCGATGTCGTGCATCGACTCGTCGTTGGTGACATCAACACCGAGTGCGACTTGCTGAAGTTGATGGGACAGCCGTAGTTCGGTGAACAGGGCGTAGGCGGACGCCAGTCGTGTGGTCAACTTTTGGCTCAACACTCCCGCCGTTGCGGCGGCCGAAAGTCGGCCGATGGTGCTCACTTCCGGCGAGCGCGCCACCAAACCGAATAGCCGCGCGATCAGCACAGTGGGGGCGATGGCGTTGCGTTTGAGATCGATGCTGCCCGATGGCAGGCGCCCGAGGGCGTTGAGACCGTGCGGGAAAGAGGTGGCTGCTTGGGCCAGACCGTGGAGCAATCGTGGTGAGTCGGCTCCTAACAACAGCAGCGCGGTGGTGGCACTGGCATCGAGAGAGCCGTCAACTGTGCGCAGGTCGAGGAAGATGTCGGTATCGACGATGGCCTCCGGGGTGACCACGTCGATGTGGGTTTGCAGCAGAGCGAGCCAATCGTCGAGGCTCAAACTCCAGCGGTCGGCCATGTAGCCGCCGGAGCAAGGTTGCATGCCGAAGGCACTGAGGCCTTCGATCACCGAGGTCGCCAGATCCGCGGCGTACGTGCTGTCGGCCGCGGCGTTGCTTTCCCACACGAGCGCATGATCCTGATCGCTGGCGCAGTGCAGTTCGCCGCGTGCGTGTGAGCCTAGGGCCATCCAGGCGAACTTCGCGGGCGGAGGCCCGGCCGCGGCCTGAAAATCCGCAATCAAGGTGCGGGTGCGCTGGTCCACAGCTGCCGACATTGCTGCCGCGACTGTGAGTGCGGGTTGGTGGGGCAACAGTTCTTGAGCAACTCGAGACAGCGGGGTGAGGGTGTTCATGAACGGCTCCGTGCGATCCAGGTGCGCCGCACTGCGACGGTCTCGGGGGTGTGCAACCGGACCAGAATCCGGTTGACATCGGATTGCAATCGGCGGCGGGTGGCCAGCGACACGACAACCATTGTGAGCAGCGCCGCGGGCATCGCCCAGGCGGCCGGTTGCGCAGTCAAAGCGGCCGGCCACCCAGTCAAGGGCTCACCGAACAGCAGACCGGATCCGCTCGAGAGCACGATCGCTCCGCCGGCGAGTGTGCCCCCGGTGATGAGCCCCGCCAACGCTCCTACATCGGTCAGGCGACTCCACCAAATCCCCAACAGCAGCAGCGGGCAAAACGTGGCCGCCGCTACGGCGAAAGCCAGCGTGACGGCGCGCGCCAACGGTAGGGAACTGGCCAACAAGCCCAATCCCAGAGGCACAAGGACTGCCGCCAATGCGGCCACCCGGAATGCCGCCACGGGATTGTGCACGCGTCGGCTGACGATGTCTTGGGACAGCACGCCGGCCACCGACACAGTCAAGCCGGTGGCGGTGGCAAGGAAGGCAGCGGCCGCTCCGGCAGCCACGAGCGCGCCGATCAGTTCGCCGGCAGTCCCTGGAATCACCGTCCTCGGGAGCAGCAGCACTACCGCATCGGTCTGCCCGGTCAGCAGCAACTCCGGGGTGTAGATCCGGCCCAGCGAACCGTAGATCACAGGCCACAGATAGAACAGTCCGACCAACCCAATCACTCCGAGGGCGGTACGCCGGGCGGCAGCGCCGTCGGGATTGGTGTAGAAGCGCACCAGCACGTGGGGCAACCCCATCGTGCCGAAGAACAGGGCGATCATCAGGGCGTACGTGCGGTAGCCGGGATGCTCACCCGGGGACTGAAATGGAGTGGCCCAGTCGGTCCCGGTGCTGGCGTTCACCGACTCGGTGTGCGGAACCGGGGTACCGCCGGGGAAAGTCACAGTGGTGCCTGCGGTCAAGGTGTACGCGGCCGGTTCCCACGTCATCGGACCGGCGACGGGTTGGTCGTTGACCACACCAGTGGCAGTGACTGTCACCGCAGTGGTGACGGTTACGGTGACGGGGTCCGCGATGCGCACAGTAGTGGTGTCGGGGAACACTGGCGGTGTGGGCGGGGCGGCTGAGGGCTGACCGTCTGCCCGCCAGACGGCGACGAGGAACAGCACCGGCAGCGCGATGGCCACCACTTTCAACCAGTACTGAAAGCCCTGCACCAGGGTGACGCTGCGCATACCGCCGCTAACCAAGACGGCGATCACAGTCACCGCGACCACCACTGCGCCCACCCACATCGGGGTGCCGAGCAACACCCGCAGCGCCAACCCCGCACCCTGCAATTGGGGCACAACGTAGAGCCAGCCGATGCCGACGACCAAGATGCTCGCTGCCAGTCGGACGCTGGCCGAGTGCAGGCGGGCTTCGGCGAAGTCCGGCAACGTGTAGGCACCGGAACGGCGCAGCGGCGCGGCGACCAGGGCAAGCAGCAGGACATATCCCACCGCATAGCCCACCGGAAACCACAGCGCGTCCGCCCCACCGACCATGATCAAACCAGCGACCCCAAGGAACGATGCCGCCGAGAGGTATTCCCCGGAGATCGCCGAAGCGTTCCACCACGGTGGCACGGATCGCCCGGCGACGTAGAAGTCGCCGGTGGTGCGCGCCGAGCGGGTGCTGTACGCGGCCAGTCCGATGGTGGCGGCGACGGTGCCGGCGATGGCAAGTTCATCGGCCCAGGGGAGCATCACTCGTCCACCAATTCGGCGAACTGGGCCTCGTTGCGGGTAGCGGTACGCACATACCACCAGCCCACCCCCAGGATTGCGGGATACACCGCGAAGCCGAGGATGGCCCACCAGAGCGGCAGCGGGCCGATGCGCAGCTCCTGCACCTGTGGCCAGAGTCCGAAAACCAGCGGCAGACACGCCAGCGGCACCACCACGAGCGCCACAGTGGCCAGCCCCAAACGCAATTGGGTGCGCACCAGCGTGCGCACATAGACGTCGCCCACGCGCGTTTGCTCATCGATCTCCGTGGCGACGGTCCGGCGCGGCGCCCGCCGGACATCGCGCCGAGGTCCGCTCACCCGGATCCGAGCAGGTGGTTGATCTCCCATCATGAGGGTGGCCGATCCAGGCGGTGCGCGGCCACCAGCGCGGATTTCACCGCTGCCGTATACCGGCGGCTCACCGGCACTGACTGTCCGGCGCCCAAGTCGATGGACAGCCGTCCCGCGGTGCTCCGCAGTTGTTCGACGTAGGCGGTGTTCACCACGTATTGCCGGTGCACCCGCACAAAACCGGCATCAGCCCACTGCTCGGCCAGCGCGCGCAGCGACAGGCGGACCAGATGCGCCGCCGCCCTGGTATGCAGTCGCACGTAATCGCCGCGCGCTTCGGCGAACACCACTTGGGAACGACGCAGATAACTCACCACCCCGCCGAGTTCCACGGCCAGCGTCTCGTCGGTTGAGGTCGGCGCGGGGGTGTCGGTTGGTTCCGGGGCGCTCGGGGAAGGTGTGGCGTTGGGGGGTTCCCGGCGTCGAGCCGCCACCCGCTGCACGGCTTGCGCAAGCCGCGCAGGACGCACCGGTTTGCGCACAAAATCCACCGCGTCGATGTCGAACGCATCCGCGGCGTGGGTGTCGTAGGCGCTTACGAATACCACTGCGGGTGGCTGTTCGAAGCGTCCGAGGAGCCCAGCGATTTGCAGGCCGGTCATCCCCGGCATCCGGATGTCGAGGAACACAGCGTCGAAGTCATCTTGCTGCAGCGCGGCGAGGGCGTCGGTAGCCGTGCCGGCAGGGGTCACCACGGCGATGCCCGCGTCTTGCTCGAGGAGATACACCAATTCGGCCAGCGCCGGTGGCTCGTCGTCGACAGCCAGCACGCGCAACCCGACGGTCATGTGTCGCTCACTCCGGTCGCGTACTTGGGCACCCGCATGATCACTTTGGTGCCAGCCATCGGGGCGGTCTCCACCACCAGGCCGTGATCGTCGCCGAAAGCCGTACGCAACCGCTCATCGACATTCGCCAGACCCACATGGTCACCGGGCTCCCCGGACAGGCTACGGCGGATCACCTCGGGGTCGTTGCCCACACCGTCGTCCTCGACGGTGATGAGACACTCCGCGCCACGGTCGAGAGCCATGAGGGTGATGGTGCCAGCGTTGGCCCGCGCTTCCAAGCCGTGACGCACAGCGTTTTCCACCAGAGGTTGAATACACAGATAGGGAATCCGGACGCTGAGCACCTCCGGGTCGACGCGCAACTTCACCTGCAGCCGATCCCCGAAGCGCGCCTGCTCGAGCAGAAGGTACTGCTCGATCGAGGTGAGCTCGTCAGCCAAAGCAGTGAATCGGCCGTGCGAGCGGAAGCTATAACGGGTGAACTCGGCGAAATCCAGCAAGAGTTCCCGGGCCCGGTCGGGATCGGTGCGCACAAACGACGCGATGGCAGACAGCGAGTTGAACAGAAAGTGCGGTGAGATTTGCGCGCGCAATGCGCGCACTTCCGCCTCGGCGCTCTGCGCGCGGGTGCGGTCGAGTTCGGCGAGTTCCAGTTGTCCGGATGTGAAGGTGGCGACTTCTTCGGCCGCTCGAATCAGCGGGGGGCCGGCACGATGCGCCGAGTACGCCACAATCGCCCCGATCACCACGTCGTCGGAGGTCAGCGGGACGGCCACTCCGGACTTGAACATGGCCGAAACGTCCCGGGCGCGTTCCGGTGACACCACAGTCACCGTGCCCTGGTCCAGCGTGCTGCGGGCGTGCCCGACGGCCATGTCCTGGGACCGTTCGCCAGCACCATCCCACGCCAGAGTGGTCGCCCGGTCGGTGATGGCCAAGGCGTCCACGCCCAACAACATCCGCAGGTGACGGGCCGCCCCTTGCGCGCTGGTCGAGGTCAGTCCGCCGCGCAGATGCGGGGCCGCCCGCCCAGCGATGTGCAGTGTGCGATAGGTAGCCGCGTCGACTTCACTGCCCAGCCGGGTGCGGCCGCGCACCGCACGCGCGATCAGCACTGCCAGCACGATGGCACCGCTGATCGCCACGGCGGCGAGCAACCAGGCGTTCACGAGCGGCTAGTCGAGAGCACCGGTACGCGGCTAGTCGTTGCCGCCGGCCAAGCCGGTCTTGATGAACTCCATCACCGACGAGTCGGCCAGGGTGGTGACATCGCCGATTTCGCGGTTTTCGGCCACATCGCGCAGCAGTCGGCGCATGATTTTCCCGGAACGGGTCTTGGGCAGTTCGGCCACCACGAGAATCTGCCGGGGCTTGGCGATGGGGCCGATTTCGTGCGCCACATGATTGCGCAGATGCGTGACGATGTCGGGGTCGTCAGCGGCATGGGCTCGCAGAATCACGAAAGCCACGATGCCCTGGCCGGTCATCTCATCGGCGGCACCGACGACCGCGGCCTCGGCCACTGCCTCGTGTGACACCAGCGCCGATTCCACCTCCGTGGTGGAGATCCGGTGGCCGGAGACGTTCATGACGTCGTCCACGCGGCCGAGCAGCCACAGGTCACCGTCTTCATCCTTTTTGGCCCCGTCGCCGGCGAAGTACTGGCCGGGGAATCGAGCCCAGTAGGTGTCTACGAAGCGCTGGTCGTCACCCCAAATCGTGCGCAGCATGGCCGGCCACGGCTCGGTCAACACCAGATAGCCGCCGTGGCCATCGGGCACCGCCACACCCTGGTCGTCGAGCACATCGACGGCGATGCCGGGGAGCGCCACTTGCGCGGAGCCCGGCTTCGTGGCCGTCACACCGGGTAGGGGGGAGATCATGATTGCGCCGGTCTCGGTCTGCCACCAGGTGTCGACGATCGGGCAGCGATCCCCGCCGATCACCCGGCGATACCACATCCACGCTTCCGGGTTGATCGGTTCGCCCACCGATCCCAACAGCCGCAGGCTGGACAAGTCGTGGGCTGCGGGGTACTCGTGACCCCACTTCATCATCGTGCGGATCAGGGTCGGAGCGGTGTAGAGGATGGTTACGCCATAGTCGGCCACGATCTCCCACAGCCGACCCTTGTGCGGGGTGTCCGGCGTGCCTTCGTACATCACCTGGGTGGCGCGATTGGCCAGCGGGCCGTACACGATGTAGGAGTGGCCAGTGACCCAGCCGACGTCGGCGGTGCACCAGTAGACATCGGTGTCGGGCTTGATGTCGAAGACATTGCGGAACGTGTAGGCCGCCTGCGTGAGGTAGCCCCCGGAGGTGTGCTTGATGCCCTTGGGTTTTCCAGTGGTGCCGGAGGTGTAGAGGATGAACAGCGTGTCCTCGGCATTGTGCGGGGTGTAGATGTGTTCCGGGCTCTGCCGTTCGACGAGGTCGTGCCACCAGTGGTCGCGGCCTTCCATCCAGCCAACCGGTTGGCCGGTGCGCTGCACCACGATCACGTTTTCGATGCTGTCCGCGCCGAGCTCCAAGGCCTCATCCACGATCGGCTTCAAGCCTGAGGGCTTGCCGCGTCGGTAGCCGCCGTCGGCGGTGATCACCGCTTTAGCTTGGGCATCCTCGATCCGGGAACGCAGCGCCTCGGCCGAGAAACCGCCGAATACCACCGAGTGCGGTGCCCCCAGCCGGGCGCAGGCCAGCATCGCCGCCACCGCTTCCGGGATCATCGGCATGTAGATGGCCACCACGTCGCCCTTGCCCACACCGAGTTCGGTGAGTGCATTGGCAAGCTTGTTGACCTCCCGCTGCAGGTCGGCATACGTGATCGTGCGCGTGTCATCGGCCGGCTCGCCCACCCAGTGAATGGCCACTTGCTCGCCATGGCCGGATTCCACATGGCGATCCACGCAGTTGTAGGCCAGGTTCAGTTCGCCGTCGCCGAACCAGCGGGCGAACGGCGGGTTGCTCCAATCGAGCACCTCGGTGAAGTCGGTGTCCCAACTCACCAGGTCGCGGGCTTGGTCAGCCCAGAAGCCGAGCCGATCGGCGGCGGCTTCGGTGTACAACTCAGCAGTGCCGTTCGCCTGTGCGGCAAACTCCTGCGACGGCGGGAAGGAACGGTCTTCGGTCATCAGGTTTTCGAGAGCATCAGCAGACATGGTCAAGCCTTTCCGAGGCGGGTGGAGCGAGGTCACAGGTGGTGTGGGAATAGGTGCCGGGCCCAGTGGGGGTCGGTGCGGGCGATTGCTGTGGATCGTAGGCGGTGGAGGGCCCGGACGCCAGGGGTTTGATCCGCCTGGCGCCCGGGCAGCTGGTGCGCAGGTGCGCGCGCGACCGGGCTAGTGCGCGACGGTGGCCTTTTCGGCACCGGCGCCGGTGAGCGAGCGCACCTCCATTTCGGCGTACTTGGCGGCGTCGTGCTCCTTGGAGGTGACCGCGCCAAGCCAGCCCAAGAAGAACGCGAGCGGGATCGAGACCAGACCCGGGTTGTCCAGCGGGAACCAGGAGAAGTCCACGCCCTGGATCATCGAGGCACTCTTGCCGGTGACCGCGTCCACTGGCTTGCCGGACACCACCGGGGAGAAGATGATCAACCCGATGGAGCTGATCAGGCCGCCATAGATGCTCCACAACGCACCGCGGGTGTTGAAGCCCTTCCAGAACAACGAGTACAAGATGGTCGGAAGGTTGGCCGACGCGGCGACCGCGAAGGCCAGAGCCACCAGGAAGGCGATGTTCTGGTCTTTGGCCAGGATCCCGCCGACGATCGCCACCAACCCGATCACCACTGCGGAGATCCGGGCCACCTTCACCTCTTTGTCTGCGGCGAGGTTGCCACGTTTGATCACACTGGCGTAGATGTCGTGGGCGAACGATGCACTCGCGGTGATCGTCAGGCCGGCGACCACCGCCAGAATCGTGGCGAAAGCGACGGCTGAAATGAAGCCCAGCAACAGGGTGCCGCCGAGTTCGTAGGCCAGCAGCGGTGCGGCTGAGTTGGCCTTGCCTGGGGCGCCGAGGATCTTCTCCGGCCCCACCAGTGCCGCGGCACCGAAGCCCAGCACCAGGCTGAACAGGTAGAACATGCCGATCAGGGAGATCGCCCAGACCACCGACTTGCGGGCTTCCTTGGACGTCGGGACGGTGTAGAACCGCATCAGCACGTGGGGTAGACCGGCGGTGCCGAGCACGAGGGCCATCGACAGGGAGATGAAGTCCACCTTGGTCAGCGTGTTGATGCCGTACTTGGCGCCCGGATCGAGCATGGCCTCGCCCAACGGCGAGGCGTCGGTGGCGCCGGTGAGCAGTGCGGGGAAACTGAAACCGTACTTGCCCAGCACCCAGAAGGTCATCAGTGCGGCGCCGGCAATCAGCAGGACTGCTTTGATGATCTGCACCCAGGTGGTGCCCTTCATCCCGCCCACCAGCACGTACACGATCATCAGCACGCCCACAACGGCGATGGTGATCGATTGCCCGACGGTGCCGGTGATGCCCATCAGCAGACTCACCAGACCGCCAGCGCCGGCCATCTGCGCAAGCAGATAGAACAACGACACGGCGAGGGTGGAGATGGCGGCGGCAGTGCGGACGGGGCGTTGACGCATCCGGAATGCGAGCACGTCAGCCATCGTGAACTTGCCGGTGTTGCGCAGCAGTTCAGCCACGAGCAGCAATGCCACGAGCCAGGCCACCAGGAATCCGATGGAGTACAGGAAGCCGTCAAAACCGGTGAGGGCGATCGCGCCGGTGATGCCGAGGAAGCTGGCCGCGGACAGGTAGTCACCGGCGATGGCGGTGCCGTTCTGGCCGCCGGTGAAGGACCGGCCGCCGGCGTAGTAATCGGCCGCGGTCTTGTTGCCACGGGAGGCGCGGATCACGATGATCATGGTGACGGCCACGAACGCCAGGAAGATCGCCATGTTGACGACCGGGCTGCCGGCGACGGCGGCTGCGGGGAGGGTGGTGAGATTCATCAGACGTTGCCTTCCATCTCGTCGCGAATTTCGGTGGCCAGGGGGTCGAGTTTGCGGTTGGCGTGGCGCACGTACAGCCACGTGATCAGGCCGGTGCTGACAAACTGCAGCAGGCCGAAGAGGATGCCGATGTTGCCGAAGAATGGGATCTCGGTGCCCATCCACTTCGGGGCAAACACCGAGGCGAAGACGAACATGAAATACCAAATCAGAAATGCCGCCGTCATCGGGAAGGCGAACCCGCGATAGCGGCGCCGGAGCTCGCGGAACTCTGGGGATTGTTGGACGCGGGAGTAGGCCTCCGGGCCGGGGTCGCCCCCGACTTTGGGAAGTCCGTCGATGCTGCTCATGGGTGGTTCCTCCGGTACTCGCAGTCAGTGGGGGTCAGGGATAGCCGCGGTGGTTGCCTGCGGTGACTTGACGCTAGGCAGTGCGCAGCAGTGATGGGAAGTGGTGGCACAGGTGGTGCGCCGAGCGGCTGGGGCGGGTCTGTCATCGGTTGGGCTCGGGTCGCCCAACGGTCGCTGTGCTGCGATGAGCGGTGAACGGTCTGCGCCGTTACCGGCGTGGCGTGACCGTGCTGGCTGCGGTGTGCGGGTTAGGTTCACTGCATGCCGGTAGGTGTCCGGGCCTTCGGCAGCAGCTGCCCTTTCGGAGGTGTCCGATGACCCATCGTGATGAGAGCCGCCGGGGGGTGCGGACGTACATTCTCGACACCAGCGTGCTGCTCGCCGATCCGCAGGCGATCGTTCGCTTCGATGAACACGACGTCGTGCTGCCGGTGGTGGTGATCACTGAGCTGGAAGCCAAGCGCAGCCACCCTGAACTGGGGTATTTCGCGCGGACCGCGCTGCGGTTGCTGGACGATCTCCGGGTCGCGCATGGGGGACTGCACGAGGCAGTGCCGCTGCCCGATGGCGGCTGGCTGCAGGTGGAACTCAACCACGCCGATCCGCAGGTGCTGCCGGCAGGTTTGCGGATAGGTGACAACGACACGCGGATTTTGGCGGTCGCCGCTCACTTGGCTGCCGAAGGCCGGGACGTCGTAGTGGTGAGCAAAGACCTGCCGATGCGGGTCAAAGCCTCGATTGTCGGGTTACCGGCTGAGGAATACCGCGCCGAGTTGGCCATCACCAGCGGGTGGACCGGCATGGCTGAATTGGAAGTCGACACCGAGGTGGTCGATGAGCTGTATCACCGCGAGATTGTCGATGTGGACGAGGCGCGGGATTTGCCCTGTCACACCGGATTGGTGTTGCTGTCCCCGCGCGGCAGTGCCCTGGGTCTGGTGACACCCGGCAAACAGGTGCGGTTGGTCCGCGGTGATCGGGAGGCATTCGGGATTCACGGACGTTCCGCGGAACAGCGGATCGCGGTCGAGCTGCTGCTCGACCCGGAGGTCGGGATCGTCTCCCTGGGCGGAAACGCCGGGACCGGCAAGTCGGCGCTCGCATTGTGTGCGGGGCTGGAGGCGGTGTTGGAACGCCGGGCACATCGCAAGGTGGTGGTGTTTCGGCCTTTGTACGCGGTGGGTGGGCAGGAACTCGGCTACTTGCCCGGCACCGAGGGCGACAAGATGAATCCGTGGGCGCAGGCGGTGTTCGACACGTTGGGTGCGATCACCACGTCCGAGGTAGTAGATGAAGTGATTGATCGGGGAATGCTGGAGGTACTGCCGCTGACGCACATTCGCGGCCGCAGTCTGCACGATTCGTTTGTGATCGTGGACGAGGCGCAGTCGCTGGAGCGCAATGTGCTGCTCACGGTGCTCTCACGGATCGGACGGGATTCGCGGGTGGTGCTCACCCACGATGTGGCCCAGCGGGATAACTTGCGGGTGGGCCGCTATGACGGGGTGGTGGCGGTGGTGGAAAAACTCAAGGGACACCCCTTGTTTGCGCATGTGACGCTGACACGTTCGGAGCGTTCGGCGATCGCCGCACTGGTGACCGATGTGCTTGGCGACCCCAGGGCTGGATAGCAACTTCCGGAATTCCGCACCGGGTGTTTGCTCTGCGCGCGGGCGGCCTGTGCCTTGGGTAGCGTGAAGCCATGAGGGCTTTGGTGATCTACGAGTCGATGTTTGGTGATGCGGCCACAGTGGCCAAGAGTGTCGGAGCGGGAATTTCCGAGGTCTGCAATGGGCCGGAGGATTTTGTGACTGTGGTCGAGGTTGGCGAAGCGCCTATCGAGATCCCCGCCGGAGTGGATCTACTGGTGCTCGGCTCGCCCACGCATGCCTTCGGCCTGCCGCGTCCGAACACCCGCGCCGACGCCGCGACCAAAAGTGCGCGCGAGGTGATTTCGGCCCGGATCGGGATCCGGGAGTGGTTGGACGCCGCCACGTTGGTGCCGGGCCAGGCTGCGGTGGCGTTCGATACCCGCATGGATCATCCGAAGACCCTCACCAAACTCGATCACGCCTCCCGAACCACGGAAAAGCGTGTGCGGAAACTCGGGGCCCACCTCGTGGCGCCGGCCGAGCACTTTTATGTGGTCGACACCACTGGGCCGCTGGTCGAAGGTGAGGTGGATCGAGCGCGGGCGTGGGGGAGGACGTTGGCGGGCAAACTCGGGCAGTAGTGGGGTGCCATAGGGGGCGCCGCGCGGACGGATGCGCGCGGCGGATGCGCGCGCCGGTTCTGATGGCTAGGTGGGATCAGTCGGCGACGGGTGTGCGCAGGTGACGGATTTCAGCAGGTGACGGTTTGGCCGGACAAGTTGGCCTTCGTGAGAGAGAGCACCACCGGGTTTGCGGGCAACTCGCTGTGGGTGGGTGTGGTGGCGGGGGAACACGCGCCGAGATCAATGTTCACGACGCCGGTTTCGTCGAGTTCGGAGGAGTCGTAGGGCCGGATCACTTCATCGTCGGGGGAGTAGATCGAGACCCAGCGGGCTGGTGGATTGGGCCAGCGCGGCAGGGAGTCGAGGAACTCCGAACCGGGGTCCATCTGCTGACACGCGGTGGGGCAGGCGTTGGCGAAGTTGGCCAGGGCGGCCGACTTTGTCCCTTGCAGCGGCGAACCCCAGGAGGTGATGCTGGAGACGAGCGGCACGAGGTCGGCGGTGTAGGCACGCCGGGCGATCAGTCCGCCCATGCTGTAGCCGATCCAGGCGACGGGGGCGGCCGATTCGCGGGTGACTTGTTGCAGGGAGGTGGCGTAGTCATTGATGTCGCCTTCGCCGTTGCCGATGTTGAGGATCAGCACCTTTGCGCCCGAACCGCGCAACTGCGAGGTGAGGGTGTTGAAGCCGTCGGTGCCGCCGCCGTAGCCGGGGATCAGGATGATTGTGGCGGGTGTGCCGGTAGGCGGAGGGGGATTCAGCGGTGTCGCGGATTGGGTGCGCCACACCAACACGACGACGAGCATCAGCAGGGCGACGGCGGACACCACAACGATCCCGATGGTCCGCTGGCGCGGATCGCGCAGGATGTCCACGGCTCACCCGCCTCACTTTCTGCAACCGCGTGGAACTTCTGAGCCGCGGTGTCGCTCGTGAGCGAGTCGGCCGCTGCACACCATCCACGTCAGAGTAACCGAGCTGTAGCCGTGGCGTTATCGGCGGCGGATGCGCATGGCTGTCGGCGTCTGGCCGACCGCCTGCCACCACCACCCAGTTGCGACCCGAACCG
>CAZVKB010000018.1:0-31814 GCA_964627505.1 uncultured Actinomycetes bacterium | reverse complement strand
GTTCGGTGCGCATGATGTAGGCCACGCCGCCCTTGCCGGACTGCGAGTTCACGCGAATCACAGCCTCGTACGTGCGCCCGATGTCTTTGGGATCGATTGGCAGGTAGGGCACTGCCCAGCGGAAGTCGTCCACTCCGACACCGGCGGCTGCGGAATCTGCCTCCATGTGCTTGAGCCCTTTGTTGATGGCGTCCTGATGCGACCCGGAGAACGCGGTGAACACCAGATCGCCGCCGTAGGGGTGGCGCTCCGGCACCGACAGCTGGGTGCAGTACTCGACCGTGCGCCGAATGTCGTCAATGTCCGACAGTTCCAACTCCGGGTCGATGCCCTGGCTGAAGAGGTTCAGTGCCAGCGTCACCAGGCAGACGTTGCCGGTGCGTTCGCCGTTGCCAAACAGGCAACCTTCAATGCGGTCGGCCCCGGCGAGGTAACCCAGTTCTGCGGCCGCAACGGCGGTGCCGCGGTCGTTGTGCGGGTGCAGGCTCAAGACGATGCCATCGCGGTAGGCAAGGTGACGATTCATCCATTCCACGGCGTCGGCGTAGACGTTCGGGGAAAACATCTCCACGGTCGCCGGCAGATTGATGATGACTTTGTGGTCCGCAGTGGGCTGCCAGACATCGTTGACGGCATTGCACACCTCCACGGCGAAGTCGAGTTCGGTGCCGGTGAAGCTCTCGGGGGAGTACTCGAAGTACACATCGGTCTCCGGCACTGTGTCGGCGTACTTCAAGCACAACTGCGCGCCGTGCACCGCAATGTCTTTGATCCCATCGCGGTCGAGGCCGAACACCACCCGCCGCTGCAGAGTCGACGTTGAGTTGTACAGGTGCACGATCGCCTGCTTGGCTCCGCGGATCGCTTCGAAAGTGCGCTCGATCAGGTGGTCCCGCGACTGGGTGAGCACCTGGATCACCACATCGTCGGGGATCAGGTTCTCTTCGATCAACTGCCGGACGAAGTCGAAGTCCGTCTGACTGGCGGACGGAAACCCGACCTCGATCTCCTTGAAACCCATCTTGACGAGAAGTTCAAACATGCGCAGCTTGCGGCCTGGAGACATCGGGTCGATCAAAGCTTGGTTGCCGTCCCGCAAGTCCACTGCGCACCAGCGGGGTGCGGCGGTGGTTACCTGGGACGGCCACGTGCGGTCGGCGAGGGCCACTGGCGTGAATGATTGATAACGATGGAATGGCATGGACGAAGGCTGCTGACTACTACGAATGTGGTTCATGGGGGTCCTGTCGTGGGATAACGGGCGACCGGCGCACGCCGTCTCCGCGACGAGGGGGCCGGTGGTTCAGGCCTCGCCGCGGCAGCGAAGAAGTAGCAGCGCCTGCAACATGAACCGAAGCGTAGCAGCGCTCTGCCCGACGCGCGACCAACGGTGCTGGGCGTGGTGACCCAGCTCTCGGATTGTCAACTCGGAAGTCGTTGCCGCCGTCGCGTGCGGACCCAGAGCCGACCGGACGGTTCGGCGCATTAGGCTTAGGCGTCGTGGGACATACGTATCGCATTGCAGTGATTCCAGGTGACGGCATCGGCACCGAAGTCGTGGCCGAGGGCCGCAAGGTGCTCCAGGCTGTCAGCAACCGCTTTGGACTGGCCTTCGACACCACAGATTTTGATCTCGGCGCCCAGCGCTACCTCACCACCGGCGATGTCCTGCCGGAATCGGAACTAGCTGACATTGCTACCTACGACGCCATCCTTTTAGGGGCTGTGGGTGATCCGCGAGTACCACCTGGGGTGCTAGAACGCGGGCTGCTGCTGAAACTGCGCTTTCGCCTCGATCACCACATCAACTTGCGTCCCGTCAAGCTCTACCCGGGGGTGTCGACACCGCTGGCCGGCAAGGGCCCAACCGATATCGACATGGTGGTGTGCCGCGAAGGCACCGAGGGTCCCTACGTGGGCGCGGGTGGATCGCTGCGGACGGGTACCCCGCAAGAAGTCGCTGTCGAGGAGAGCCTCAACACTGCCTTCGGGGTCGAGCGGATCGTGCGTGATGCGTTCGCGCGGGCGGAGCGGCGACGCGGTCACGTCACGCTCGTGCACAAGACCAACGTGCTGACCAACGCCGGGGCGCTGTGGACGCGCGTCTTCGCCGAGGTGGCGGCGCAGTACCCGGACATCACCACTGACTATGTCCATGTGGATGCGGCCTCGATGTTCTTCATCACGGACCCGGGCCGGTTTGACGTCGTGGTCACCGACAATCTCTTCGGCGACATCATCACCGATATCGGCGCGGCGATCGCCGGGGGCATCGGCCGGGCCGCCAGCGGCAACATCGATGCCACCCGGGTGCATCCGTCGATGTTCGAACCTGTCCACGGCAGTGCGCCGGATATTGCCGGTCGGGGTCTGGCCGATCCGACCGCCACTGTGCTCAGCGTGGCCATGATGCTCGAACACCTCGGCGAAACGGACGCGGCGGCCGCCGTGGAGTCGGCCGTGGCGGCTGACCTCGCCTCCCGTGGCGACTCCGCGCGCAGCACCGCCGACATTGGCGATGCCCTCGTGGCCAAGGTGGAGGGCTGACGAGATGGTGCAGGTGATGGTGCGCCGATCGCCTTCGGCAACTGCGGATCAAGATGTGGCCCGGATCCTCACCGAACCCGGATTTGCGTCGTTCCCGTGCGACCACATGGTGCGCGCCGAGTTCCGCGACGGGGTCTGGAGCCACCCGGAGATCGTGCCGTATGCGCCGCTGAGTTTTGATCCCTCCACCAACTTTCTGCACTACGGCCAGAGCATCTTTGAAGGGCTGAAGGCCTATCGGCATCCCGATGGGGAGGTGGCGCTGTTCCGGCCTGAACGCAACGCCAAACGTTTCAACCGTTCCGCGATGCGCCTGGCGATGCCTGAGATCCCCGAAGAGTATTTCCTCGACAGCATCGCTGCGCTGGTCGATCTGGAGCGCCGGTGGGTGCCTGACGACCCGGAACGATCGCTGTACATCCGACCGTTCATGCTGGGCACCGAAATCGCGTTGGGAGTGAAACCGTCGGCCGACTACCTGTTCTTGGTGATCGCCGCTCCCGCTGGCTCGTATTTCCGCAATGGCGTGGAGCCGGTCAAGGTGTGGATATCGGAAGAATATGTGCGTGCGGCTCCGGGTGGTACCGGGGAAGCCAAGTGCGCAGGCAACTACGCCGCATCGCTCATCGCGCAATCCCAGGCGGCTGACCGGGGCTGTGATCAGGTGGTGTGGCTCGATGCCGCCGAGCGCCTGTGGGTCGAAGAAATGGGCGGCATGAATCTGTTCTTCGTCTACGGCGAAGGCGACGATGCTCGACTGGTGACGCCGGAACTCACCGGTTCGTTGCTGCCAGGTATCACCCGGGAATCCCTGCTCACATTGGCCGCAGATCTCGGCTACGACGTGGGGGAGGGTCGGATCAGCCGCCACCAGTGGCGTGAGGATTGCGAGTCCGGGGCCATCACCGAAGTATTTGCCTGCGGGACTGCTGCGGTCATCACGCCCGTGGGATCGGTGCGTTCGCATACCCATAGTTGGGAAGTTGGCGACGGCTCACCCGGCCCCATCGCGATGCGCCTGCGTCAGGCTTTACTTGACATCCAGACTGGTCGCGCTCCAGACCCGCACCGTTGGGTACGCCGAATTGGTTGACCTCGTCGCGCCCCCGGGCCGGTCACGACGAGGTTGGCGAGCACACCATCGGTCCACCTGGAACAACTCTCACCTTCAACTTTTGGATTAGACATGAGCAATAGCCCCACCGGTTTCCAGTTTTATGACACCACCTTGCGCGATGGCGCCCAGCGCGAAGGCATCTCCTATTCCGTGAATGACAAACTCGCTGTGGCCGGGATCCTGGACCGCCTAGGCGTGGACTTTATCGAGGGCGGTTGGCCCGGCGCCCTGCCCAAGGACACCGAGTTCTTCGCTCGAGCCAAGACCGAACTGAAGCTAAGACATGCGTTGCTGGTGGCGTTCGGCGCCACCCGCAAGGCCGGGGTGGACGTCCGGCGAGACCCACAGGTCGCAGCGCTGCTGGCGGCTGACACCCCAGTGATCACAGTGGTGGCGAAGTCCGACGTGCGTCACGTGCTGCGTGCCTTGAAAACCACCAAGGAAGAGAACCTCGCCATGGTGCGCGACACCGTGGAGTACATGGTGAGCCAAAGCCGCCGGGTGTTCGTGGACTGCGAGCATTTCTTCGATGGCTACAAGACCGACCCGGACTACGCCGTCGCGGTGGCACGCACTGCGCATGAAGCCGGCGCCGAAGCGGTGGTGATGTGTGACACCAATGGCGGCATGCTGCCGTTGGGGATCGCGCGGATCGTCGAAGCAGTCCGGCAAGCTGTGCCGGAAGCCAAACTGGGCATCCACTGCCAGGACGACACTGGCTGCGCAGTGGCCAACACCGTGACCGCGGTGGAGGCTGGCGTCACCCACGCCCAAGTCACCGCAAACGGCTATGGCGAACGCACCGGCAACGCCGACTTGTTCGTGGTGGGTGCCAACCTCGCGCTGAAACTCGACATCCCGGTGCTCACGCCCGAAGGCATGGCGGACATGGTCCGCGCCTCCAACGCGCTGGCCGCCATGGCCAACCTGCCGCGCGACACCCATCAGCCGTATGTGGGAGTGAGTTCGTTCGCGCACAAGGCGGGATTGCACGCCAGTGCGCTGCGCGTCGATCACGATCTGTACAACCACATCGACCCGCACCTGGTGGGTAACGATATGCGCGTTTTGGTCACCGAGATGGCCGGCCGGGCGTCAGTCGAACTCAAGGGCAAGGAACTCGGCATCGATGTGTCGGACGCGCCCGAGGTGATCTCCGAAATCGTGGAAGTGGTCAAAGATCGCGAGGCCAAGGGTTGGACGTTTGAAGCAGCGGACGCCTCCTTCGAACTGCTGCTGCGCTCTGCCATGGGGGAACAAGTGCGGGGATTCGACGTGGAATCTTGGCGGGCCATCGTGGAGCAACGTCCGGATGGTCAGGTGCTCAGCGAGGCGACCGTGAAAGTGCACGCAGGAGGTGAGCGGATTGTGGCCACCGGCGAGGGAAACGGTCCGGTGAATGCGCTGGACCGGGCGCTTCGGCAGGCGTTGGGTGTGATCTACCCCGAACTCGACGATATGGAATTGACCGACTACAAGGTCCGAATCGTCGAGGGGGTGCGCGGGACCGACGCGGTCACTCGGGTGTTGGTAGGCACCCAAGACCACGAAGATTCGTGGACCACCGTCGGCGTACATGACAACGTGGTGGCAGCTTCTTGGATGGCCCTGCAGGATGCCGTGGATTACGGCTTGCTGCAGCGCGGTCGCGTCGGTACCGGGGCTTCCTGATGGCGGCGGCAGCGAACGCGACGGAGTCGACCACAGGGACTCCCGAGCACGTGCGGGTGCGGTTCTGTCCGTCACCGACGGGCAATCCGCATGTGGGAATGCTCCGGACGGCGCTGTTCAACTGGGCCTATGCCAGACACACCGGCGGCACGTTCGTGTTCCGGATCGAAGACACCGATAGCGCCCGGGACTCTGAGGAGAGCTACGAGGCTCTGCTGACGGCGGTGCGCTGGCTGGGGCTGGATTGGGATGAGGGTCCTGAGGTCGGTGGTCCGTATGGCCCGTACCGACAATCCGAGCGGATGCCGATGTATGCCGACGTTGCCGCCAAACTGCTGGCTGCCGGATGGGCGTATGAGTGTTTCTGCTCGCCGACCGAACTCGAGCAAGCGCGGGAGCGGGCCCGCGCAGCCAAACGTGCTCCGGGCTACGACGGCCACTGTCGGGATCTCACAGCGGACCAGCGCGCCGCCTACCGGAACGAGGGTCGCGCTCCTGTGGTGCGACTGCGCATGCCGAACCGGTCGTGGGAGTGGGACGACCTCGTGCGCGGTCCGCTGGCTTTTGCGGCCGAGCACGTGCCGGATTTCGTCATTGTGCGTGCCAACGGAGAGCCGCTCTACACCCTGGTGAACCCAGTGGATGACGCCCTGATGGAGATTACGCACGTGCTGCGCGGAGAGGACTTGTTGTCGTCCACGCCGCGGCAGTTGGCGATGTACGAGGCGCTGGCGGCAGTCGGTGTGGGCTCCGGTCGGACTCCGCAGTTCGGACACTTGCCCTATGTGATGGGTGAGGGTAATCGCAAGCTCAGCAAGCGGGACCCCGAGTCAAGTTTGCTGCTTTATCTGGAGCGTGGCTATCTGCCCGAAGGTCTGGCGAACTACCTGGCGCTACTCGGCTGGTCGTTCGGCGGCGATCAGGAGCACTTTTCGCTGGCCCAGATGGCTGAGGCCTTCGACGTTGCCAAGGTCAACCTCAACCCCGCACGTTTCGACCTGAAGAAGTGCACGGCCATCAACGGGGACTGGATTCGGGCTCTTGACGTGGATGATCTCGCCAACCGCATGGTGCCGTTCCTACGCGCCGCCGGACTCGTGGGCGACTCCCTGACTGCAGAACAGAGGCAGTTGCTGCGGGCGGCGACCCCGCTGGTGTCGCAACGGATGGAAACTCTCGACCAAGCTCCGGGCATGCTGGGGTTCCTATTTGTTGCGCCGGCGGATTTCGTCCTCGACGAGCGCGACGCCCAGATGGTGCTCGATGCCGGCGCGGAAGCCCTGGCCGCCGCGTTGGAGTCCCTGTCCACGCTGTCGGATTGGACCACCGAGACGATTCAGACTGCCTTGCGTGCCAGCCTGGTGGAAGGGCTAGGGCTCAAACCCCGCAAGGCTTTCGGAGCCGTTCGGGTGGCCATCACCGGCCGTCGGGTATCCCCGCCGCTGTTCGAATCGATGGAGTTGCTCGGCCGCGAACAGTCGCTCGCGCGCATCGAGGCCGCACTCGGGCGCACCCGCGGTGATGTCTGACCAGGAAACCCCAGTCGGCCCAAGTCACCGCGAACCCGGGCACCGCAGCAGTTCTGATGGCGTCCGGCTTGGCGAGTCCGGACCTGGCATAATAGGAACTATGGTTCATGAATCCTCTGTTTCTGATGTATCAGCGGGCAATCGGCGCGAAATCGGTGTGACGGAGCTCGTCCTGCGCGACGCCCACCAGAGCCTGATGGCCACCAGGCTTGCACTTGAGGACATGGTGGATGCCTGCGCTGACATCGATGCAGCCGGTTTCTGGTCGGTGGAGTGTTGGGGTGGCGCCACCTACGACGCGTGCATCCGGTTCCTCAACGAAGATCCGTGGGAGCGGCTGCGCACGTTCCGGGAACTCATGCCGAACAGTCGCCTGCAGATGCTGCTGCGCGGCCAGAACCTGCTGGGATACCGCCACTATGAAGATGGCGTGGTCGATCGGTTCGTGGAGAAGTCCGCGGAGAACGGCATGGACGTTTTCCGAGTGTTCGACGCCCTCAACGATGTACGCAACGTGCGCCAGGCCATCGCGGCGGTGCGCCGGGTGGACAAGCACGCCCAGGGCACCATCTGTTACACCGAGAGCCCGCTGCACACGGTGGAAGGCTACGTGCAGCTCGCTCGGGACCTGATGGACCTCGGGTGCGACTCGCTGTGTATCAAGGACATGGCTGCCCTGCTCAAACCGCAACCGGCCTACGACATCGTCAAGGCGATCAAGGACGACCTCGGCACCGATGTGCGCATCCACGTGCACTGCCACGCCACCACCGGGGTGACCCTCGTGAGCCTGATGAAGGCCATCGAGGCCGGTGCGGATGTTGTGGACACGGCCATCTCGTCGTTGTCGCTGGGACCGGGGCACAACCCGACTGAATCATTGGTGGCGATGCTCGACGGAACGCCCTACTACACCGACCTCGACAGCGACCGGCTCGCTGCGATCAAGGAGCACTTCGCGCGGGTGCGCCCGTATTACAGCGAGTTCATGTCCACCATCACCGGGGTGGAGACCGATATCTTCGATTCGCAGATCCCCGGCGGCATGATTTCGAACATGGAAAGCCAGCTTCGCCAGCAGGGGGCGGGTGACCGCCTGAAGGAGGTGCTCGCCGAAGTTCCCCGGGTGCGGGCTGTGGCTGGCTACCCGCCGCTGGTGACCCCGTCGTCGCAGATCATCGGAACGCAAGCGGTGTTCAACGTGCTGATGGGGCCCTACAAGGTGCTTACGGCCGAGTTTGCCGACCTGATGATGGGCTACTACGGCCAGACGCTGGGGGTGATGGACCCAGAAGTGGTCGACCTCGCGGTGGCCCAGACCGGTAAGCAACCCATCACCGAGCGGCCTGCCGACCTATTGGCGCCGGAGTGGGGCAAGTTGGCAACCGATGCCGCCGAACTGAACGGCTTCGACGGAACCGACGAGGACATTCTCACCTACGCTATGTTCCCCGGTGTGGCTCCGGGATTCTTTGCGCAGCGCTCGGAGGGGCCGCGCAACGTCGGGTTGGATCCGGCTGAGGTGGCTGCCTCGAAGCACGCGAAGTCGGCCGGGACCGGACCCGTGAAGGGACCTATCACGTATTCGGTCAACATGGACGGTGACCAGCACCGCGTGACTGTGGAACGGGTGTGACGTGACGAAACAACGAACAATGGCCGAACTCACTGCGGAACTTCACGCACGGCGTGCGGAAACGGAATTGGGCGGTGGTGAGCGGAAACTTGCCAAGCAGCACGATCAAGGCAAACTCACCGCGCGAGAGCGGGTGCTGGCGCTGATGGATCCGGGAACCTTTTTGGAGACCGGAATGTTCTCGCAGCACCGCTCCACGTACTTCGGCTTGGCCGATGCGACGTTGCCGGCCGATGGTGTCATCACCGGCGAGGGTGCCGTGCTGGGTCGCCCGGTCCACGTGGCCTCGCAGGACTTCACGGTGGCTGGAGGGTCAGCCGGTGAGGTCCACTCAGATAAGGTCGCGGCCACCATGAAGGCGAGCCTGAAGACGGGGACACCCTTCGTCTTCATCAACGATTCCGGCGGCGCACGAGTGCAGGAGGGTATCGATTCGCTGGCCGGTTATGGGCGAGTGTTCTACAACAATGTGCTGCTGTCCGGCGTTGTGCCGCAGATTTCGATCATCGCCGGGCCGTGTGCCGGCGGCGCTGCGTATTCTCCTGCGCTGACCGACTTCATCATCCAAACCCGAAAGTCGACGATGTTCATCACCGGGCCGAACGTGATTGCCCAGGTGACTGGCGAGAAGGTCACGGGGGAGGACCTCGGCGGGGCTGACGCACATATGGCGCTGTCTGGGGTCAACCACTTTGTGGTCGACGATGACGAGCAGGCGATTCTGGTGACGCAGAAACTGCTGAGTTTCCTACCGCAGAACAACTCTGAGGATCCCCCGATCGTCAACCCCGATCCGCTGATCGAACCGGATCCGGAAATGGCTGATCTGGTGCCGGTGGATGGGCGTAAAGGCTACGACGTGCGCGAGGTGATCGCCCGGATCGTCGACTACAGCGACTTCCTCGAGGTGCGGGCTGGATTTGCACCGAACATCGTGGTCGGTTTCGGTCGAATCACCGGTCGCACGGTGGGTATCGTCGCCAATCAGCCCACGCAGTTGTCCGGGGTGCTCGACATCAACGCCTCGGACAAGGGAGCGGCCTTCGTTCGGTTCTGCAATGCGTTCAACATTCCGCTGCTCACACTTGTGGATGTGCCCGGGTTCCTGCCAGGTGTGGCGCAAGAGCACAACGGAATCATCCGGCACGGTGCGAAGATGCTCTATGCCTACTCGGCGGCAACGGTTCCGAAAGTGACGGTCGTGCTGCGCAAGGCCTACGGCGGCGCTTATGTGGCCATGTGCTCGAAGGATCTGGGCGCAGATCGAGTGTTCGCTTGGCCAACCGCGGAAATTGCGGTGATGGGTGCTGAGGGTGCCGCTGAGATCGTGTTCCGGCGGGAGATCGCCGAAGCCGATGATCCGACCGCGCGGCGGGCGGAGTTGATCGAGGAGTATCGCGAGACTTTCTCGACGCCGTTCGTGGCAGCTGCCCGTGGGTTGGTCGACGACATCATCGACCCCGCGCGCACGCGTGAGCATGTCGCGCGGTCGTTGGAGATGCTGATAGCCAAGCGCGATTTGCGGCCGGCCAAGAAGCACGGGTTGGGTCCGGCATGAGCAGTGAGCCGGACCTCGAGGAATTGCTGGCCACGGTGGCCGCGCTCGCTGCGCGAGTGGAAGCCCTGGAAAGTGAATTGCAGTCGGTGCGCGCAGAGATTCCCGCCCCGCCGGTGCCCGACGAGGTGGTGTTGGCCATCACCGCGGCCGTGGCAGCGTTCCTGGGCCATCGGGCAAAGCTCAAGCAGATTCGTTACAGCCCGCGACCGGAGTGGGCACAGCAGGGCCGCGCTGCCATGCAGCGGCGCAATCTGATTCACGGAGTGAGGTGAGCGCGGCATGCGGTTGAAAGTCACGGTCAATGGGGTCGACTACGACGTCGAGGTTGAGGTGGAAGAGGAGACCCGGCAGCCGCTGGGGGCAATCTTCATGGGTGGTGGCTTCGTGCCTCAGCACGCAGTCGCCGCGGCTGGGGGGTCCGCTGGCCCAGGGGCCACCGGTGTCGGAGGTGGCTCCGGCGAGGGTGTGTCGGCACCCCTGGCTGGCACGGTGGTGCGGGTGCAGGTGAAGCCGGGCCAGGAGGTCGATGAGGGCGACGTGCTGGTGTCGCTCGAGGCTATGAAGATGGAAACGGAGATCACCGCGGCTGTGCGTGGCACTGTGAGTGAGGTGCTGGTTTCGGTGGGTGACGCAGTGGCTGGTGGGCAACTGTTGGTGCGCATCGAACCCGCCGGGTGAACTAGCAGGCAGGCGTCGGACAGCAGTCGTCAGGCCGGCGGGCGAGGCTGTCGAGATTGACGCTCGGAAACACCTGGAAGCCCCCAAACCCGCCCGTATCCGAGCCACACTGGCACGGGTGGGGGCGGGGTCACCTTGGTCTCGGCGGTATAGTTCTCTTCGTTGTTCCCCATGGGGTATGGGGTAATTGGCAGCCCGACGGTTTCTGGTTCCGTTAGTTCAGGTTCGAGTCCTGGTACCCCAGCCATCAGCGCTAACCACCCTCATGCACCCAGCATGGTGGCGGGGACGTTACCCTGATGGCTTGTCTGGCCCCGTTGTGTAGTGGCCTAGCACGCCGCCCTCTCAAGGCGGTAGCGCGGGTTCGAATCCCGTCGGGGCTACATGGCGCCGTTCGCACGGTGCATGATTGATCGTGAAATGCCTCCGAGTTCGGTTTGCCCCGGACTCGGAGGCTTTTTGCGTTCCTGACAGTCGTTGGTGCCCATTGGTTGGAGTCCGCTGGTGCCCATGGTGGCGCGCTACGTCACCCGTGCAGTTGCGCAGTGACTTCCGCAGCGGCCTGCGTCACTGCGGCCACGAGCGGCGCCCGTACGCTGCGGCCGATTCGATCCAACGGGCCGGAGACGCCGATCGCGGCCACAACTTCGCCATCGTCGGCGAACACCGGGGCGGAGATGCTGGCCAATCCCGGTTCGCGTTCGGCAGCAGTATGGGCCCAACCTCGGCGTCGCACCCGCGTGAGTTCGGCGGCGGTGAACCGGGCGTCGGCACTGGCTTGCGCAATCTCCTCGGCGCTGCGCCAGGCGAGCAGGACCTGGGCGGCAGAGCCGGCCGTCATGGGTAACACGGTGCCGGCTGGGACCGAATCGCGCAATCCGGACACCGGTTCCACTGATGCTGCGCACAGTCGCTGGTTACCGTGGCGCCGGTAGATTTGGGCACTCTGGCCGCTAGCGTCGCGCAATTTAGCCAGAATCGGCAGTGCGATGGCGACGAGCGGGTCACTGCCGGTATGGGCGGCTAGTTCCTGGAGGCGGCCTCCCAGAATGAAACGTCCGGCCGGATCGCGGGCGAGATACCGTTGGGCTTCCAAAGCACATGCCAGGCGGTGCGCGGTGGGTTTGGGGATGCCGGTATGGGCTGAGAGGTCAGCCAGCGACTGTGGTCCGGCCTCGAGCGCGGAGAAGATGAGGTCCATCTTGGTCAGAACTCCGACTGTTGTAGGCTGTACCACAGAGTGATACTTTCATCTCACAATATGAGATGTCAAGTGTTCCGATGCTCAGTTCACGGGCATCCTCTACCAACGAACTACGTGGCAGGAAGGCGGTGTCCGACATGGGGTTGACCCTGGCGGAGAAAGTGTGGCGCGATCATGTGGTGGTGGCGCGAGAGGGCTTCCCGGATCTCATCTACATCGACCTGCACCTTGTGCACGAAGTCACCAGCCCGCAGGCGTTCGAGGGTTTGCGGGTGGCCGGCAGGGCTGTGCGCCGTCCCGATCTCACCTTGGCTACCGAGGACCACAACGTTCCCACGTTAGACGTTGACAAGCCGATCGCCGACCCGATCTCGCGTACCCAAGTGGAGACGCTGCGCAAGAACTGCGCGGAGTTCGGAGTCCCGATCTACCCGCTGGGCAACGTGGAGCAGGGGATCGTGCATGTGGTGGGGCCACAACTGGGCCTCACCCAGCCAGGCATGACAGTGGTGTGCGGCGATAGTCACACCTCCACCCACGGTGCCTTCGGTGCCTTGGCCTTTGGCATCGGCACGTCTGAAGTCGAGCACGTGTTGGCCACCCAGACGTTGTCGCTCAAGCCCTTCAAAACCATGGCGATCACCGTCAACGGTGCACTGCCCGAGGGGGTGACGGCGAAGGACCTCGTGCTGGCGATCATCGCTCGGATTGGCACCGGCGGCGGCCAGGGCTACGTCCTGGAGTACCGGGGCGAGGCCATTCGGAACCTGTCGATGGAAGGTCGCATGACCATCTGCAACATGTCCATTGAGGCCGGCGCGCGGGCCGGCCTGATCGCGCCGGACGAGACCACGTTCGCGTACTTGGAAGGTCGCGCGCACGCTCCCACCGGGGAACAGTGGCGGCAAGCTGTTGACTATTGGCGTTCCCTGGTGACCGACGACGATGCCCAGTTCGACGCCGAGGTGGTGATCGAGGCCAGCGAACTCACACCGTATGTCACGTGGGGCACCAACCCTGGGCAAGGTCTGCCGTTGAGTTCTGCGGTGCCGGTGCTCGACGAGATTGCCGACCCGGTGGCCCGCGAATCGGCGGCTAAGGCGCTGGCCTACATGGGGCTCACCGAAGGCATGCCGCTGCGCGACATCGCTGTGGACACCGTGTTTCTGGGGTCGTGCACGAACGGGCGGCTCGAGGACTTGCGCGCTGCGGCGGATGTGTTGCGAGGTCGACGGGTCGCCGACGGCGTGCAGATGCTGGTGGTCCCGGGATCTGCGCGGGTGCTGCTGGCAGCTGAGGCGGAAGGTTTGGACAAGGTCTTCACCGACGCCGGGGCACAGTGGCGCGGCGCGGGTTGCAGCATGTGTTTGGCGATGAACCCCGACAAGTTGGCGCCCGGGGAGCGCAGCGCCTCCACGTCCAACCGAAACTTTGAAGGTCGGCAAGGGCCGGGTGGGCGTACCCACCTGGTGTCCCCGCAGGTGGCTGCGGCGACTGCGGTGAAGGGTACGTTGGCCGCGCCCACCGATCTCGAACCGCTTGCCGTCTAGGAACGTGCGCTGTTCCACCTACCCGACTCTGAGCACCTCACCAGTCACCTACGCAGGTTTTGATTGAAAGGCAGGCCCATCATGGAGCCCTTCGTTTCCCACACCGGGGTCGCGGCACCTCTGCGCGCAAGTAATGTCGATACCGACCAAATCATCCCGGCTGAATTCCTCAAGCGGATCACTCGCACGGGCTTTGAAGATGCACTGTTTTTCGCCTGGCGGCAAGATCCGGAATTCGTGTTGAACCACCCGGCATACACCGAAGCGACGGTCTTGGTGGCAGGTCCGGACTTCGGTACCGGTTCGTCCCGGGAACACGCAGTGTGGGCATTGCAGTCCTACGGTTTCCGGGCTGTGCTCTCCAGTCGGTTCGCCGATATCTTCCGCGGCAATTGCGGCAAAGCCGGAGTCGTGGCGGCCATGCTCGATCAGAACGATATCGACCGAATCTGGGCCGTGATCGAGGACGAACCAGGCACGGAGGTGACCGTTGACCTGGAGGCACGCATGGTGCACGCCGGTGATGTCGACGCCCCGTTCGAAATCGATGATCACGTGCGGTGGCGACTCCTCAACGGCCACGACGATATCTCTTTGACGATGCAGGAAGCCGACGCCATTGACGTCTTTGAAGCCACCCGACCGGCGTTCAAACCCACCACGGTTGCGCCTGCATCGGTGTGAATACGGCCCGGCCCGCGCAGCCGAGTGAACGGTTGGCATTGCATGCTGCGGCCACTGGTGGCAGGGTTCTAGGTTGTAGTAATCCAGCGGTCAGCGTGGGCTGGGCCGATCAGCGGATGAGGAGCACACCATGAACAAGGCACAACTCGTACAGGAAGTCTCCGAGCGACTCGAAATTCGCCGTCAAGAAGCCGCTGATGTGGTGGAGGCGGTGCTGGAGTCGATCACCGAACGGGTGGCTGCGGGCGAGCGCGTGGCCATTTCCGGGTTCGGGATTTTTGAGCAGGTGTTTCGACAGGCCCGGATCGGACGTAACCCGCGCACCGGCGAGACGGTGACAATCGGTGCGGTGACGCTGCCGAAGTTCCGTCCTGGTCGAGACTTCCGGAACTTGGTGGCGGGAGTACGCGAAGCCACTGGACTCGGTGCAGACGAGGTTGCCGATGCTGCGCAGACAGCGGCTCCGGAGAAGGCCACCGCTGCGAAGAAAGCCCCCGTGGCCAAGAAGACCGCAGCCCGCAGTACTGCCAAGAAGGCGCCGGCTAAGAAAGCTGCCACGAAGAAGGCGCCCGCGGCCAAGAAAGCGCCCGCCAAGAAGGCACCCGCGGCTAAGAAGGCTGCCACGAAGAAGGCGCCCGCGGCCAAGAAAGCACCCGCCAAGAAAGCGCCGGCGGCAAAAAAGGCCCCAGCCAAGAAGGCGCCCGCGGTGCAGAAGGCTACCGACTAGACCGCTGACGGACCGGCAACCTGAACCTATCGGTCCGGGTCCCCCGGGGTGGCTATCCGCGGTCGTTGTTGGCGTGTTGGGCGGCCAATACTCTGGTGGTGAATCGACCGACGCCGTACACCATCGCCAAGGCGACATCGTTGGGCGTGTCAACATCGAGCCGGACGCGGATGGTGGTGTCGATGTCGATCGCTCCGGAACGTCGGTGCCGGGCGGCCGAAGCTGCCCCGAATTCCGGGGCCAGCGCACTCCCAGTGGTCATCAAGATGGTGGTACCTGTTCCGTCATGGTCGGATACGAAGGCCCGCGGGTGGGCACAGGCAGCCAGCAAAACGGCGTCCAGGTCGTCAGCACGTATACATGGCAGGTCACTGACCACGACTGCGATCCGCACATGCCCGCGGGTACGAGCCGCACTCTCAGCCGCGGCGATCGCCTCGTTCAGGCCAGCAGCGCCGGTATCCAGCCACTCCACCCGAACCCAGTCGCGAGCAACGCCCGCGTCCGGTGGGGTAGGACCTGCGATCATCACGGTCGATACCGACTCAGTCTGAGCAAGCGCGTCGAGAACGTCGAATAGGAAGGACTCCGCCAGCGACGGGCGCAACGGGCCCAAATCGTGCAGGCGGGTCTTCGCCGTTGACACCGCCCGCACGGGTACGATCACACACCAGTCAGACCTCTGCACCATGGCCTAAGTGTCGCACTTCCCGCAGGCCAGGAGTTTGCGGATCAGCAGGACACCAGTGCAGTGCGCGGGGGAGTATGACGCCACGCGCACGTTGAAGAAGGAGGCGGTGCAGGCGTGGCCAGACACGGCAAGCAGCTATCGCCTGCGTATTGGGCAACCACAGCTGCCATTTGGCCCACCATGCAGGTGCTGACGAAGCGGGATTATCGGGGGCTGGAACATCTGCACGCCACGTATCCGCCAAATGACGGCATCGTGGTGGCAGCCAATCACCTCTCATGGTTCGACCCGTTTGTCCTCTGCCATGTCACCTGGAGTGGTGGTCGGCCGCCACACATCATGGTCAAGGAATCGCTATTCCACATGCCTGGTTTCGGTCGAGTGCTCACCAGCACCCGACAGATTCCAGTCATGCGAGGGGGTGCTGATGCCGCCCGTTCGGTGGCTGCGGCAGTGGCCGCAGTCCGTTCGGGGGAAGCGGTGATGCTTTACCCGGAGGGGACCATAACGAGAGACCCGCAACTGTGGCCCATGCACGGCCGCACAGGCGCGGCGCGGATCGCGCTGACGGCAGACGCCCCAGTGATTCCGTTGGCGCAGTGGGGACCGCAAGAAGTCATGCGGCCGTATCACCGTGAGTTCCGGGTGTTCCCGCGCAAGACTATGCATGTCTTGGTGGGTGAGCCGGTGGATCTCGACGATCTGCGCGGCCGCGAATTGACATCGGAAATTTTGGCCACGGCTACCAATCGCATCATCGACCGCATTACCGAGTTATTAGCCGAATTGCGTGGTGAAGAGCCGCCAGCCCAGCGACTTGATTTCCGCGCACACAGTCAGGGTCAGGTTGCTGACCAGCCCACCGGCGCTGCGCGCCCGATTGCACAGGAGAAGTCATGAGCAAAGTTGCCGTTATGGGAAGTGGGTCATGGGGGACCTCGCTGGGGATGGTGTTGGCCGACGCGGGCAACGACGTTGCCATGTGGGCGCGCGAACCAGATGTGGTCGAGGACATCAACATGCGGCACACCAACGGGCGCTATCACCCGGGGTTGGAGTTGCCCGCGACGATGTGGGCAAGTCTGGACCCAGCGGAAGTGCTGACCGATGCGTCGATTGTGATCTTGGCGATCCCGTCGCAGACCCTGCGCGAGAACCTGGCGAAGTGGCGGCAGTTTTTGGCCGACGACGCGGTAGTCGTGAGCCTGATGAAGGGCATCGAACTGGGCACGGTGATGCGGATGTCGCAGGTGATTGCGGAGGTGGCACAGATTCCGGAATCCCGGGTCGCGGTGTTGTCGGGGCCGAACTTGGCGCGGGAAATCGCGCAACGGCAACCGGCAGCGACTACGGTGGCCTGCGCCAGTGAAGAGTCAGCCATGCAATTGGCCGATGCCATCACCACTGCCTACTTCCGCCCGTATTACACAACCGACGTGGTGGGGGTGGAGATTGGTGGTTCGGTCAAGAACGTGATCGCGTTGGCAAACGGCATGGCGGTTGGGCTCGGCTTCGGCGAAAACACGCAGTCGAGCCTGATCACGCGGGGCCTAGCTGAGATGACCCGCCTCGGTGTGGCGTTGGGTGCGAACCCCATGACCTTCCAGGGTTTGGCAGGCATCGGCGACTTGATCGCAACCTGTTCCTCACCCCTGTCCCGCAATCGGACGTTCGGCGAGAACCTCGGCAAGGGTCTGACCGTGGCGGAAACCATCGAACGCACCAACCAGACGTGTGAAGGTGTGAAGAGTTGCCAGAGCATTCTGGAACTTGCCCAGCGCAACGGCGTAGACATGCCCATCACCCATGAAGTCGTGAAAGTCGTGCGCGACGGGATGCGCCCGCAGGAGATGTTGGCGAACCTGATGTCTCGGGACACCCGGGCTGAGCAGGGGCATAGCGACGAGGACTGACCTCTAGGCCCATTCGGGGGGTTTCGTCTGCGCCTGAGATTGGCGCTGTGACTATTGGCCCTAGTGCGGCGAAGTTCCGCTGGCAGGGTGTTCGTTATGGGTGCGTGTGTTGACCTCCGCGGTGCGTGGGTGAGTGCCGAGGGCCATCTGGTTCTACGGGGGGTGGATGTGCAGGCCCACCCCGGCGACGTCATCGGTCTGGTGGGGCGGGCAGGTTCCGGGGTGGCAACGTTAGCCAGCGTGATTTCCGGGCAAGTGCGGTTGGATCAGGGATCGGCGCGGGTGTGCGGCTTGGACTGCTGGACCGATGCAGTGGCCGTACAGTCGGTGTTGGCGTACACCCTGAATGACGTTTGTGTCTGGCCGCAGCTCACTGCCGGGGAAATCATGGGTTTCTGGGGTCGGTTCAGTGGCGGGTACAGCCCCACTCGGCAAGCTGACTTGGTGTCCGCGTTTGGACTGGATCCCGACACCCAAGTGGGAGCGATGAGCGGGGAAGAACTGTCCATGGTGGCCCTCGTAGGCGCGTTGAGCCGCGAGGTTCAGGTGTACCTGTTGACGACTGGCGTCGGCGCGCTGTCCGCGGCGAGTCAAGCGGTCCTGGGGGAAGTGATCTCCGAGGTGGGTGCCCTCGGCGCGTGCGTCGTGCTCACCGGAACGTCGTCGGCTCAGTTGGCCAATCTGGTGGATGAGACGATCGAGTTGGTGGCCGGCCGGGTGGTGCCCGCTGCGCAGGTTGACGGTGGCGCGCAGGTCGCCAGGGGAGCCTGACCGCGCCTTCAACCCCCCTCATGCGGCACAATCACTGCGCAGAGCCGCGGGAGTGCACCCGCCAGTGAGGAGCAAAGACGCCATGTCTTCGGAGAAGCGCGATCCAGTTCGATTGTCAGGGTGGGATTTCGCCACGTGGCGTGCGGCCAGTGAGGACCCGATCATGCGATCCACCATGGTGGGTCTGTTGATTATGGACGGGGAGCCGGACTGGGATCGGCTGGTCGATCGGTACGAGCGGGCTAGTCGGGTGGTGCCGATCTTGCGTCAGAAGGTGGTGGAGGGGCCGGTGCCGTGGGCGAATCCGCGGTTGCTGATCGACCCGGACTTCGACTTGACTTTCCACCTGCGGCGTTTTCGGATGTCGACCGGGGCCACCTGGGGGGACGTCCTCGACGAATGCCGTCGGCAGAGCATGACCGACTTCGACCGGGATCGGCCGCTGTGGAAAGTCACTCTGCTGGAGGGGTTGCCCGGTGGGCGTTCGGCGATCATCACCAAACTCCACCACGCGGTGGCCGATGGGCAGGGAGCGATTCAGCTCGGCGCGGCTCTCGTGGACTTGACGCCGGAAGGTTTTGATCTCGGTCCGATGCCGCGGGCGCCGCGCGGGGAGCACCTGTCGTCATTTGACTTTGCGGAGTTGATGTTCCGCGACAACGTGGATTGGGCGATGGACGCGGCGCGCGCGATCGCGGGGAGTGCAGTGCCAGCCGCAAGTGCATTCCTCTCCGATCCGGTACAAACCGTCAGCCGCTTGCGAGAGGTGGCCGATTCGCTAGTGCGGTTCACCAAGACGCCTAGCGCGCAGCTTTCGCCGATCATGACGGGCCGCAGTATCAACTATCACTACGGCGCGTTCCAGTTGCCGTTTGCGCAGTTGCGCAATTCGGCGAAGGCGGTCGGTCACACCGTGAACGACGCCTACTTGGCAGCCGTGGCGGCGGGACTCGGCGAGTACCACCGGCGGCAGGGGGCGCCGGTGGATCAGCTTAACCTCAACATGCCGATCAGCTTGCGCAAGTCGGATGACTTCGGCCAGAACGCTGTGACGGTCGCACACTTCCAGGTGCCCACCACGGATGACGACCCGGTCGCCTTGATGAATGAAATCAGTCAGACAGTGCGGGCGTGGCGAGCGGAGCCGGCGCTTGGGTTTGCCGACAAGTTGGGTGAGATCAGTCGTTTTATCCCGTTTGATGTGATTGCTGCGGCAGCTACGGCCAGCGATGTCACGGCGTCTAATGTTCCCGGCCCGCCGGTGCAGGTGTTCCTGGCCGGGGCCCCGATCACCCAGTTCATCCCATTGCCGCCGCCGATTGGTGCGGCGGTGTTCGTGGCGATGCTTACCTATAACGGCCAGGCCACCATCGGTGTAGCGATGGATGACCGGGCGGTGTCCGACAAGGCACTCCTCATGGACTGCATTCGCCACGGGTTTGCCACAGTCACAGGTGCGGATGTGCCGCAGTGGAATCCGCTGGCCGTGCCCGGCACGCCAGGGCGGGCGGAGGATTCGAAGGCCCAGAAGCCGGCGGCCAAGTCGGCGTCCACCACGAAAGCCGCATCCACAGCACACGCGCCGACCAAGAAGGCCCCTATCAAGCAGGCGTCCGTGAAGAAGGTGACTGCGCGCAAGGCGGTGGAGAAGGCGGAGCCGGCTACGAAGGCAGCTGCCACGACAGTGCCGGCCAAGGCAACGTCAGCCAAGAAGGCCGCGGGGAAATCAGCGCCTGCGAAGAAGGCCGCGGCGAAGGCGGCGCCGGCCAAGAAGGCAACGGCGAAGGCTGCGCCGGCCAAGAAAGCCGCGGCGGCCAAGAAGGTCTCCGCGAAGCAGGCTCAGACTCCGGAGTAGCGGCTCGCCGCAAGATGCGCCATCTGTATCGGCAGCGATGTTGCGACACGGACCCTCGGAGTCGTGTCGCAGAATCAGTCCAACGTCTGACTGGTTGGTCGTCGGGCGGCGTCGGCTTGTCCGCGGCGATCAGCTAGTTCGGCAGTTGATCGGCAGCCAGCGCCGGCCAGACCGTGACCGTGGCGGGGGAGCGCATCCCCGACCAAGGCGCCTGCACGGCGTAATACTGCTTGGCCAACTTTTCGGCACTCGACCAGTACTGGCTGCGCACCACCTGAAACTCCGCCCACGCAGTGTCCAGGTCGTCCACCAGTCGCACCCCAGCACGCAGCATCACTGCGCAGGCAGCGTCGTATTCCTCGCGTGTGATCCCCGCATCCGGTTCTTTCGTGTAGCGCTGCGGCTCGCCTTGCAGCAACGCGTTGGTCGCGTGACTTGCATCCAGCGCCATTGCCTTCACGACTGCCCGCTGCCCGATGTCGATGCCCGAAGGCAATTGCTCCATGCGAGTCTTGGTGAATTGCCACTCCTCGAGTGCGCCCGCGCGAAACAGAGCATGACCGACCAGCAACGTGAACGTCTGAGACCCCTCCGACAGCAAACGCACAATCCCCGGTGTGGGTCGATCATCATCAACAGTGGTCAGACTCAGCGCAGCAGCATCCAGCAAAGCCAGCAACCCGATCACCCAACTTCGATGCGAACCCAGCGAACGGTATTGATTCAGCACCGGGTTGGCCGTGTGCGCAGTGCGTAACGACGTCACCCACGCCACCCAATGGCCAAGGTCGTCGTGCGCATTGACGTTCTCGCCCACGATCAGATTCGCCCGGCATATCAGTTCCGGCCCCCACGCCGGTTCCCCAGCGCTCAGCGAGAGTGCCGTTAGCCCGCGCTCCCGTTCGGTGTAGGCCGAATAGAGTGTGAGCAGGTAGCCGATGAGAATCGAGACGACGGCCAACCCGGTGAACGCTGCCAAGAAGGACAACGCCACCTGCGCTGGATTCACTGGTTCCACGAACCCGAGGGTGAACAGCGTGGACCCCGATTGGTACACCGCCGCACTCGGATCGAGATCGCTGACGGCATACATCATGAGGCCGAATGCCAGCACAAAACTCACCACGAAAAACAACAGCTGCACAAGCACTGCGGTCGGCCCGGCTGCCGCCAACCGTTCGTCACGGCCGATGAAGGTCGTGCGCTGCATGGCGAGGACGCGAAAGGTCGCATTCGTCAGATGGTTGGCCATGTGGGCAATCCGGGACCGCCGCGGCCGGGGCACCAACATCCCGTTGACAATGGCGATCACTGTTCCGACGAAGAGCCATATGCCAATCACAAGTGCCACAGCATGTATCCCAGAGGAGATCATGCGGTCATGCTAGGCGGTCCCAGGTTCGGTAACCGGCTGGTGGCTAGTTGGCCAACCGCAGCCAAACATCCCTGCGACACAGCGCTGACAGGCCCTGACGCACACATGAATGGGATGATCAAACCACCTGCGACGCCAGCCACAAGACTGTCGCGCTCAGAGCCACTCCGGCTCATCGTCGGCGGTTGGATCCACGAGCACCCGGCGGCGCAACTTGCCGCTGGCAGTGCGCGGCAAACTGTCCACAAAGATGATGTCCCGCGGTCGATGGCGGGGACCCAGTCGCGTGCGCGCAAAAATCGCCAGATCCGACACGGTGACCGGCTCAGCCTCTGGATCGGCCACGACATGCGCCACCACAACGGCACCGTAGACGTTATCCGGCAAACCGGACACCGCGACATCAGCCACACTGGGATGCCCCAGCAGGACATGCTCTACCTCTAGCGGGTGCACTTTTTCGCCACCGGTGACGATCACGTCGTCTGCGCGGCCGACCAGGCTCAAGCGGCCCCGATCGTCCATGCGACCCAAATCGCCGGTGAACACCATGCCGCGCACCCGATCCCGGTCGGTACCGTCGGTGTACCCCTGAAAAGACGTCCGGCTGAGCACATATACCCGACCTATGTCACCGGTCGGCACTGGTTTGCCGCGCCGGTCGAGCACCTCCACCCGCACGCCGGGCAGCGGCGCCCCTGCCGTATTGGGATCGTCGCGCAAGTCGGCCGGAGTCGCCACCGTGGCAAAGGCAGCCTCGGTGGTGCCGTACAGGTTGTACAGCACGTCGCCAAAACTATCCATGAAGTCCCAGGCCAGATCCCCAGGCAATTCCGAACCGCTGACCGCCACGCAGCGCAAACTGGACGTGTCGTACTGATCGCGCACAGTGGCAGGTAGCGCCAAAATCTGCGCCAGAACGGTCGGCACGGTCACCAGCACCTCCACCTCGTGGGAGGCCACCAACGCCAGGATTCGCTCTGGATCCTTGTGTCGCACAAACAACTCGCACGCCCCCAGCGCACACGCGATGCGGTGGTTCATCCATCCCCACGCGTGGAACATCGGTGCGGCGATCAGGTGAGTGTCGCCGATGTGGAGCGGAAACACGTCCAGCAGCGCGGCCAGTGCATCCATGTTCATGCTGCCCCGCGCCGTACCGCGGGGAACGCCACCACTGGTCGCAGTGGTCAGAATGATGTGTTGCCCGGTGCGTTCGGGTTTGGCCATCCCACGCCGGGAGGGTAAGGAGTCCAGCAGGGACACGCCGGCCGGGTCATCGGTTCCCAACCACGCCATCCCGGGTGGACACAGGTGGGCAAACTCGGAATCCCGCACCACCAGATCCACCTTCTCGGTGGCCAGCACCATCGAGATCTGCTCAGCGCTGGCCCCGGTGTTCAAGTAGACCAAGTCGGCCCCGATCCGCGACACCGCCACTATCACCTCGGCGAACGCCCGGGAGTTGCGTGCCAACACTGCGATCGTGGACTCCGCAGTCAATCCCCGGTCCAATAGCCCCCTGGCCAGCGAGTCACACCGGTGCTCGATCTCGGAGAAGGTGACTTCTGGGTGCAACAGGTCGTCAACGTCCACCACCGCCAGACCTTCTGGAGTGCGGGCGGCGCCGATGCAGTAGCCGATTGCCGGGCTGGTACCCCACTTGCGCAGATCCTTGCTCACCTGCACCGCGACGCTGGGGTTCGCCGGTTTCAAAAGTCCGGTGGTCGTGGCTGCCCGCAAGCCCGAGGCAGTCACTCGGAAGGCATCCGTGACCTTGCGCATACTCACCACAGTCCCATCGTGGCGAGTGCGGGTGCGACGTTGCGCACCGACCCCCACCTACCAGTCGGGGGCACGGCATATGCTGACGGGCGTGGTCACAGCAGCAATAGCAGGAGCCAGCGGATACGCCGGCGGCGAACTCATCCGGCTGATCGCCGCTCATCCCGATTTCACCTTGGGCCCGGTGACGGCGGAAGCCAACGCCGGAGCCCGGCTCGCCGACATTCATCGCAATCTGGGCGCGCTGGGAGATCTTCGGCTCGCCACCACCGACGCCGATGAGTTGGCCCGCGCCGACCTGGTGTTTCTCGCGCTGCCCCATGGTGCTTCCGGCGCGTTGGCTCAGGCACTGCCACCGGAGTTGCCGGTGGTGGATCTCGGCGCCGATTATCGACTCCAATCCGCCGCAGCCTGGAACGCCTACTACCCAGGTGACTGGGCCGGCGTCTGGACCTATGGCATGCCGGAACTGCCCGGAGCCCGCGGGCGCATCGCCGAATCGGTCCGAGTGGCGAATCCAGGCTGTTACCCCACCTCGGTGATCTTGGGACTGTCGCCGTTGCTCGCCGCGGGCTTGGCCGAGCCGGACGACGTGGTCGTGGTCGCGGCCTCCGGTGTGTCGGGCGCGGGTCGCAAACCTTCGGCCGGGATGTTGCCCAGCGACATCATGGGATCGGTGGGTGCCTACAAGGTCGGGGGGGTGCACCAGCACACCCCCGAGATCGAACAGGCGCTGTCGTGGGCAGCGCAAACATCGGTCACGGTCTCGTTCACCCCACTGCTGGCGCCCATGCCGCGGGGGATTCTGGCGGTGTCCAGCGCCCGATGTGCGCCCAACACCAGCGCCTCGCTGGTGGCCGATGTGCTCGTGGAGGCGTACCTGAACGAACCATTCGTGCAGGTGGTGTCGGGAGAGGCCTGGCCGGCCAGCGGGTGGACGGCGGGTGGCAACGGCGTGGCGATTCGCGCCACCGTTGATACCCATGCGCAGCGGGTGGTGGTGGTGTCCGCCATCGACAATTTGGGGAAAGGGGCAGCTGGCCAGGCGGTGCAAAACGCCAACATCATGCTGGGACTGCCTGAGACTGCCGGACTCACCGGGATGGGAGTAGCTCCATGAGCGTCACCGCAGCACCTGGCTTTCGCGCTTCGGGGGTGACGGCTGGATTGAAGGCTTCTGGCGCGCCCGATGTCGCCTTGGTCGTCAACGACGGCCCCAGCTTCACCGCCGCCGGTACCTTCACGTCCAACAAAGTCGTGGCCGCACCAGTGCGCTGGACCCGCCAGGTCCTCAAGTGGCAGGCCCTCAAAGCCGTGGTGTTGAACTCTGGTGGGGCCAACGCCTGCACCGGCGCGGAAGGATTTGCCGACACCCACCACACCGCTGAACACGTCGCTGCGGGTCTCACCCTCGCTCCCATCGACATCGGTGTGTGTTCCACCGGAATCATCGGGGAGCGATTGCCGATGCCCCAGCTGCTGAGCGGCGTGGAGGCTGCGATCGCCGCACTGTCGCCGACCGGTGGCCACGATGCCGCCGTCGCCATCATGACCACCGACACCGTGGCGAAAGAGGCCGTCTCCACGCAGTTCGGGGTCACGTGCGGCGGCATGGCCAAAGGCGCGGGCATGATCGCACCCGGCATGGCCACCATGCTCTGCGTGATCACGACCGACGCGGTGCTCGATCCGGCCGGTGCGCAACGGTCCCTCAACCGGGCGGTGGATCTGACGTTTAACCGCATCGACTCCGATGGCTGCATGTCCACCAACGACACCGTGTTGCTTCTTGCCAACGGTCGCAGCGGCAAGACGCTGACGGAAGCCCAGGCCACCGACGTATTCGGCGCGGTGTGTGAAGACCTGGCGCGTGCAATGATCGCCGATGCGGAAGGCGCGAGCAAAGACATCTTGATCACGGTGGGCGGGGCACGATCTGAGCACGAGGCAGTGGCTGTAGCCCGAGCTGTCGCGCGCAGCAATCTGTTCAAGTGTGCGATGTTCGGCGAAGATCCCAACTGGGGCCGGATCGTCTCGGCCGCGGGCACCGCAGATGCCGAATTCGACGCTGACCAGTTGTCCGTGGTGATCAACGGAGTGACCGTATGCCGCGACGGTGCGGGTTACGGAGATCCCAGCCAGGCCGACTTGCGCGAGCGCGACATCGTGGTTGAGATCGGTCTGGGAGCGGGGGACGCAGCCGGACACGTCTGGACCAACGACCTCACGACCGAGTACGTACACGAGAATTCGGCCTACTCCACATGAGCACAGATCCAGTTGGCCTGCCGCACGACCACGGCGCCGTGGCAGCGGACTTCCATCGCCCCGTTCAGCAAGCCGGTCCTGCCGAATGGAACGCGGCCACCACCCTCGCCGGTGCCACGCACTGGTTGCTTGCCCACCGGGGCGCGACCGTGGTAGTGAAGTACGGCGGTAACGCCATGACCGATCCGACGCTGCAAGCATCGTTTGCCTCCGATGTGGTGTTTCTCAAACTCGCCGGTATGAAGCCCGTGGTGGTGCACGGCGGCGGCCCGCAGATTTCGGCCATGCTGACCGCACTGGACATCGACAGCGAGTTCGCCGGCGGTTACCGGGTGACCACCCCAGCAGCGATGGACGTGGTGCGCATGGTGCTCACCGGACAGGTGCAGCGCGAATTGGTGTCACTGCTCAACCGGGACGGCCCATTTGCCGTGGGCATGTCGGGGGAGGATGCGCACCTGTTCACGGCCGAGCGGCGCTTCGCCACTGTCGACGGCGAAAAGGTGGACATCGGTCAGGTCGGGGACATCGCGGATGTACGACCCGAGTTGGTTACCTCGCTGATGGACAACGGCTATATCCCGGTGGTCTCGAGTATCGCTCGGGACGTCCACGGCGAGACCTACAACATAAACGCTGATGCGGCTGCGGCTGCGCTGGCGATCGCTCTGGGCGCCCGCAAACTTGTGATGCTCACAGATGTGCCCGGGATGTACCGGTCCTGGCCAGAGGACCGCACCGTCGTGCCGGTGATCACCGCGGAGGTGCTGAGCGGCATGTTGCCCGACTTGACCTCCGGGATGATCCCCAAGATGCGCGCGTGTGTAGACGCGGTGGCCGGCGGTGTGACGCGGGCCCACGTGATCGACGGCACGGCGCCGCATTCGATGCTGGTGGAAATCTTCACCGATGCCGGAGTGGGCACGATGGTGGTCGCCGCCGACGATCCCGCTGCGAACCAGGGCTGGTGCCCGTGAGCCCGACCACGACATCGCTGCTGCGACGTTGGCAAGGTGCGATCGCCGACACCTACGGCACGCCGGCGATAGCCCTGGTGCGCGGTGATGGTGCCGAAGTCTGGGACGCAGACGGCACCAACTACCTGGACCTGCTCGCCGGGATTGCCGTCAACGCGCTCGGTCACGCGCATCCGGCCGTGCTCGAGGCAGTTACAGCCCAACTGGGCACGCTTGGTCATGTCAGCAATCTGGCTGCCACCGAGCCGGCGATCGCGCTCGCCGAACGCCTCCTGGCCTTCAGCGGGCGCCCGGGGCGGGTGTTCTTCGCCAACAGCGGTGCCGAAGCCAACGAGGCGGCGTTCAAACTCAGCCGGCTCACCGGACGCACGCACGTGATCGCCGCGACCAACAGTTTCCACGGCCGCACCGCCGCAGCCTTGGCGCTCACCGGGCAGCCAGCCAAACGTGCACCGTTCGAACCACTGGTGCCTGGGGTGAAATTTGTGCCATATGGCGACACAGCGGCCCTGGCCGCCGCAGTGGCGCACCTGCCTGCAGATTCGCTGGCGGCGGTACTGCTCGAGCCCATCCAGGGGGAAGCGGGCGTAGTGGTGCCGCCGGTGGGCTACCTGGCTGCAGCGCAGCAGATCGCGCACGATGCGGGCGCGCTGTTCCTGGTCGACGAAGTGCAGACGGGGATCGGGCGCACCGGGGCGTGGTTCGCTCACCAGCACGACCACCTCGCCCCTGATGCCATGTCGCTGGCCAAAGGGCTTGGCGGCGGACTGCCGATTGGGGCTCTGGTGACTTTCGAACCGGCGGCTGACATGTGGCACCCGGGTATGCACGGCTCCACCTTCGGCGGTAACCCAGTGTCCTGTGCAGCTGCGCTCGCCGTGCTCGACACGATCGAATCCGATCGCCTGCTCGCGCGGGGCCAGGAGGCCGGAGACCGGCTGCGGACCGAATTGGCCGGTGTCGAGGGAGTTGCCGAGGTGCGCGGGACCGGACTGCTGTTGGGAGTTGTGTGTGACGACGGTGTGTCGGCCGCCGATGTCGAGCGCGCAGCGCGGGCCCATGGTGTCATCGTCAATGCCATTGGCACTCAGGTGATTCGGCTGGCTCCACCGCTGGTGATCACCGATGCCCAACTCGACCGGGCGAGCGCGGCTCTGGCTGCCGCGATCACCGAAGTTGCCGAACACTCCGCCGAGCCAACGGTAACGAGTGCCCAGTGAACAGGCCAGAAGCGCGTGGGACTGGGCTAGCCGCGCGCAGACCGCTCACGCGCACGGCCGATTTCTACCTGTGACGAATGGAGTTCCGATGACTGATCGCGACGAACCCGCCACTCGCCTGTGGGGTGGGCGCTTCGGCAGTGGGCCCTCGCCGGAGTTGGAGGCTTTGAGCCTCAGCGTGCACTTCGACTGGCGATTGGCCCCCTACGATCTGCGCCAAACCGCAGCCCACGCGGACGTCCTGGCCGCAGCCGGACTGCTCACAGCTGACGAACACGAACTCGTGATGCGAGCTATCGACGATCTGGCAGGGGCAGTGGCCGCCGGCACCTTCGTGGCGACCCCGGCAGACGAAGATGTGCACACGGCGATCGAGCGTGGATTGCTGGAGCGGTTGGGTCCACTCGGCGGCAAATTACGCGCCGGGCGCAGTCGAAACGACCAGGTGGCCACCGACTTTCGGCTGTATCTGCGCGATGCGGCGTCCCGGATCGACAGTGCGGTGGCGCTTCTGCAGAAGGCGCTGCTGGATCAAGCCGAGGCTCATGTGGATACCCCGTCGCCGGGCTTCACCCATCTGCAACATGCGCAGCCGGTGTCGTTCGGTCACGAACTCGGCAAGCATGTGCATGCGTTGCAGCGCGATCGGGACCGGCTGGCCGACTGGTTGGTGCGCGCGAATGTGTCGCCGTTGGGCTCCGGCGCTCTCGCGGGCTCGTCGCTGCCCCTGGACCCGGCAGCTGTGGCGGCGCAGCTGGGCTTCTCGGCTCCCGCCGCCAATTCCATCGACGCGGTCAGCGATCGCGACTTTGTGGCCGAGTTCCTGTTCGTCGCCGCCATGATCGGGGTGCACCTGTCACGGTTGGCGGAGGAGGTGATCTTGATGGCTTCCCCGGAGTTCGGCTGGGCTCGGCTGCATGACTCCTGGTCCACCGGCTCCTCGATCATGCCGCAGAAGAAGAACCCGGATATCGCCGAGCTGACCCGGGGTAAATCGGGGCGTTTGATCGGCAACCTCACCGGTCTACTGGCCACGCTCAAGGGCTTGCCGTTCGCCTACAACCGCGATCTGCAAGAAGACAAAGAACCGGTGTTCGACTCGGTTGACCAACTGCTGCTGGTGCTCCCCGGCATGGCTGGAATGATCGCCACCTTGCAGTTCGACACCGCCCGGATGTCCGCCTCAGCCCCGCAGGGATTTGCGCTCGCCACCGAAATCGCCGACTGGCTGGTGCTCCGCGGTGTGCCGTTTCGCGAGGCACATGAGATTTCCGGGGCATGTGTGGCCGCCGCCGAGGCGCGCGGAGTGGAGTTATGGGATCTCACCGATGAAGAGCTACTCGCTGCCTCACCACATCTGACGGCGCAGGTGCGCGCAGTGCTCTCTACCGAAGGGGCCCTGGCGGCGCGGTCCCGGATCGGCGGCACTGCCCCGGTACGCGTGCGCGAGCAGTTGGCGGCAGCGCGGGACGTAGCCCTCGGGACCCGCGCCGGTACCGGCCGAGATCTGCCGTCAGGTGCATAGGGCAGGATTCTCGGTCATGCTCGTGGGTATGCCCAGGATGAAGGACCCACGCACATGCTGATCACCACCCACGTCCTCGCGGGCGCCTTGATCGGCATGGCTGTGCCCAATGTGCCCACGGCAGTCGCCGTCGGCGTGGGTTCGCACATCGCGATGGATGGCCTGCCGCACTGGGGCAACGCCGAAGGCGAGGAATACCTGCGGGTGGCGCGAGTGGACGGCATCGTCGGGCTGTTGGCATCGGCTGGGGTGTTACTGGCCGCGCCACCCGAGCGGCGGGTGCGAGTGGCCGCGGCCATTTTCGGCGCCTGTTTCCCCGACACCGACCAGATCGCGGATCACTTTCTCAAGCGCACTTTTCATCCGGCCTGGTTCGAGCGAATCCATGCCGGTGTGCAATTCGAGCACGACTATCTGATCTCGGACGTACTGGTGGCGGGGACACTGGCCGCGGTGACGGTCCGTCGCCTGCGACAGGCAGCCCACTAGCGCCACGACCCCGGCGGCTCCAAAATCGCCCAATGACCGTGTTATCGCCCGTTGGCGTGTGGGCGACAATGCGGTTTTCAGGCGATTGTGCGGCGGGGAGACGCCTAGGCTGCGCGTCCCCGCTGCAAGGATGGAGCCATGAGCAACCCCGCCGAGCCACATTTGGGGGCGTCCCCCGCCCAATCTCCCTCGACTGCCACTCCCACGACCGCGCCGCCCGCCGCAACCCAGCCCGCTGACCCGCCACCCCCCGGCGATCTGCTGGCGGAATTGCAGTGGCGCGGATTGATCGCGCACACCACGGACATCGACGCGCTAGCCGAAGATCTCGCCGCTGGTCCACTGACGATCTACTGCGGTTTCGATCCCACGGCGCCGAGCTTGCATGTGGGCAACCTGGTGCCGTTGCTCACGTTGCGTCGATTTCAGTTAGCCGGACACCGACCGATCGGCCTGGTCGGTGGCGCCACCGGCTTGATCGGTGACCCGTCGGGGCGCAGCTCCGAGCGCTCACTGAATGACGAAGCGGTGGTGGCCGCCTGGCTTGGGGCGATTCGGCAGCAGTTGCGCGAGGTGCTGGAGTTCCACGGGCCAGCCGCTGCCTCAGTGGTGTCCAACTACGACTGGGTGCAGCATCTCAGTGCGATCGACCTCTTACGTGAGGTGGGCAAACACTTCAGCGTCAATCAGATGTTGGCCAAAGAATCGGTGCACGCGCGACTCACGGGGGAGGGGATCTCCTACACCGAGTTCAGCTACATGGTGATTCAGGCCTATGACTTTGTCGAGCTCTACCGCCGGCGCGGCTGCACGATGCAGATCGGGGGCTCGGACCAGTGGGGCAACATCACCGCGGGGTTGGATCTGATTCGCAAGATGGAAGGTCGAGGGGGTCCGCGCCCGCACGCCCTTACAGTCCCTTTGGTGACCAAAGCCGATGGAACCAAGTTCGGGAAGACGGCGGGCGGGGCGATCTGGTTGAGTCCGGAACTCACCAGCCCCTACGCCTTCTACCAGTTCTGGATCAACACCGACGATCGCGACGTGTCCCAGATGTTGCGCCTGTTCTCGTTACAACCACCAGTTGAGATCGCCGAATTGCTGGCCGAGCACGAGGCGCGACCGGCGGCCCGGGCCGCGCAACGGGCTCTGGCCCACGAAATCACGGCGTTGATCCACGGCGAAGCAGCAGCAGTCGCAGCGGCCGAGGCCAGTAAGGCACTGTTCGGCCGGGGTGACATCGCCGTGCTGGACGAACCCACCCTCACGGCAGCCCTCACTGAAGCGGGCCACTTCGATGTGGCCGACGCGCAGATCGAGGTGGTGGAGATGCTGGTGGGCGCGAAGCTGTGTGCATCGAAGTCTGCGGCGCGCCGCTCCATTGCCGAAGGCGGGTGCTACGTCAACAATGTTCGAGTGAGCGATCCGGAGGCGGTCTTCAGCGGTGCCGACGCCCTCGCCGGGGGTTGGCTATTGGTTCGCCGCGGCAAGCGGGCGATTGCCGGCGTTCGGTTCCAAAACCCACCTGACCTGCGGCGATATGGTCAAGTGGGGCGAATCTAGGGGGGTGCTGGCAACCTTGGTGGACGGGTCGTCTAATGTTTTCCTTGTTGCCCGGTGAGAGCAACGGACGCCAAGCGCGGCCGGTCACACCGAGAGCCTGAACTTCCTCCCACACAAGTGAGGTAGATCACTGCGGCCCGAAACACTTCGGACTTGCGGATCTGGTTCAGAAAACGTAACATTGGAGAGTTGCCCCAAATTCGGTCGCGAGATCCGAATTCGGTGCGCATCCGATCCTTGAGAACTCAACAGTGTGCCAAAAGTCGATGAATTACCCCCGATGTCGACCCGGCCTGGACCAACCGGTCTCGGAACGACGACATAGGGATTTCTTTGAGGCATTGACGATTTGATCTACGATCAGCTCGTTCATCGCCAGATCTCACTCAAGTGAGCTCGATTCCTGCCCGCAAGGGTAGATGAAAGCATTCACGGAGAGTTTGATCCTGGCTCAGGACGAACGCTGGCGGCGTGCTTAACA
>CAZVKB010000017.1:0-33906 GCA_964627505.1 uncultured Actinomycetes bacterium | reverse complement strand
CGTCACTACAGTGGGCCGGTGGAAACCGACTGGCCGCGTCAACGCCGCGCCATCGCCCGTGATGCCATCGGTGTCGGCATCGCGGTCGGCATGTTTGGGCTGTCGTTCGGTGCGCTCTCCATCGCTAGCGGGCTGACCATCTGGCAGACAATTGTGCTCTCTTCGGTGATGTTCACTGGCGGTTCCCAATTCGCATTTATCGGCGTCATCGGCTCTGGTGGCAGCGCACTCGCCGCGGCGATCGCTGCCCTGCTGCTCGGCGCCCGCAACACCATCTATGGCGTGACCATGTCCGCCATGCTGCGCCCGAGGGGTTGGCGCCGCCTCCTGGCTGCTCATGTGACCATCGACGAATCCACTGCTATGGCCCTCGCACAAGCCGACCCAGCCGAACCGCGCGCCGCCCGCACGGCATTCTGGGCCACCGGTATCGCGGTCTTCGTCGGCTGGAATCTCGCAACCATCGCTGGCGCGCTAGGCGCCGCCTCGCTCGGTGATCCTGCGAAGTGGGGCCTTGATGCCATGGTGCCGGCGGCCTTCCTAGCCCTGCTCTGGCCGCGATTGCGCTCCAGCCTCACCATCGCGGTGGCTGTGGCCGCTGCGATAGTAGCCATCGGCACAAGTTTCCTGGTGCCGCCCGGACTGCCCGTACTCCTCGGCGGCGCCGTTGCAGTTATGATCGCCCTCACCTGGAGAGCTCTCCCGGACACCGAACTACTCGGCGCTGCCTCCGATGAACGCCCCGAACCGCTCGGCACCACGCCCGGTGATGTCCCATGAGTTGGTTCGCAGTCGTCGCCACCGCCGCCGCAGCATGGTTTCAGAAGTACCTGGGCTACCTCGTGCCCGAACGACTCGTCGCCGGCCCGCGAGCGCGACTCGCCGCCGCACTGGTTCCCGTCGGCCTCCTTGCGGCCCTGATCGCCGTGTCGACCTTGACCACCGACGGCTCGGTTGTCGTCGACGCGCGGATTGCGGGTCTCGGCGCGGCCACCGTGGCCCTGATCCTGCGCGCCCCGTTCCTCCTGGTGCTGGTGGTGGCAGCTGCGACCGCTGCCCTGATTCGAGCACTCGGCCTAAGTGCCTGATCAATCCTGCACTCGACCCGAAAATCAGGGCTGCATCCCCCATCCGACCCCGTACCCCTACCCACACATGAGGGCCGGATCCACCACCTGACCCCGCGCCCCGACCCACGTATCAGGGCTGCATCCCCCATCCGACCCCGCGCCCCTAACCACATATGAAGGCCGCATCCCCCACCTGACCCCGCGCACATACCGACGCAAGAGGGCCGGATCCACCATTTGCTGGTGAGTCCGGCCCTCTTGTGTGATTTTGTGAATGTCGCTTGCGCGCCCTAGGACACGATCGACGGTTTGCCCGCGGCTGGAGCCGGAGACCCACCGCTCGGACGACGCACCAGCAGGATCCCGATGATGATGAAGATGACACCGAGGATCAGTAGCAGGATCGGTGCGGTGCTGTTCAGAGTGTTCAGGGTGTCGCCCGTGGCGAACGACTCCTTGGTGCTCTCTTCGGTGCTATCGCCCGTGATCTCGGCTTCCGACACCACCACAAGGTCCGTGGAACTGCCTTTAGTGCGCAGGGTCTGCTTCTGCTTGGTGACACCACCGAGCAGTTCGCCAGTGGTCGGCTGCACGAGCAGCGTGTTGTCGTAGGCCTGGAAGGCGTAGAGGTCGATGTTGCCGTCACCTGGCTGACCGAGTGTGCTCGCGGGCAAGGAGATGAATGGCTTGCTCCCGGGCAGTTGGGTGGGCGGTACCACTGTGCGGTACTCGTACACCGTGTAGCCGAAGAGGTCCTTCTCCTCAACGAACTCAAACGGGATGGTCGTCCCCAGCGTGTCATCCCACACCTCGATCGTGCCCTTCTCCGGGAAGAAGGGGAACTTCAGCGGCATCACACCGGTGAAGTCCATCGACTGCTCGTTGGCGTTGGCGCCACAGCAGTTGATCATTTCGCTATTGGCCCGGTTGAAAGCGTACGTCGCAGTGGACGCACTCAACAGTGTCTGCTCGCCGCCAACCTGGTTGATGCGGATGAAGGTGTTGTAGACACCGGTGTTTGCTTCGCTGGACTCTTCAGCAGCGGCAGTATCGGCCACGGTATAGCGCGTGGTCTTCACCGGGATGTTGGTGTCATAGATGTTCGGGAACGCGGAGATCTTCTCCGGGTTGAGTTTCTTCACCAGCACACCCTGACCGGTGGAGATGCTGTCGACGTCCATAGGAGCCAGCGCCAACTTGGGCACAGCGTAGAACTTCAGCATGGGGGCGAGCACGAGGAGGAATACCCCCAGCCCCAACAGAATGGATCCAAACACTCGCTTCACGTTGTCCTCCAAGTTGATGAACTTATTGTGGGAACCTAGCGCATCGCAACCCCCCATGCACCCATAAAGCGCCATCCAGTTGTTGGATGTCAAAAATGGGCTGCGATAATTCGGCTCCAACACAGCGACCCGATGATAGGGCTATCAGGCACCTGAGGCCAGACCAACCGCCAAACTCCGCCGATGTGGATGATCATGAGTGTGAATTCCGTGCCTGAGCCCACCCGCCCGGGCAGAGGCCAACACGCACTGGCTGATCGGACGCACGACTCCAACAGCACCCCCCTGGGGCATCCCGCTCTGCCCAAGCACCGGTTCGCCGCACTCGACGGGTACCGCGCCATCGCCGCCCTGATGGTGGTGTCCACGCACGTGGCTTTCAGCAGCGGTTTGGTGACTCAAGGCGCTGTCGGGGCGCTGCTCTCCCGTTTCGACTTCGGCGTCACCTTATTCTTCGGAATCAGCGGGTTCCTGCTATATCGGCCGTGGGTGCGCTTTGGTCTGGCAGCCTCACCCCGTCCCGGTTTGCGGACCTACAGCATCCGTCGCGTCGCCCGCGTGTTCCCGGCCTATCTGCTGCTGTTGGTCACCGTCGCCGTGCTGCTGCCCGTCGCGCGCACAGATATCGACAGCATGGGTTCGGCCAAGTTCTGGTTCAGCCATCTGACTCTCACGCAGATCTACTTGCCCGACACGTATGTGCGCGGACTCACGCAAACCTGGTCGTTGGCCACCGAGGTCGCCTTCTACACAATCCTGCCGGTGATTGGCTGGTGGGCCACCCGGCGACAGCGCGGCGATGTCGCGGCAACGCTCCAGCGCCAATACCGGGTCCTCGGCGTGCTGTTCGTGATTGGAATCGCCGCTGCCATCCTGCGCGCCGTGCGGGGGCCGGCCGGACCGGCCTTCGTCGGCTACTGGGTTCCGGCCTATCTCGACTGGTTTGTGGCCGGCATGATCCTGGCGGTGGTCTTCGAGGCCAATCGATTGGGTTGTGCGAGTTGGATCACGCGCGTGGTGAATCGTTTGGCCAGCGACCCAATCGTGCCGATCGGCGCCGCGATTGCGCTGCTGGTGATCGCGATGACCCCGCTGGCCGGTCCCTACACACTGGCACCGTCTGGTGTGCTCGGCATGCTTTCCCGGCACTGGCTGTACCTCGCGGCTGCTTTCCTGTTGCTGGTTCCGGGCATTTTTGGATCCACCCGGACGATCTGGCGCCAGGGACTTCAGTCACGGCCGATGGCGTTTCTCGGGGAGATCTCCTACGGAATCTTTCTGTGGCACCTGCTCGTGCTGGAGTTGATCACTCTGGCCCTCGATGCTTGGCTCGGCACAGAGTTTGTCGCCCACCCATTTCTACTGTTGTGGCCCGCCGTCATCGCCGGCAGCATCGTGCTGGGATGGCTCAGTTGGATCGTCGTGGAGCGCCCGGCAATTTCCTGGTCCCACCGGGTAACGCGGCCAGCCAGGACCCGATCAGGATGAAAACGGCCACCGCGGCCATCGCCCCCACCCACCACGGCTGGTCACTTGCTGCTGGCCACGGATAGGGCAGTTGCAGAACGGTCGCTGCGACCGCCGCCCCACCGGTGAGCAGCCACAGCCGCGACACCCGTCTACCCAGCAACCAGCCCAGTGCCATTGCGCCCAGCCCGACCACACCTCCAGCCAACGCCACGACGCACACCCCCAGCAGCCACGTGGCGCGCACGACCCAGTGCGGATCGGCGACTGTTCCGGACTCCGACCCTGCGGTCCCAACCTGAGCCGCCCGTTCACCAGATTTGTTTGGCCCGCGCCACGCTGCCAACGCCACCAGCACAGCACCCGCCAGCGCCCCGAGTCCCAAACCTGCCAGATACGGCCGCTGCGGAGTGAAGGTCATCGTGACAGTGCCACCGGAATCTGCCGGCAGCACCCACGCCTGCCGCCAACCATCCACCCGCACCGGCGTCAATTCCGCACCATCCAAGATGGCAGTCCACCCCTCGTTGAAGTTCTCCGGCAACTCCAACGTGCGGGTGATCGGCGCCGGCGGGATCTGCACGGTCCGCGCGTCGTCCGCGAACGCCGTGGTGGGAAGCACAGCCGGCGGTGCGCCCGGCGGCTGCACAGGCAGCAGATCCAGCGTCAAGGGCGTGAACACCTCAGTGGCGGCGAACTGAATCCGATGCACACCAGCCGGCAAGGTCACCTGCGCCTCCGCCGAACCGTCCAGTGCGCAACCGCTGGCGGAAAGCGGCTGACCGGCTTGCGCCGCACGCAAGTCTCCGGTGACAGATGTCCACAACCGCGGCTGCTCGTCAATCAGCAACGTCGGACCTTCCCCGCACCAGGTGGTGAGAGTGTCAGCGGCTTCCGCCGGCGCCGCAGCCCCCAAGAATTCCACTTCACTGATCCCAACCGACAACGCAGTGCGGTTGGGCTGCTCAGCCGACACGCCGTAAGTGGTGTACACCCGATCCACTGTGAGACGAAGAGTTCGCGTGGATAGCGGAGAGGTCAGCTCGCCGAAACCGTCTTCGGTGAACAACACCGTCCGTTGGGTGCCATCGTCAGTTGTCAAGGTGGCCTCGAGTGGCGCGGACGCATTCAGACCAGTCGCGTTGCGCACCTGAACTCCCGTGATGAGTTGGGGAGTCGGCCAACTGACTTCGAGAAAAGGTTCGTCGTCGTCAGGATCCGCAATCCACGCAGTGCCCGGTTCACCATCTACCGCCATCCCACCTCCGGCCCCCGGGAGGTTCCCCAGCACAGAGGACGCTTGCGCTGTCGTGGTCGGCACCGGAGTCACCCTGGTCACCGCCGCCGCACCGGAACGCACTGCCACGGTGGCCGTGAGAGTGACCTGCGTGTCAGTGGGGACCGTGATCACGCGATCGATCCCAGCGTCCTCTTCACCAGCGGCCACTGCCTGCGAGCTGCACAGTAGTCGCTCAACCATGGCGACACACCCCTCGCGTCCGCCCGGGGTGGCGCGAAAAATCCAACCATCGGCCGCCCCAGGCAAGGTCACCACTGTGCGCTCCACCACACCGATCGGCAGGTCCACCTCGGCTATCCCGAAACCGGTGTCCAATTCGTCGCTCGGCATCTGCGCGGCAGTGATCCGCATCGATTTGGTCACTCCTGGGATCACTGCTAGATCCGCTGTCAAGGTTTCCCCGGCGGAGGTGGTGGGGAGATCAGAGCGCACCGTACCCGTATCTGTGGTCACCTGCACCGCAGTCGGCGGTGCGCCATCTGGACCGCCGCGAACCTGCACCGTCACCTTGTCGGGTAGATCGATCGGGGTGGCGAAATCGATTTGCCACCACTGCCCAACCGATCCCTCCGCAGCGCTGGACTGCCAACTGGTCGCCGGATCCCCGTCCACTGCTGCGGCAGGTTGTGCAGCGAGCGACCACTCCCCAATCGCATTGGGGTCGCTGGCCGAACTGGAGGCCTGAAAATTCACCCCGCCGCTGTACTGCGCGACACTCTGCCCCAGATCCGGGCGGTCGATGTAGTCGTGCACCGGTCGATCAGCGGCGTACTCTCCGGCTTCCGTCATGGTTTCGGAGCGATTGCTACGCACCCGTCCGAAGTTGACCTCCTGCTTGCGCAACGTATCGGTGCCCAGCACAACTCCGCCTGGCAAAGTCTGCGTTCCGGGATCGCCGCTGATCACCACAGTGCCCGCAACCGCCGCCACTCCCGCCACGGCCTCCGCCCCGCCCAACACACGCACCGGCGCCGAAGCATCGCGCACCACCACGTCCGTGGGGCCGGTCACCAGCGCCTGGTCTACCGCAAAAACCTCCACTGGCGGATAGGCACCGTCCAAACCTTCGGACACCACGACATCTTCGGCAGCTGGCAACCCACCCCCGATCCCGAAAACGGCCGCCTTCCCCAGCCCCGGAGATTGGGTCAGAGCCGAACGCAGCACCGTGCTGCGTGGCGTCTCAGCGGTCCCAGGGTCCAGATCATTGCGCAGCACTACATGGGTGAATCCCGCACGGCCCAACAGGGCTGCAAGTTGGTCCGATCCCCGGCCAGACTCCAACTGGGCTGAGATCTCATCGAGCAGCCGAATGTTGCCAGCAGTACTCAACGGCACGGCATCCCGCACGCTCCATGCTGTTTCACCCAGCGCCTGGAACGGTTCATCATTAGTTCGTCCCCACAGGAACGTGGCAAACGACGACGCCGGCACCACCAGCGCACGACTGTCGGGCTGATCCTGCAGCCAAGCAGAGGCATCGCGCCAGTAGTTGGGAACATCGTTGAAACTGCGTCCAGCGGCCAACCCACCTCCCAGCACCGGCAGGGCTGCCAGAGCCACCAATGCGGAACTCCCCACCAGAGCCAAGGTGCGGCCGGCACCGGACGCCTTCGTGCGTCGCCCCGCGGCGGACCACTGGCTCGCGCCGGTGACCAGCGCGGCAATCGCCACCATGAAGCCCAGACTCAGCGGCAGGCGCAGGATCACGTCGAATTTGTGCACATTGCGAAACGGCGCCAGCACTCCGTCCAGCAACCCGCGGATGGTCTCCGCTCCAAATCCAGGCAGATCACCCACATGCCCCAACGACACCAGCGCAAATCCCAGCAGCGCGCTGGCCATGAGAAACGTCCGCTGCGGGGTCGTGCGTAAGACCAATCCGGCTGCCCCAGTCGCCGCGACCAGACCAGAAGCCACGATGCCCGCGGCCGAGGCGATCAGATACCACCCGCTGGGTAGCACGGGACCGTTGCCATCAGCGAGGTACGGCAGCCAGGCCACCACTCCCCGCAAAACCCGTTCGGGAGAGGTGATCGAGGTCGTAATCGCAGCGGCTTCGATCCAATCCAGAAACGGCGGCGAATACCGCCCCAGCATCGCCAACGGCACCACGAACCACAGTGATGCCAGCACGATGCCGAGCGCCCACCATCCGGCCAAGGCAGCCACACGCCGACTCCACGGCCGCGTCACCAGCCACACCACCCCCAACGGCAAGACCGCCAATGTTGCCACCGCGTTCACACCGCCGATGCAGCCGAATGCCAAGGCGCTGAGCAGGCCCCATCGCCGCGGGTTTCCGGACGTTGACCCGCGCACGAGGGGGATCAACACCCACGGGGCCAGCATGGTCGGCCACGACTCAATGCTGATCGCGCCCAAACTAGAGACCAGGCGCGGGGCGAATATAAAGGCGAGCGCACCCAAGACTCGCGCTGGTCGGTTGCTGATGCCCAACAGACTGGCGAGCTTGACCATGCCCAGAAAGCCCACGCAGAGCAGCAACGACCACCACAGCCGTTGCACGGCCCAAGCGGGCAACCCGAGCGTCTGACCAATCCAATGAAAGGGACCCAGCGGCCAAAGGTAACCGTAGGTCTGGTTGGCCAATTGGCCTGAAAACGCCTGGCTGTCCCACAATCGGAACCCGCGCGTGAGCAGCCATTGCGGGTTGATGCTCAAATCCAATTTGGTGTCGGTGACGATCCGACCCGGCTCTTGAATGAACGTCAGAGCGACGAGAAACAGACACACCAACGCCAGCCGACCGCGCCACCAATAACCGGTGGCGGAGGAGGCTGGCGTGTCGGTGCTGGCGGGAATAGAGGTCGCGTTAGACACCCCTTGAACACCCTTGATCTACCACGAGTACTTCACACAGATCGCGCGGCACCAAATACCTGGTGCGCGCGGAGGGTCAGTTGTTGCCGTAGATGACGTAGTTTTGGCTCACTGGCGCGTCTGACCCACCCGAGGCAGCACTCACCAGGCCGAATCCCGCGACGATGGCCAGGACGAATCCCGCAACTGCTCCAATAATCGGCCCCATGGTGGTCCTCCAAGACTAGGTTGTGGCAGAGGATAGCACGGGTCGCACGGTTTTCGTCCAGACTGCCCACCCGATCTGTAGCCATTCATGACTATCGACGCGCTTACGACGGTCGACGCGCTGCCAGCCAGAGGCCCATTGCGACGAGCAACGCCACCAGTGCCAACGCATATCCAACTAGCACCGGCCCGCGTGGCACCTGTGAGGACCACGCCAGGGCCTGGTCAGGAGTCGCCCACAATTGCAGGCCCTCCCCGACCCAGAGTTGTGTCAGACCCGCGAGGTCGGCCGATAGCCGACCTTCCGGCTGGTCGCTTTGCACCACCACATAGCCAATTCCCAGTGGTGGCAGGGCAACTGCCAGCGGCGTGCCGGCCGCTATTGCCGCTGCCACCGCCGCGGCCCGGGGATCATCTCCGCTCACCACGGTGAATGTCGGTGTGCCATCCTGCGCGCGCCCGGTGCCCACCAGGAGTTCGTCCGAGCCCACCACTGTGCGCTCGACAAACCGCGGGAGTGGATCCACCACCGTGCGATTGTCGTTCCACTCATACCGTCGAAACGTCGACCACGGCAACGACAGCACCGCCGCCTCGCCGGCACCCAACTGCGCGCGCAGCTGTGTCCAGGAGTCCGGATAGTCCCGAGCCGCCAACCGACCACCACCAGCCCACGCTGCATCGGGCAGGAGCACGATCGGCAGCACCACGGCGATCGCAAGCAGCACGCGGCGCCCCTCCACCGCCCGCACAGTCGCCACCACCCGCGCAACTCCCAGGGCCGCCGCGAGCGCCACCCACAGCGCCAGGATCGCCAGCGGCTTCTGGCCATCACGCACCAATCCACCACCAGGTACGTGGACGACAATCCACGTACCCACCGGCGTGGCACTGAGCACCGCAACCAGAACGCCCGCAGCGGTAAGCGCAGTCAGGTAGCCAAACACCCACGGGGTAAGCAGGCGACGTAACCACGACACTCCCAGCGACGCCATAGCACCGACAAGCACCAACCACACCAGCCCCAGCCCGACCCCCCGGCTCGCAGGCACCACATCGGCGTTCCATGTCCCGCCCAAGGAGAGCGCGCTGAGCACCACCCCCCAGGGTCCATCGGCGTGGACGGCGAACACTTGCGCGGCAACCGGATCCGACGCACCCGCGGTGGGATGTACCAGGGCGGCAAAAATCCAGGGCAGGTTCACAGCCACTACGCCGCCGAAACACAGCAGCCGGCGCCGCCACCCGGCAGCCGCGCCGGGCAAGAGCAAGGCCAACGCAATCAGCAGCACCGCCACTCCGCCGGTGGGCACCCACGATCCCAGCGCCGCCCAACCGATCACACTTGGTCCTAGCGATTGCCGTCTCCGCACCCGGAGCACCGCACTGAGCAACCACGGGGTGACGGCATATGTGAGCAGCAGCGCCCAGTTACCCATCAGCAGACGTTCAAAGACAAAGGCATTCCACACATACAGCGAGGCAGCGACTACGGCAATCGGCAACGCCCGACCTCGCACCAACCGGGCCACCCCCACACCGGCCAGAATCAATGCGGCGAGCAGCACCACCTTCTGCAGCATCGCACCCGGGATCGGGCCCGCGAGCGTGCCAACGATCACGTCCTGCGGGACAGCCCGCGGCAAGCCACCATCAAGGCCGAACATCCACGGCAGCAGCGTTTGGTGAGGGGTGAACACCATGTCCAGGTTGAGCACAAAGCCGGGCGCCAGCGCTGGTCCCAACATTGTCACCGCCAAGGCGAGCGACCACGCCCACACTGCCCACCACCACCGACGGCGAGATCGCGCGGATTGCCTGAATAGGTGCGCAACGGCTCCGGCGAGATCGAGATCCGACCCTGTCGAATCACCCAGTCGAATGGCCCGCGCGCCCGCACTGTTGGCAGCTATCACATCCGAATCCCGATCCCCGATCATCACCATATCCGCCGGGTCGGCTGCAAACTCCGCCATCGCCTGCTGCACCAATCCCGGAGCCGGCTTGCGACAGTCGCACTCCCCGACGCCGTGCGGGCAGATGAACCACGCATCGACCCACGCGCCGCTGTGCGCCAAGAGCGTAGCTATGCGTGCGTGTACTGCTGCCACATCGGCCGTCGTGGCCTCGCCCAGCGCAATGCAACGCTGATTGGTGACTACCGCTACCGTCACACCGGCGTGGTTCAAACGAGCAATCGCCGCTGCCGCGCCAGGAAGCAGCGTCACCTCGGCCGGCGCGACGATGTAGGACCCCTCGTCGGCACCCACGTTGATGGTGCCGTCGCGATCGAGCAGCACCAAAGCCGGCAACCGTGTGGGCGGGTTCACGCTGTCAGCGCTGTTCGCCCCGGGCACGCTCAGCCCTCCGGGAGACCGTGATCGTGGGAATAGCGCGCCTCGACGGCCGTGGCCCAGACGTGACCGATGAGTTTGTGTGCCTCCTGAATGCGCGCTGTCACAGTCGAAGGCACCCGCACCTCCAACTCCGCGACCGGCTCGGCAAGGCCCGCCGCCCCGGTGAGTGCAATCGTGCGGACGCCGCGCTGCGTGGCCGCCCGAAACGCCGCCAGGACATTCGCCGAGCGCCCCGACGTGGTCAGTCCCACGAGCACATCACCAGGTGATGCCAAGCCCAGCACCTGCCGTCGAAACACCTCTTCATAGCCGTAATCGTTGGCGATCGCGGTCACAGAGGCCGGGCTGACGCCCAGCGAAATCGCGGGCAACGCCGGACTTTCGCGCACACAGCGGCCAATAAACTCCGCTGCGAAATGGTCGGCATCCGCAGCGCTCCCGCCGTTGCCGCAAAACAGCACGAGTCCTCCTGCGGCCACGCCTGTGTGCAACACGTCGAGCGCCGCGAGAATCTGCGTGCGCAGCGGCTCGGCACTCAACAGGCTCAGGACTTCAATGGTTTCCGCCACTGACGAATCGAGCAACGCGGCGTCCGCGGCGGCGCTATCCGGGTGAGCCGGATCCATGCTGGTCACCGGTTGGACCGCCATGCCACAACGCCCTGTTTACTGAAACCGAAGTCGGTGACCATCAGGCCGCACTTCACAAGGGCCTCAGCCACCCGGTGCGTCGTACCGTCGGCGCAGTAGAAAATCATGTAGCCGCCCCCACCTGCGCCGGTGACCTTCCCGCCGATCGCGCCAGCTGATCGGGCTTCTTCGTAGGCCTCCGCAATAAACGGAGTCGAAATCCGCGGACTCATCATCTGCTTGTAGACCCACGCCTCGTGCAACATTTCGCCGATGTCATCGAGTTGGTGGCGCAGCAGCGCGTCCTTCATCGACTTGGCCAACGCCCGTTGCGCCCGCAACGCTTGCATGGAAGATTCGACGCCGGTTTCAAAGCGCTGCACCTGATCAGCGATGATGCCGTCGGATTGGCGCGTGCGACCGGTGTAGGCCAACACGAGTCGAAACTCCAACTCCCGCACGGTCTCTTCATCAACGCGCAGCGGATTGACCACGACGTGATCGGCCTCGAACTCGATGTAGTTGAAACCGCCGAATGCTGCCGCGTACTGGTCTTGCAGACCGCCGGCGATTCCGAGATCTTCGCGCTCCACCAGGCAGGCGATATTTGCGATTTCGTATGGGGTGAGCGGCACCCCGTAGTAACTGTGCAGGACTCCGACCAGCGCGACGACCATGGCCGAGGACGATCCCAAACCGGACCCGGGCGGGGCGTTGGAGTGCAGCGAAATATCAAAGCCACCCACGCTGTGGCGCACCAACCGGCGGATCGCCGCTTTGGCCAAATCCAAGTCCCCGTCGAAAGCCACGGGCTCATCAATCCCGAATTTGATACCGGAGGCGAAGTCCAGCGAATCAACCCGGATTTCACGATCCGCCCGCGCGCGCAGCGAAGCAAAGGCATAGCGGTTGATGGTGGCCGACAACACTGCCCCACCTTCGCGCTGCGGAAAAGGCGGGACGTCGGTGCCGCCACCCGCGAAACTCACCCGCAATGGTGCGCGGGCACGAATCGCGGCAGTCATGGACCGACACGATACACAAGACCCCGAAGAATTCTTCACACGGCGCGCGACCGCGCGCACCCGACCGACGTGCAACCTGAACAACCGCACCGAGTCCCTGCGCCCATCTCACGGCCAGACCACCTAGAGTCAGCGCTGTGAAGGATCCAACACTCGCCCTCAACCGCCCCACGAGCTCCCAACTTCGGGTGGCGTTTCTTAGTTGGCGGGACATCAAGCACCCGGAAGCCGGTGGGGCGGAGATTTTTCTGGAGCAAGTCTCCGCGGGCTTGGCCGCGCGCGGGCATCGAGTGACCGTCGTGACTGCCCGGTACCCGGGATCGGTGGCGATGGAAGCCCGCGATGACCGGATATTCTTCCGACACGGCGGACGACTCGGTGTGTATCCCAGCGGCTTCGCACACGTGCTGCGCCGACAGCGTGCCTACGATGTGATCGTCGACATCCAAAACGGCGTGCCTTTTTGGTCACCGCTGGCGACTCGCACGCCGGTACTCAACCTGGTGCACCATGTGCATCGCGAGCAGTGGTCGCAGGTGTTGGGGGCGAAGCAAAGTGCGTTGGGCTGGTGGTTGGAATCGACAGCCAGCCCCCGGGTGTATCGCAAGGCCGAGTTTCTGGCTGTCAGCCAAGCCACCCGACACGAACTCATCGATCTCGGCATTGCCCCGGATCGGATTCGGGTGGTGTACTCGGGGGTCGATCCGTTGCCCGAACCGCATGTTCCCGTGCCGCGCCCACCCGGACCGGCGCTGGTGGTGCTGGGGCGCTTGGTGCCCCACAAGCGGGTGGAGCAGGCCATCGATACGGTCGCGGCATTGCGGGAAGAGTTTCCGGACATTCATCTGACTGTGGCTGGTCACGGCTACTGGGAACCTCGACTGCGGGCACATGCGCACGCCGCTGGCGTGAGCGATTGCGTACGGTTCGCCGGCGTCGTGTCTGAGCAGGAGAAGGCCGACATCCTGGCCGCGGCCGATCTCCATCTCCTACCGTCGGTCAAGGAGGGCTGGGGGTTGGTGATTATTGAGGCTGGTCTGATGGGCACGCCCTCAGTCGCCTACTACTCTGCCGGCGGTACCCAAGAGTCAATTGTGGACGGCACCACTGGTGTGCTGGTGGCCGACGAGGCAGGTTTCCAGAACGCTGTGCGGGACTTGCTGCGAGACCCGGCGCGACTCGCCGCAATGTCGAGCGCTGCCCGCGACTTCGCCCAGCAGTTTTCCTGGGACCGCTCAGTAGTGGAGGTGGAGGCGGCACTGCTGGCCAGCGCCGACCTCCGCCGCTGAGCATTTGGTGACGTTGAGCATTTGGTGACGCTGAGCAATCACTGCTGGGGAGCCAACGACTCGGCAGCCACGTCTCGGGCACCCACCCGCCGCACCATCAGCAGGACACCCAGCGCGATTAGCCAGAAGTACCAGAGCACCGAAATACTGCTGCCCACTGGCGCCAACCACTCGATGTCGAACAGTCCCGAACCCCAGACCATCGGCAGCCACAGGAGCGTGAGCACCAACCCGGTGAACGCGAACCAACGCGGAATCCCCACCACCCGCAGCAGTAGGACAGCCAGACCCACTCCCCACAACCCTTGGAACAGCCAGCCCAAGTGTTCTCCGAGCGCCCCACCCGCGTAACGGTTGAGGGTGTCGTAGGACACCGCGATAGCGTCCGCCGCTGCTTCATCTTTGGCTGCTTCGTAGGCCGCTGCCAGATGCGGCACCGTCACCGGCCAGCGCACCCAACCCAGGATCTGCGAGAAGCCGCCGAGCACACCGAAAACCGTGACCATCCGCGCCGACGGCTGCAGCGGCCCGCCCACGATCGACTCCAGATAGATGGCAGCCGGGATCAGCAGCAGGCTGCTCAAAAGCATGAGATAGAAAGCTGTCCGAACGGCCGCTGCCGACGCACTGAAGGTCGGCAAAGCCTCCCCACCTGGGGCGTCCAACACGTCCGGCCAGCCGAATCCCACAGACAACCAACTGGCGCCGATCGCTGCCGCGACGCCGGCGGCGATCAGCAGCAGCCCCGCAACCAGCCACGGGCGCCCAATTGTGGGCACTGCGGCAGTCGGCAGCGGGAAGGACGCCTCGGGTGGCACCTCGGATTCGGCTGTGATGCGCTCGGGCGACGACTGGGACATGATGAACCTCCTTATGAGAACACTGCACTCTATGCGAACAGTGTTCCGCCAATTCCCAGCGAAGTCAAGAGCAGTGCTCTCTTTGCGAATGGTGTACGCGGATTCCTCTACACTCAGCGCATGCCCGAACCTTCATCTGGCGGCCGACGGAATCGACTCCGCGCTCAGACCACCGCCGAGATCCTGGCCACCGCGACCCGCCGACTCGCCGCTGATGGTGCTGGTGCGTTGTCGCTGCGAGCAGTCGCACGAGACCTGGACATGGGGGTGTCGTCGATCTATCGATACTTCCCCAGCCGCGACGACCTGCTCACTGCACTCCTGGTGGCGGCGTTCACTGCCCAGGCCGACGACGTCGAAACGGCCGCTCGAGAGCAGACAGATCCGGTGACAGCGATCAGAGCCGCCCTGCACGCCTATCGCGACTGGGCGCTGGCACATCCTGCGGAATTCGCCCTCGCTTACGGCACCCCCGTCCCCGGCTACGCCGCCCCACCCGAACGCACCATCCCGGCGGCAGTGCGCGTCGGCGACCTGCTCGTCAACTGCCTGGCGCAGGCATGGCACGCCGATCGCATCGATCACACTCAGGTGGACAGCCGGGCAGCGTCCCTCTCCGCATCGGAGCGGTCAGGTCTGGAAGCGCTGATGACCCGTCGCGGCTACCATCTGCCCATCGGCCTGTTGTCGTTGACCACCGACCTCTTCATCAGCATTCACGGCTTCGTCGTGATGGAGGTATTCGGTCAGCTGCGTCCGCTGACGACTGACGCCCTGACCGCCTACGGGCGCACAATTGATGACGCCCTAGCGCACGTGGGACTGCACTCAACGCCTGCGCCGCCCTAGACCGGGCGTTCCTCAGACCGGGCGTTCCTCCATCGCCCATTCCTGACCGTAGCCGTCGCGCAGCAGGTTCAGGAATGGCACCGAGTCGAACGCCTCCGGGCCCAACACCCCCGCACCCGACCACGCCCCGGTGGCAAGCAGCTCCAACGCCACCACCGGATTCATCGCGGTCTGCCACACCACCGCCTGGGTGCCGTATTCGGTCATGGTCCAGTCGTTGTCGGCCACGTGATAGAGGTACACCGCCCGCGGGATGCCGTCCTTGCCGATGCCATCGACGAAAAGCCCCGCACACGTCTTGCCTCGGATCGCATCGCCCAAAGTGGCTGGGTCCGGCAGGCACGCCGCCACCACGTCGCGCGGGCTCACTTCCACGTCGCCCACGCGCACCTTCTCAGTGCGGTCCAAGCCAAGCTTGTGCAGAGTCTTGAGCACCTCGATGAACTCATCGCCCAGGCCGAACTTGAACGTCACCTTCTTGCACGGAATCCAGCGCGGCATCAGCAGCACTTCTTCGTGCTCCACATTGACCACTTCCACCGGGCCGATCCCCTCCGGGAAGTCGAACACCTCCGCACCTGAGAACGGCTCGGTGGTGTACCAGCCGCGGTCCTGCTCCCAGATCACCGGCGGGTTCAAGCATTCCTCGATGACGGTCCAGATCGAAAACGACGGCGCGAAGTGGTGCCCCACAACCTCCATGTCGGAGGCGTCGCGCACGCCGAGTTCGTTGATCTCGCGGAACAGGTGATCGTGGGCGTAGCGGGCAAACACGTCCGCCAGGCCTGGCTCCACTCCGATGCCCACGAGCGCGAGCCGGCCGTCGGCCTCCCATTGCTGAGCCTGCGCAAACTGCTCGTCGCCGAGTTTGACGCCGACTTGCGAGTAGGGGTGCTCAGGGTGCTTGGCCGACAGACTCATGGCCGTGTCCAGATAGTCAGCACCGGCTAGCCGCGCGCCGTTGAAAATCCCCATGACAAACCGGGGATCCACCACATTGAGCACATGTGTGATGGCGTGCTCCCGACACAACCGCGCGACTGCCTCGGCATCGCCGGCATCCACCTGCGCGGTCGCGAAACGCGGATCGCCCACCCGTTCGACCAATGCGGCGGCGCGGGTGAGGTCATAGTCGGCGACCACCCAGAGTTCAAAGAAATCGCGCCGAGCGGCAATCAGTGCCGCTGACGTGCCGACACCTCCGGCCCCGACCATGAGTACGCGCATGAGTGAACTTCCCTTCATCAAAGCCGAGGTGACAGAAATCGATGCAGACGACTGAGCCTATCCGCAGGCATCCGCCGCATGTGTGCCCTAGCGTGCACCCATGGCAATTGAAGGGGTAACCGGCGAAGTCGAAGACTTCACCACCGGTGACAAAGGTCTGAACTCCGGAGCGCTCGGGTTGTGGTCGATCGTCAACCTCGGGTTGGCGTCGACGGCACCGGCCTACAGTTTGGCTGCCACTATTGGCTTCGTCGTGATCGCGGTCGGGTATCAAGCGCCGATCGTGATGCTGCTGGCCTTCATTCCGATGTGGCTGGTTGCCGTGGCCTACCGGGAGCTCAATTCGGTGGTGCCGGACTGTGGCACGACGTTCACCTGGGCGGCCAAGGCCTTCGGGCCGAAAACCGGGTGGATGGGCGGATGGGGTATGTCCATTGCGGGCGTCATCTTCATGACCAGTGCCGCCGAGGTGAGCGCCAACTACTTGTTCAGCCTGCTCGGCCTGAACAGTTTGTCGGGCAACAAACTGGCGCTGATCGTGGTGGGCAGTGCATTCGTGGCTGTCATGACGTGGGTGACGTACCGGGGCATTCAGGGGGCGGCAAAACTGCAATTCGCGATGGTCGCGTTGCAGATTTTTTCCCTCGGTCTGCTCAGCCTGGTCTCGTTATTTGCTGTGTTGTTTGGCGATGGCATCGACGGCGCCTCGCTGATCCCGCAACTTTCGTGGTTCAACCCGTTTGAGATCTCGTCGTGGAACGCTTTCGTCCAAGCGTTCCTGCTGTGTCTGTTCATTTACTGGGGTTTCGACACCACACTGGCAGTGAACGAGGAATCCGATGACGCCGCCAGCACACCGGGAAAGGCCGCGGTGCTCTCCACCATCTTCCTGATGATCATCTACGTGCTGGTGACCATCGCGGCGCTGTCGTACCTCGGCCTCGATGGCCTGGATGACCCAGATAACGCCAGCGATATTTTTGCGGTGTGGGCCCAACCGGTGCTCGGCGAGGTAGGGGCAAAACTACTGGCGTTCACGGTGCTCGTGTCCGCGATGTCGTCGATGATGACGACCGTGTTACCTACGGCTCGCGGCACCCTCGCCATGGCTGTGTACCGGGCCATCCCCAAGCGGTTCGCGGTGGTGCACCCCAAGTACATGACCCCGTCGTTCTCGACGTCCATGATGGGAATCGTCTCGATCGCGTTGTTCATCGGTCTGACGTTCATCAGCGAAAACGTACTCGAGGACACGGTGACCTCCACCAGTTTCGCCATTGCTTTCTATTACGGGCTCACGGCGCTGACTGCGGTGTGGTACTTCCGCAAACACTCGTTCCGCAACGGCCGCAAGGAGTTTCTCAACAAGTTCTTGTTCCCACTGCTCGGCGGTGTGATCCTCACCTACGCTCTGATCCAAAGTGTGGTGGACTCCATCAATCCGGATTACGGAAACACCTCGTTCGGGGATATCGGTGGGGTATTCGTGATCGGCGTCGGGTCAATTCTGATCGGGGTGGTCTTCATGGTAGCCTGCATGATTTTCCTGCCGGCCTACTTCAAGGGCAAGACCTTGCGCGCTGATACACCTGTGCTTGTGCCGGACGAGTGAGTGTCGAGTTGGACCCGCGGGGCTAACTCGGCGACCCTGGCAGCGATGTCGGCAAACGCCGCCGCGAAGGCTGCTTCTGTGCCTGCCGCTACCGGGTCCGGTACCGACCAATGCAAGTGCTTGTTGAGCATCGGGGCCAACTCTTCGTGCACAGCGTCGCAGACTGAGACGATGAGATCATCCGGTGCCAGCACGTCTGCCACATGTTGTGGCGACGGAACGGCGGTCGCAGCGGACAGCACACCGGCAGCCTGCAAAGTGGCCGCGGCACGGGGATTGACAGTGGCTGCCGGCCGGGTCCCAGCGGATGCGGCTGGAACTTCGCTGGTGGCGCGCCATGCGGCCTCGGCCATGACCGAGCGGGCACTGTTGTGGGTGCAGACGAAGACCACCCGGGGCGCCGTGAACGCTGGCGGGTCTGGCAGCAGACCGACGAATCTCTCGTGACGCAATCGCAGGTACGTGCGGCGGCGATCATTGTGGGACCGATGGCGAACAATCAGTCCCGCTGACTGTAGAACCTTCAGGTGATGAGCCAAGAGATTCCCCGGCACACCGAGCATCGCGGCCAACTCGTCAGGAGAACATTCGGTGCCCTCCAGACTATCTACGACCCGCAGCCGGACTGGGTCGCCGAGCGCCCGCAGGGCGCGCACCCGGGTAGCCAGTTCAACTGTCGCGGCATTCTCATCAGCCGTCATTGAATCAATATGCATTGACTTATCATGTGTTGTCAACTAACGTCCCAGCCATGAACTCCAAGCCCTCTGTGTTGTTCGTCTGTGTCCACAACGCGGGCAGGTCCCAAATGGCCGCCGCCTATCTGACCCACCTCGCCGGTGACCGGGTGGAAGTGCGGTCCGCTGGTTCCGCACCCGCCGACACTGTGAACCCGGCGGTCGTGGCGGCGCTGCTCGAGGACGGCATCGACATTTCCACCGAAGTCCCGAAGGTGCTCACCGTGGACGCGGTGAAAGAGTCCGACGTGGTGATCACAATGGGATGCGGCGATGTGTGCCCGATCTTCCCGGGCAAGCGCTACGAAGACTGGAAACTCGACGATCCTGCCGGCCAGGGCGTCGATGCCGTGCGCCCCATTCGGGACGACATCCGGGCCCGCATCGAGGCGCTGATCGCGGAGATCGCTCCCGCCGACGCAATCTGACGGACCCGCCACCCGTGAGCGTGACCTCCCCCGACGACGCAGCGGTGCTGTCGAAACTGTCCCGACTCGACCGCTTCCTGCCAGTATGGATCTTGGCCGCCATGGCCTTCGGCCTGCTGCTCGGCCGACTGGTGCCGTCGGTACAAACCGCACTCGACGCGGTCAAAATCGACCAGACCTCGTTACCGATCGCGCTCGGCCTGCTGCTCATGATGTACCCGGTACTGGCTCGGGTGCGCTACGAGGACATGGGACACGTCACCGGCGACCGGGCCCTGCTGTGGTGGTCGCTGCTACTCAACTGGGTGATCGGTCCGCTGCTCATGTTCACTCTGGCGTGGGTGTTCCTGGCCGACTACCCGGAGTTTCGCACCGGACTGATCGTGATCGGCTTGGCGAGATGCATCGCCATGGTGCTGATCTGGAACGATCTCGCCTGCGGCGATCGCGAGGCCGGCGCACTGCTGGTGGCCATCAACTCGGTGTTTCAGATCCTCGCCTATGCACTGCTCGGGACGTTCTACCTGAAGATCCTGCCCGGCTGGCTGGGACTGGACACCCAGGACGTGGCGTTTTCCACCTGGGAGATCACCAAAGCCGTACTGATCTTCCTCGGGATTCCATTGGCCGCTGGCTACCTCACTCGGCGAATCGGGCTTCGTACCAAAGGCCGCGAGTGGTACGACACCAAGTTCGCACCGCGGATCGCTCCATTGGCGCTTTACGGTCTGCTGTTCACCATCGTGGTGATGTTCGCGCTGCAAGGCGATGCCATCACCTCCGACCCGGTGTCGGTGGTGCTGATCGCGATTCCGCTGCTGGTCTACTTCGCCGTCATGTGGGGGGTGTCGTTCCTGGTGGGGGCACGGGCCCGGTTGGGTTACCCCAAGACCGCGACCCTGGCGTTCACGGCCGCAGGGAACAACTTCGAACTCGCCATCGCCGTGAGTATCGGCGTGTGGGGCGTCACCTCCGGGCAGGCACTCACCGGCGTGATCGGTCCGCTGATCGAGGTGCCGGCGCTGGTGGGGCTGGTCTACGTCTCGCTGTGGTTGCGTCGACGGTACTTCTCCCCGCCCGAGGTGGCGGTCAACCCGGTGTGACCGACGGATTGCGCGTTTCTGCACACGTTTGCCAGACCTGATTTTCGGAATGATCATTTCTGCGCGCTTCTGCACACACACAGCTGCTAACCCGAGTCGGTGTATGTGCAGATCTGCGCGAAAAGACGGCCTCACGGGATTGACTCGCGTGATCGTGTGCAGAAACGCGCACTTCACAGTACCGAGATCGTTCAGGCTCCGCCCGACGCTGCTTGACTAGTCAGTCGCGCTGCCGAACGTCACGGCGCACGTCATCACCCGGTTGCAGAAGCGGTGGCCGACGGGGAGGTGATGGCATAGCCAGCGGGGACGGTGACATTGGGCAGGTCCACCGCGACTTTGACCTCGCCGGACGGGGTTGCCAACACCAAGGCCACCTTGCCGCCACGCACACCGCTGGAAGCCGGGAAACTCATGTAAACCCAGCCGTCGCTGTCAGGTTGATAGACACTATCTGCGGCGAGATCCACGTCGAGGCTCGCCGGGAAGTCGGACGTCAGGGTGCCATCTGCGGCAACGGTGACATTTCCGGTGACACCGGTGTCTGTGGTCACGGTGAACCCGGTGAGTTTGGCTTCGGAGGTGGATTGATTCTCAACGGCGACCACCCAGTCGAAGAAATCCATCGACTGGTTCTCATTGGGGAACCCAACTCCCAGCAGTGCGGAAGCCGAAATGTCGTTGACAGTCTGCGTGCTGTCACCCGGGAACCAGAATTCACTCGTGGGAGGAATCACTAGACCGTCTGGATATTTGGTGCGCCAGTCGCTCACCAACCAGCTGCCGCCCACGTTTTCAAAAACCAGATCCTGCTTCGTTTCGCTCATCGGCTCGCCCTCAAAGACGTAGCTCAGTTCAACGGTTCCTGGCGTGGTGAGGGTGTCACCGGATTGGGCAGCGTTGGTGATCTGTGATTGGACGCTGATACCTTCCAGTTTCGTCGGCACGTCCTCTTCCGGGATGCCGTTCACTGTCATCACCGCGTCGTAATACTGCATGCGCAGTAGGGCCGGACCAGTGGCTGACGACTGTGCTTGGGCGAAGTTCCGGTTGAGGAAATCCGTGAAATACGTGGTGGCCACTGCATTGGCCTCGGCTACGACTTCACTGCTGGCGGTTGTCGTCGCTTGAGTGCTGACTGACGGTGAGGTGTCCGAAGCCCCGCTGCAGCCGACCAGCAGCAGGCCAACCACCGCAGCCAACAACACCCGTATTCGGGTGTTGGCCGATCCCCGTCCTGCAGCCGTGTGCAATGACTTCATGGCCCTGCCACCTCTCATTGTTGGTGGCTGCACGGGCTACCGTGGGAGGTTCATCGGCGTCCGGCAACCCTCCCCTGAAGTATGCCCGCACGGCTATACCTGGTGCCACAGGGCATGACAAACAGAGCCACTTCGTTTTCGATATGGCTGAATCAGGGCGGCAAACTCGCGCAACAGCGGCATTTCAATGAATTCCGGTCGTAGTTCGTTGCGCGAAGGTGACGCCGAATGGCAGTTGTCGTGCCTGCTGAGAGCGGACGCAGGCACTCTGGCCAAAGGTCACTTTGTTGCCTGGTTCCCCGAACAAGTCGGCATCACGGCGCCAGCGGTCCGCCAGTACAACGCGTCCGGCGCTGAACTGGCGGACCGCTGACGTTGAAATGGGGCTAGGCGTCAGTAGAAGTGGCGGTTTGGCCGATCCGTCCAGGCTCGTTGTGCGGCGATACCGTCCTCGTGGCCAATCTGTTCAATCGCAATGCGTCGCTGGTCGAGCGGCCGCACAAAATCTTCATATTGGAAGGCATCGTCAAACCCGATCGCCCGCGTGTCCTCAACTGTGCTTGCGAAATAGACCTTGTCCAGACGAGCCCAGTAGATAGCTCCCATGCACATCGGGCACGGGAACCCGCTGGTGTAAATCTCGAAACCCTTGAGCATCTGCGCGCGCTCAGCAACCGGGTCGGCTGAGCCTGGTTCACGCGGCACCAGCATCAGGGTGGACTCGTTCACCTTGGACTCCGGGATACTCGGCGCCGAAGGGTTCAGCCGTGCCACTGCTTTGCGAATGGCTTCAACCTCGCCATGTGCCGTGATGTCTCCGGTGAGCAGCACCCGGTTTTGGCCTTGGGCAATGATCTCGCCGTCTTTGACGATCACGGCTCCGAACGGTCCACCCCAACCATTCTCAACAGATTCCCGCGCGAGAGAGCAGGCGACTTTCATCAATTCGGCTTTGTCCACAGTTGACTCCTATCGTTGGATGGTGATGAGTTGTACTTCACCAAGTGTTTATTGAGTCGACTCATGCGCGGACTCACCAGGCTTGCGTACATTATTGGGCGAACGCAAGCAGAAGCAACCCCAACAACGAGCCTGCAAGACGCGGCCGGGAATCTCGACGCGGCACACCCTGGAACGTGACGTCTGACCCGAACTGCGCCCCGCATCTGGTCATCGGATCAACCGTGGGTGGGGAAGCCGAGGTTGATGCCGCCGTGGGTGGGATCCGGCCAGCGGCTCGTCACCACCTTGCCGCGTGTGAAGAAGTGGAAACCCTCAGCGCCGTGGGCATGGGTGTCACCGAAAAGGGAAGCCTTCCATCCGCCGAACGAGTAGTACGACATCGGCACCGGAATGGGTACATTGATGCCCACCATCCCGACCTGAACCTCGTGCTGAAATTTGCGGGCCGCGCCGCCATCGCAGGTGAAGATCGCTGTGCCGTTTCCGAACGGGTGCTCGTTGATCAACTCCATTCCCTCTTCATAGGAGGCCACCCGCACGACTGAGAGCACTGGCCCGAAAATCTCATCGGTGTAGACCGTCATGTCTGCAGTGACGTGGTCGAACAGCGTGGGGCCCAGCCAAAAACCGCCCTCAGCGCCATCCACCTTCACGTGCCGGCCGTCCACCACCAGCGCGGCGCCCTGGTTCACGCCGGCGGTGATATAGCCAGCCACCTTGTCCCGATGCGCGCGGGTCACCAGCGGTCCCATGTCGCAATTGCGGCGCCCGTCGCCCACCCGCAGGGTGGACATCCGCCCGGCGATTGCCTCAACCAACTGATCGGCGATCGGCTCGACGGCCACCAGCACCGAGATCGCCATGCAGCGTTCCCCAGCCGAGCCGAACCCGGCATTCACCGCCGAATCGGCTGCAAGTTCCAGATCCGCATCGGGGAGTACCAGCATGTGGTTCTTCGCCCCGGCTAGCGCCTGCACCCGCTTGCCATGGGCGGTCCCGGTTTCATACACATACCGCGCGATCGGGGTGGAGCCCACGAAGCTGATCGAAGCCACGTCTGGGTGGGTGAGCAATGCGTCGACAGCTTCTTTGTCGCCGTGCACCACGTTGAACACGCCGTCGGGCAACCCCGCCTGGGTCCACAACTTTGCGATCAGCATGGACGCGCTGGGGTCTTTTTCGCTGGGCTTGAGCACCACGGTATTGCCCGCGGCGATCGCGATGGGGAAGAACCACATCGGCACCATCGCCGGAAAATTGAACGGCGAGATGATTCCGACTACCCCCAACGGCTGCCGCAGGGAATACACATCCACGCCGGACGAGACGTTCTCCGAGTATCCACCTTTGAGCAGATGCGCGTTCCCGCAGGCGAACTCCACCACCTCCAGCCCGCGGGTCACCTCACCGAGCGCATCAGAGAGCACCTTGCCGTGCTCCCGCGTGATGAGTTCGGCCACGTCCTCCTTGTGCGCATTGAGCAGTTCCCGGAAGGCGAACAGCACCTGCATCCGACGGGTGAGCGTGGATCGACCCCAGCTCTGAAATGCCCGCCGCGCCGCGCCAACTGCCGCGTCGAGGTCAGCGGCGGTGGCGAAATCGACAGTGGCTGTCACGTCACCGGTGGCCGGGTCGTACACTTCGCCGCTGCGTTCGGCTGTGCCCGTCCAAGGTCGGCCATCGATCCAGTGGGTGATCCGCGCTGTTGTCATGGTCATCTCTCCTCATCCGGGGCGCTGGGGCCGGGCGTTTGGCGTTGGTGTGTGGGATCGCACTAGACGGGTCGGTCAGCTATCGAAGCCGAGCCCAACTCGATCGAGCGTGCGCAACCACAGGTTGCGTCGCCCATTGTTGGCGTCGGCGTCCGCCAACGACTTGCGGGTGATGTCGATGGCAAATTGCCGCATCGGTTCGGGCGGGAACGGTAGCGGCTTACTGCGCACCATCTGCAACTCAGTGCGCTCTGTGCGCTCCCCCATGAGTTTGTCGATGAGCACCTCGGCGCCGAACCGAGAAGCTCCCACGCCCAAACCCGTGAAACCCGTGACGTACGCGAGTTGACCGGCGAAGGCACTACCCCAGAATGCGCTGAACCGCGAGCAAGTGTCGATCGCCCCTGCCCAGGTGTAATCGATCGTGGTTCCGGCCACCTCGGGGAACGTGTCGAAGAGGTGTTGCACCAGGCGGGCAGACAAGGCGGAATCTTGTTCCAACACCGAGCCCGGCCGCTCCCCCGCCTGGTAGACGGCGTCGTAGCCACCCCAGAGAATGCGGTCATCGGGGGTGAGTCGGTAGTAGTGGAACTGGTTGCCGGCATCAGCCACCCCCTCCCGACCTTGCCACCGCAATGCAGCACGCACATCTGGCGGCAGTGGGGCGGTGACGACCACATGGTCAAAGACCGGCACCACGAACAGCGAAATTCGGCGCAACAGCGGGGCGTGCGCGGCGGTCGTGAGAGCCACCCGGGAAGCATCGACCACACCATCACGGGTACCAACGCGAATCTTGGCTCCGTTGCGGCGCACAGACAGAACCTCACTGCCTTCATGAATCTGCACCCCGAGCGATTCGGCCGCTGCCGCGAGCCCCCAGCTAAGCCGTGCGGGATTGACCGAGGCGATGTTGGGATCGCGCAACGCGGCCCGATACGTCTGCGAAGCGATGGCCGAACGGATCGCCGGGCCGTCAAACTGCTCGATCTCGACACCATATTCGGCGTACAACTGGGCGTGATGGCGCAGATGCTCCACCTGATAGTCCTCGGTGGCAACGTCGAATTCACCGTGGCAGGCAAAATCGCAGTCGATGCCGTAACGCTCAATCGTGGCCTGAATCTCGGCGAAATTAGTCAATCCAAGCCGATACAGGGTGCGGAATTCCGCGGGCCAGCGTTCTATGCCGTTGGCATGTCCGTGAGTGATGGATGCGGACAAAAAACCACCGTTGCGCCCGGAGGCCGCGGTCGCGATCCGGTCACCCTCCACCACTACGACATGCAGGTCCGGGTACCTTTCCTTGGCCCGCAGTGCCGTCCACAGCCCCGACAGACCGGCTCCGACCACCACCAGATCGGCCTCGGTGCGCCCTGAGAGCGCCGCGCGTGCCGCCGGTCGGTCTGGATCGGCTAACCAAAACGACTCGTGCCGAGCCCCTTTCAGCGCCTGCCACGCGGCGTCGCCTGCCTCCTGCGCAAACGGCATGTCAGCTGGTCCTGCGACGACGGCCGATGCCCTGCCCGATCAGCACAATCGCCAGCGCGATGATGAACATCGCGGACGCGATCACGTTGGCTTGCGGGGGAATCCCGCGGGTGGCTGAGACGTACACGAACTTCGGGAAGGTAGTGAACTGCCCGGAGTTGAAGTTCGTGATGATGAAGTCGTCGAAACTCAGCGAGAACGCCAGCAGCGCAGCAGCCGCAATACCCGGCGCCACCAGCGGCAACGTGATCCGTCGGAACGCTTCGCGTTCACTGGCGTAGAGGTCCATTGCCGCTTGCTCAAGGCGCGGGTCCAGACTCGCCAACCGTGCCTTCACCGTCACCACCACGAACGAGATGCAGAACATGATGTGGGCGATCACCACGGTCCAGAATCCCAACGGCAGGAAGATGTTGAGGAACAACGCCAGCAAAGACGAACCGAGCACGACCTCTGGCGTGGCCATCGGCAGGAAGATCAACAGGTTGGTCGTGGAACGCCCCCGGAACCGATAGCGCACCAACGAGAACGAAATCAACGTGCCCATGATCGTCGCGACGAAAGTGACCACAAACGCCACCATGATGGAGTTCACTACCGAACTGCACACCTGCGGGGCGCCACAGGGATTGAGCCAGTTGTCAAAGGTGAACCCACGCCATACGAGATTGCTGCGGCCAGCATCGTTGAACGAGAATGCGAAGGTGTAGGCCACCGGCAACAGCAAGTAGATGAACGCGATGACCGCGTAGATCCGCAAGATGTTGTGACTGAACCACCGCCGGATTCGGACACTCGCGGGCGCCTGTTCCGGTTCGGACAATTCCGAGGCGCTTGGGATTGAGGCGGCAGGGCGCGCTGATGTGCTCATACCAATTCCTCCGTTCCCACTTTGCGGATATATATGAACAACAGGATCAAGATTGAGATCATCAGGATGAACGACAGCACGGCCGCAGTCGGATAATCGTTCACACTCAAGAACGTGTACTCGATTCGGTTACCGATCATGGTGTTGCTCGGCTTGCCCAACAGTGCGGCGTTGACGTAGTCACCCGCGGCCGGGATGAAGGTCAACAACGTGCCGGCCACCACTCCCGGCAGCGACAGCGGGAACGTGACTTTCCGGAAACCAGTGAACGGGTGGGCGTACAAATCCCCGGAGGCTTCCACAAGTCGTGGATCCACCCGTTCCAGACTGGCATAAATCGGCAGGGTCATGAACGGCAAAAAGTTGTAGGCCAAACCCATGATGACGGCGAAGGCAGACGGATAGATGCCGCCGGTCTCCCCCACCAGACCGAGTGTCCGCATCACCGACACGACCGGACCTTCGTCGGCCAGGATCTGCCGCCAGGCGATGGTCCGCAGAATGAAGGACACGAAGAACGGCGCGATCACCAGCACCAACAACAGGTTGCGCCATTTCCCCGCTTTGAACGCGATCACATACGCCAACGGGTAGCCGATAGCCAAGGCTAGCAACGTGGCGATCGCACTGTAGAGGAACGACCGGAACAGCGGGATGTAGTAGGTGGAATCCGTCAAAGTGTTGACGTAGTTGGCGAAGTTGAAAGTTTGTTCAAACTCGCCAACATCGCCACCGGGCACGGGTGTCTGCAAACTGGTGAGGAACAGCGACACCAACGGGATGACGAAGAAGATCGCCAGCCAGAACATGCCCGGAAGCATCAGCAGGTAGGGCACGAACTTGCCCCGGCGGCTGGGTCGGGTGGGCGGGTGATTGTCCTCGATGGTCTCGCCGATTGCCTGCGCGATGGACATGGCCTACCCCGTCACAACTTTGCCGGAGACGGTCTCCACGCCGGCGTTGATGTTCTCCGAGCCGTCGAGCACGAAACCGTGCATCGGTTGCCATGACAGTCGCACGCGGGTCCCGACGGTCTGCAGGCCATGCACATCGAGGTTCTGCGCGAACACGTTGATGATGTCACCACCAGCGGTGCGCACTTCGTACTGGGTACTCACGCCCAGGAAACTGGTGGTCTCCACCAGACCGTCGACAAAGTTGCCGTCGCTGGGTGGCGGATCAGCTTCCTGGATGGGGGCGAGGTGGATTTTCTCCGGTCGCACCCCCACTAGCACGCGGGTTCCGCGAGCTGTGGGTACCCCGTCAGCCACCCGAGTCAGCGGCATCCGGAATTTGCCGTCCGAGTCCTCCATGATCAACTGGTCCTCGGCCACCTCCACCACAGCAGCTGGGAACAGGTTGGATTGTCCCAAGAAGTTGGCCACAAACGCGGTGTTCGGTGACTCGTAAAGCTCAGTGGGTGCACCCATCTGCTCGATCACGCCATTGTTCATCACCGCAACGGTGTCGGCCATTGTCATGGCCTCTTCCTGATCGTGAGTGACGTGAATGAACGTCAGGCCCACCTCAGTCTGGATCCGCTTGAGTTCCAACTGCATCTGTCGACGCAGCTTCAGGTCCAACGCCCCAAGTGGCTCGTCCAGCAGCAACACGGCCGGCCGGTTCACAATCGCGCGGGCCAGCGCCACCCGCTGCTGTTGACCACCAGAGAGTTGCAAGGGTTTGCGCTTGGCGACATTGGACAACTGGATCAGTTCCAAAGCTTCGTTCACCGGCCCTGCAACATCTTTGACACCGCGCCGCCGCATCCCGAAGGCCACATTTTCGAAGATGTCCATGTGTGGAAACAGCGCATAATTCTGGAACACCGTGTTGACGGGTCGTTGATACGGCTTGGCGAAGGTGATGTCGGCCTGGCCAATCCGAATGCTGCCTGCTGTCGGCTCTTCCAGACCGGCCACCATCCGCAAGGTTGTGGTCTTGCCGCAACCGGATGGTCCAAGCAATGCGAAGAACGAACCCTGCGGGACCCGCAGCGACAGATCATTCACAGCCGTGAAATCTCCGTACCGCTTGGTCAGCCGTTCCAGTAGGAGGTCACCTTCAGCTTTGGTGATGTCTGCTCCGCGGGCCACGGGGTCAGCCCTGAATCACTCGGCCGAACGCGTCGGAGTATTCGGACTGTTCCTCGGGAGTGAGGGGTCGGAACACTTGCGCGTTGTTGAGGATCGCGTCGGTGGGGAAGATCCATTCGCTGGCGGCCAGTTCCGGATCGATCTTCTCCATCTCGGCTTGGGCGCCTTGCACCGGGCAGACGTAGTTGACGTAGGCGGCGACTTGCGCAGCGATGGCGGGCTGGTAGTAGAAGTCCATCAGTGCCTCGGCGCCGGCCTTGTTGGTGGCAGTGGACGGGATCAAAAGGTTGTCCGACCACAGCGTGCCACCGGTGTCAGGCAGGGCAAAGCCCCACTGGTCACCGTTCTCGGCATTGATCTGGAAGATGTCCCCGGACCAGCCGATGGCCGCCCACGCCTGGCCGTTGAGCAGGTCTTCCTTGTAGGAGTTGCCCTTGACTTGCTTGACCTGCCCGGAATCCACTTGCTGCTGCAAGACATCGAGCGCTGCCATGTATTGGTCGTTCGTGAATGGTTGGTCGATGCGTACACCCTGGCTCATCATGATCAGCCCGATGGTGTCGCGCATCTCGCTGAGCACCACGACCTTGCCGTTGAGTTCCGGCGCCCAGAGATCGTTGACGGTCTTCAGCCCGTTGGGCACCTTCTCCTTGTTCCACACCAAACCGCCAAAACCGGACTGCCAGGTGAGCGAGTATTGCCGGCCCGGGTCGAACTCGACGTTGGCCAGGGCGGGCAGAATGTTGGTCTTGTTCGGCACATTGGCGGCGGTGATCTGCGCGGCATACCCCTTGCGGAACCACTCCGCGACCAACCAGTCGGTGGGGGTGACGAGGTCGTAGCCGATGTTCTGGCCGTTCTCCAGTTGCGGGGCCACCTTGCCGTTGAACTGGACGTTGTCCTCGATGTCTTCCTTGTACTCCACTGTGTAGCCAGTCTGCTTCTCGAACTCCACCAGCGACGGGTACGTCTTGGACTCTTCGTCGTAGTCGAGGTAGAGGGTCCAGTTGGCCCACACGATGGTCTTGTTGTCGCCGCCACCGCTGCCGCTGGCACTGCTACTTCCGGAGCCACCGGTGCCACAGGCGGCAAGTGCTGCAGCGGCGCCGGTGGCGCCAGCGGCAGCGAGGAAACCACGCCGAGACATCGCATTGCGAAGGAATTCAATCCGGGGGTCGACTTTCTCGGTCATGCCTTCTCCTCTGTACCTGTGGGCGGAACGATGTGTGGGACGTACATTAGTGGGTTAATGTTTCGGAAGGGTGAATATCGTGCGATGCCAGGTTTTACGCGCGTCGCCCGTGATGTCCACCGACACATGCTTGACCTGCGTGTATTCCTCGAATGAGTACATGCTCATGTCTTTGCCGAAGCCTGACTGCTTGTAACCGCCGTGGGGCATCTCCGAGACGATCGGAATGTGGTCGTTGATCCACACACAGCCAGACTGCAACTCGCGCGTAGCGCGCTGGGCCCGCACCACGTTGGTGGTCCAAGCCGACGCCGCCAAACCGTAGGGCGAATCGTTGGCCAAGGCGAAGGCTTCGTCATCTGTTTCGAATGACAATGCCACCAGCACAGGACCGAACACTTCGTCCTGCACAATCTCCGAGTCCTGCGCGGCCCCCACCAGCAAGGTGGGCTCGTAGAAGCAGCCATCGGCAAGGCTGCCGCCGGGAATTGCACCGCCCACGCGCACCTGCGCACCGGACTTGACCGCCCGGTCCACCATGTCGGCGACCTTGCGCTGTTGAGCCCGGGAAATCAACGGCCCAATGTCGGTGGCCGGGTCATCGGTGGGTCCCATGGTGACCTCGGACATGAGGTCGGCGACGCGGGTAACAAACGCATCGAACAGCGAGGAGTGCACATAGGCGCGCGTGGCTGCGGTGCAGTCCTGACCGGTGTTGATCAGGCTGGCCGCCACCGCGCCGTGCACTGCGGCTTCGAGATCGGCGTCGTCGAACACCACAAACGGCGCCTTTCCACCTAACTCGAGGTGTACCCGCTTGAGTCCGGCGATCGCCACTTCGGCCACCCGATGCCCCACCCGGGTAGACCCGGTGAAGGACACCATCGCCACATCCGGATGCCCCACCAGCGCTTCGCCGGCCACCGGACCAGTGCCCGTGACCACGTTGAACACCCCATCGGGCATCCCCACCGCAGTGGCATCCTCGGCCAACATCAACGATGTCAGCGGGGTGAGTTCGCTGGGCTTGAGCACAATCGTGTTCCCCGCGGCAACGGCTGGCAGCATCTTCCACATCGCCATCTGCAGCGGATAGTTCCAGGGCGCAATGGAACCGACCACGCCGATCGGCTCCCGGCGCACCGTGGAGGTGTGATCACCGTCCCATTCGACTGCCGCGGAGCCCTGCAAGTGGCGGGCCGCACCCGCAAAGAAGGACACGTTGTCGATGGAGCCGGGCACGTCGAATCCCTGTGTGAGCCGAATGGGTTTGCCGGCCTGCGCGGACTCCACCTCCGCGTACTCCTGCGCGCGCGCCGAAAGCCGAGCGGCCAGAGCGTGCAACACCTCGCTGCGCGCAGATGGGGTCATCACCGACCAGGTCGCGAATCCCGCCCGGGCCGCAGCCACGGCGGCCGCAACGTCCGCCGGAGATGCCAGCAGCACGGTGTCAATCAGCGCTCCGCTGGCCGGGTTGCGCACCGGCAAGGACTCCCCGGAACTTCCCGGCACACTGCGCCCACCGATCCATTGCCCATCCAATGGCTGCCCGTCTGGCATGCCCTCAGCCCTCCAGACTCGCCATCACATGCTTGATCCGGGTGTAGTCCTCGAATCCATACATCGACAGGTCTTTGCCGTACCCAGAGTGCTTGAATCCGCCGTGCGGCATTTCGGCCACCAGTGGAATGTGGGTGTTGATCCACACGCACCCGAAGTCCAGACCCTTGGCCATGCGCAGACCACGGGCGAGATCGCGCGTCCACACGCTGGAGGCCAAGCCGTAGTTGACACCGTTGGCCCAGCTCAGCGCTTCGGCCTCGTCGGTAAACCGTTGCACAGTCATCACCGGGCCGAAGATTTCGTTCTGGATCATTTCGTCGTCCTGGCGCAGATCCGCGATCACGGTCGGGTGGATGAAGTATCCCCGGTCACCTTGCTGGGAACCGCCGGCCACCACTTGCGCGTGCGCGGGGGCACGCTCGATGAAGCCGAGCACCTTCTCGAGCTGGTTGGCGTTGTTCACCGGCGGCACGAGTGCATCTTCATTGTTGCGTCCACCGGAGTAGGTGGTGGCGGTCGCCGCCGCCTGCTCCGCGAGCGCGGCCACAAAATCGTCGTAAATACCAGGGGCGGCGAGCACCCGGGTGGCAGCGGTGCAGTCTTGGCCGGCGTTGAAAAAGCCTGCGACGGCCAGCCATTCCGCGGCTGCGGCGACATCGGCATCGTCGAAGACCACCACAGGGGCCTTACCGCCGAGTTCGAGATGGACCCGCTTGACGTCGAGCGCGGCGGATTTGGCCACCTCGATTCCCGCGCGCACTGAACCGGTGATGGAGACCATGTTCGCCCGCGGGTGTTCCACCACCATGCGACCAGTCTCCCGATCTCCGGCGATCACGTTGAAGACACCAGGCGGCAGGATGTCTCCGATGAGTTCCGCCATGCGGATGGTGGACACCGGGGTGGTGTCGCTGGGCTTGAGCACCACCGTGTTGCCAGCGGCGATCGCCGGAATGTACTTCCAGACGGCCATCATCATCGGGTAGTTCCACGGGGTCACCTGCCCGATGACGCCCACCGGTTCGCGGCGAATCCAAGAGGAGAAGCCCTCCATATATTCCGCGGCTGCCCGGCCTTCCAGCACGCGGGCGGCACCGGCGAAGAATCGGATCTGGTCGATCATCGGCGGAATCTCCTCCGCCATGGTGACCGCGATCGGCTTGCCGGTGTTCTGGCTTTCCAATTCCACCAATTCCACCGCATGCGCTTCCAACACATCGGCGATTGCCAGCAGCGCTTTCTGGCGGGCCGACGGGGTGGCGTCACGCCAGCCGGGGAACGCCGCAGCAGCTGCCCGGTAGGCCGCATCGACATCTTCGCGACCTGACACGGGTGCAGTGGCAAAAGGTTCACCGGTGGAGGGATCGATCAGAGTGAGATTCTCGCCGGAGGCCGCAGCCACCGACTCGCCGTTGATGAAGTTACGCAGGTGTGTGAGCGACATGGGGGCACTGTACGGGTCGGACGCCACCGAGACAACCGTTTAGCGACGCGAAATGCTGCGGTTTCCGTCGAAATGCCAGCGCCCGACTGCGGATTCCCTTGCCAACCTCGAGGCTCTGGCCCATACTGCACAGATGCCGACGTCCTCGGAAACTCCCAAGGTGTCCGCGGGCACCGCCTTGGATGATGTTTCTCGGGCCATCATCGAACAACTCCAACAAGATGGTCGGCGATCCTACGCGGCGATCAGCAAGGCCGTCGGACTGTCCGAAGCCGCTGTGCGGCAACGAGTGTCGCGCCTCGTGGAGTCCGGAGTGATCCAGATCGTGGCCGTCACCGATCCGTTGCAGGTCGGGTTCAAACGCGCCGCGATGGTTGGTTTGGTGGCCAGCGGCGACCTGGAAACCGTAGCCGACCAACTCACGACCTTGCCCGAAGTCGATTACGTCGTCATCACGGCTGGCGGTTTCGATCTGTTGGCCGAGGTGGTGTGCGAGGACGACGACCATCTGCTCGATCTCATCAACAATCGCATCCGCAGCCTGCCGCAGGTGCAACGCACCGAAACCTTTGTCTACCTGAAACTGCGCAAGCAGATCTACACGTGGGGAACACGATGACCAGCACACCGCAGTTTGTGACCGAACCTGGCGAAGACGCCGTGGCCAGCACCGCCGCGCGTCACTTGTGGATGCATTTCACCCGGCACTCCACCTACTCCGAGGGTGCGCATGTGCCAATCATCGTCAAAGGCGAGGGGGCTCGGATCTGGGATGACGCCGGGCGTTCCTATCTCGATGGACTCTCGGGGCTGTTCACAGTGCAGGTCGGACACGGCCGGGAGGAACTTGCGGCCGCGGCAGCCACTCAGGCACGGGAACTGGCCTTTTTCCCGGTGTGGTCGTATGCCCATCCGCGCGCCGTGGAACTCGCGGAAAGACTGGCCCACCTCGCACCCGGCGACCTCAACCGGGTGTTCTTCACCATCGGCGGCGGAGAAGCGGTGGAGAGCGCATGGAAACT
>CAZVKB010000016.1:16828-35739 GCA_964627505.1 uncultured Actinomycetes bacterium | reverse complement strand
CGAGGTGGCCGAGTCACTCAACGATCTGAATGCAGCCTTGACCATCAGCGAGGCGCGGCAACGGGAGTTCCTGCTGTCGGTGTCCCACGAACTACGCACTCCGTTGACTTCGATCCGCGGCTATTCCGAAGCGCTTGCCGATGGTGTGGTGGATGCCGCGGATGTGCCTGCCACAGCTAGCCTGTTGACCTCTGAAGCGGCCCGACTTGACCGCCTCGTGGCCGACTTGCTCGATCTCGCCCGCATGGGAGCCCGGGAAGTGCGGATCGATGCCGCCTCAGTGGACGTTGCGCCGATGCTGGCAGATGCCGCCGCCGTCTGGGGTGATCGCTGCGAAGCGGAAGGTGTGGATTTCACTGCGGATTTGCCGAGCGAACCGATTGTGATGATCACCGACCCGGTGCGCCTGCGACAGATCTTGGACAACTTGCTCGCGAACGCGCTACGCATGACGCCACCTGGCCGTCCGATCGTGCTGGCTGCCCACGCCGATGCAGCGGATCTGGTGATTGACGTACGTGATGGCGGCCCGGGACTTACCCCGGACGACATCGACGTGGCTTTCGAACCGGCCGAGTTGTACAGCCGTTACCGCGGGGTGCGGGCAGTAGGTTCGGGGGTCGGACTGGCTTTGGTCGGCCGATTGGCTCATCGCTTGGGAGGAAACGCGACGGCCGGTCAAGCACCTGAAGGCGGTGCCCGCTTCACGATCACGCTACCCACAGCCGGGTCCAACCACAACGGCCGCCGAAATGGGTCGGAGCCGCCTCGTAGCATGAACAGATGACAGCCACCCCACCTTCGGCCAACGCGCCGACACCCCTGGGGCCGCCGAGTTCCTGGCTGATTCCAGCAATATTGACTACCCTGTGCTGCATGCCCATCACCGGACTCATCGCCGTGGCTTACGCCGCAGGGGTGCATCGTGCTTGGCACGACGGCGATGTCGAGCGGGCGCACCGGTGGGCGCGCCGGGCGCGCATGTGGGTATTCATCGGCTTCTTTTTCTTCTTGGCAGTCGTAACTTGGGCGATAGCGAGCGGGTCCGGTTTCACTCTGATTGAGCAGGTACGCACATGAGCCAGGTCACCACCGAATCGCACTTCGCGCGCACCGACGAAGGCCACACCATCGACACTCGGCCCAGGCGTACTCGCATGGTGGCTCCGTTGGTGTTGGTAGGCGGGCTGGCTGTCAGCACGGTCTACATCGCGCTAGTCGACCCCAACGAACCAGGTCACTATCCGCTGTGCCCGACCAAAGCTCTCGCCGGTCTGGATTGTCCCGGCTGCGGGGGTCTGCGAGCCACGCATGATCTGGCACATGGCGACATCATGGGGGCGTTGGGTCACAACGCCCTGTGGGTGATCGCCGTTCCGTTCGTGCTCTTTCTGCTCGGTCGCACCCTGTATTTCGCCTGGACCGGCAAGCGCCCAGCACCCACGCCAGAGCGCACCGCCCGCTGGTCGATGATTGCGCTGACGGCGCTGGTGGTGATTTTCACCGTCCTGCGCAACCTGCCCTTCGGTGCTTTCCTCGCCTCTGGCTGAACCCGCATCGCCCCCGCGCAAACATGGCCAAACTCGTGAGGGCTAACCTGAGCGCGTGAACGTGCTGCACGACATCCTCATCGGGGTGCGCGAAGACCTCGCCGAACGGGAACGTGCCGTGCCACTCGACGATGTCAAACGCAAAGCCGCCGAACAACCTCCTGCCCGCGACGTCCGTGCGATGCTCTCCGCGCCTGGGGTGAAAGTGATCGCCGAAGTCAAGCGGTCGAGCCCCAGCAAAGGGCAACTTGCCGCCATCGACGACCCCGCAAGTCTGGCTGCCGACTATGAGGCAGGGGGAGCAGCAGCCATCAGCGTGCTCACTGAGGAGCGCCGTTTCGGCGGCAGCCTCGCCGACCTCGCCGCGGTGCGTTCGGCGGTGGATGTGCCGATCCTGCGCAAGGACTTCATCGTCACGAGCTACCAGTTGTGGGAGGCCCGCGCGTATGGCGCGGATCTGGCGCTGTTGATTGTGGCGGCCTTGGATCAGTCGCGGCTGGAATCGCTGGTGGAACGGGCGATGTCAATCGGCCTGACCCCCTTGGTGGAAATCCACGACGAGGAGGAGGGCCGCCGGGCCGTAGCGGCAGGCGCCACCATCATCGGCATCAACGCCCGCAATCTGCGCACCCTGGAGGTCGACCGTTCCACTTTCGGGGCGGTGGCCCACACGTTGCCCAAACACGTAGTGCGGATCGCGGAGTCCGGCGTCCGGGGGGCTCACGATCTCTTGGCCTACGCCGCCGAAGGCGCCGACGCCGTTCTGGTCGGGGAAACTTTGGTCACTGGCGGCAACCCTCGCCAAACAGTCCAGGAACTCGTCGCCGCTGGTTCGCATCCCGCGTGCAGCCACAACCGCGACTGACGCCCGCCCAGACCCGGATCACGACGTCGGCAACCATGGCTGGGAAGATGTGCCAGTGACCACTCTCCCGGATGCCGCCGGCCACTTCGGCCAGTACGGCGGCCGGTTCGTGCCCGAGGCGCTGATCGCCGCGCTGGATCAACTCGACGCCGCCTACCGGGCCGCCACTGAGGACCCGGCGTTCACCGCTGAACTCAACGCGCTGGCCCGGGATTACACCGGCCGACCGAATCCGCTCACCCGGGCGCAGCGATTTTCCCGCGGCCACGGGGACGCCCGGATCTACCTCAAGCGGGAAGACCTCAACCACACCGGTTCCCACAAGATCAACAACGTGCTCGGACAGGCCCTGCTCACGCGTCGCATGGGTAAGACGCGTTTGATCGCGGAAACCGGGGCCGGGCAGCACGGTGTTGCTACTGCCACTGCCGCGGCACTCTTCGGTCTGGAGTGTGTGGTCTACATGGGGGCTGAGGACACTCGCCGACAAGCTCTCAATGTGGCACGCATGCAGTTGCTGGGGGCCACAGTGGTGCCTGTTACTACCGGTTCCTGCACGCTCAAAGATGCCATCAACGAGGCCATGCGGGACTGGGTAAGCAATGTGGATTCCACTCACTACCTGCTCGGCACCGTCGCTGGGCCTGCTCCTTTTCCGGAAATGGTGCGCGACTTCCACGCCGTCATCGGCCGCGAGACGCGCGCGCAGATCCTCGAACGGGAGGGTCGCCTGCCCGACGCCGTAGCGGCGTGCGTCGGCGGAGGTTCGAACGCCATCGGCATCTTCTCGGCATTTCTGGACGATCCACAGGTGGCCCTGTTCGGCTATGAGGCCGGCGGCGATGGGGTGGCCACCGGCCGCCACGCTGCCACCCTCACCGGCGGTTCCCCGGGGGTGCTGCATGGCACCCGCTCGTACGTGTTGCAAGACGAAGAGGGTCAGACAATCGCGTCGCATTCGATCAGCGCAGGCCTGGACTACCCAGGCGTCGGCCCAGAGCACGCCTGGCTGCGCGATTCCGGTCGGGTGACCTACGAACCGATCGACGATGCTGAAGCGATGAACGCGTTTGCCTTGCTGTGCCGCACCGAGGGCATCATGCCCGCGATCGAAACCGCGCACGCGCTCGCCGGCGCGCTGCGGCTCAGCGAGCAAATGGGCCAGGAAGCCGTGATCGTGGTCAACCTCTCGGGCCGGGGCGATAAGGATGTGGCCACTGCGATCGAGTGGTTCGCTGCCCACCCGAGTTCCGGAGGGTCGGGATGAGTCGTCTGGCGGAATCGTTCGCGGCAGCCAAAGCCGAGGACCGGGCACTGCTGGTCGCGTATGTGCCGGCGGGATTTCCCAGTGTCGCGGAGGCCATCAGCCTGATCGAAGTCATGATCGAAAACGGCGTGGATGTGGTGGAGGTGGGACTGCCCTACAGCGACCCGCTGATGGACGGGCCGGTCATCCAGGCCGCGGTACATCAGGCGCTCACCGGTGGCGCTCGGATCGCCGATGTCTGCCGGACAGTGCAGGCGACCGCCGCCGCGGGAGCCCCCGCCTTGGTGATGTCCTACTGGAACCCGATCGAGCGCTACGGGGTGGCGCGGTTCGCCAAGGAACTGGCGGAAGCACAGGGCGCCGGGGTCATCACCCCCGACCTCACCCCGGAAGAGGCCGGGGACTGGATCACCGCCACCGACAACGAACAACTCGACCGGATCTTCCTCGTTGCACCGTCCTCCACGGACCGGCGCATTGCGGCCGTGAGCGCGGTGTGCACCGGATTTGTCTACGCCGCGTCCACGATGGGCGTGACCGGCGTCCGATCCGGGGTGTCCAGTGCCGCGGGGGACTTGGTGGCGCGCGTTCGGCAAGCCACCCTGACGCCAGTGTGCGTCGGTCTGGGAGTGTCTACCGGAGCTCAGGCGGCGCAGGTGGCGTCCTATGCCGACGGGGTGATCGTCGGCTCGGCGTTCATCAAAGCCATTCAAGAGGCAGCCACGCCGGCCGCGGCCCGAGCTGCTGTCGGCGCACTGAGTCGGGAACTCGCCTCGGGAGTCCGCCGATGAGCACTCGACTTGAGCCGCAACCGGTGCCGGTCGCCGCGCAGGCTCGCCACCGGGGAGCATTCCTGGAGATGCTGCTGTCGAGCATGTTGGGTTTGGTGGCTTCCCTCGTGCTCTCCATCGATGCCGTGGCCTTGGCCGCCGATCCGAACGTTGATCTGTCGTGCAACATCAACTCCAAGATCTCCTGTGGTGCGGTGGGCGTCACCTGGCAGGCGAATCTGCTGGGATTCCCCAATGCGTTCATCGGCCTGATTGCCGAACCGGTAGTGATCACACTGGCGGTGGCCGCGCTGGGTGGGGTGCGGTTCCCGCGCTGGTTCTTGCTCACCGCACAAGCCGTCTATGCCATCGGCTTCATCTTCGCGCTGTGGTTGTTCTACGAGGCCTACTTTGTGATCGGGGCGCTGTGCCCGTGGTGTCTGACGATCACCGTGACCACCACGCTGGTGTTCTTCTCGATGACTCGGGTGAACATCCTGGAAGGCAACCTGGGCGAGCGAGTGCGCGACAAACTCGCGTACCCGCTGCGGGTGGGAGCCGACACAGCGCTCGCAGTGGTGCTGATAGCCATTCTGGCCGCCATGGTGATCGTGCGTTATCTGTGAGGCAGCTGCACCTGAATGCGGCGCGTTGCGCCGGTGGTCAGGAGTCGGTGCGCAGAGCCCCGCGCCACCTGACCTAAGATCGTGCGCGTCCGTGTTTGACGACCTAAAGGCCATCAACGATGAGTTCGAACTCTAAGTCCACCCGCGAAAAGGCCGCCGCCGCCCGGGCAGCCGCGGAGTCCAGCGAGCGGCGTCGCGAGACCGCCATGCGGGTAGGGATCGCCGTAGCCGTGCTGGTGATCGTCGCCGGCATCATCGGGGCGGCGCTCTACACCACGCGTTCCAAGGACGTCGCACCCGTCGATGCTGCCCTGCCCGCCGGGGTCAGCGGGCCGCAGTACGGCGCGGGCGTGGGCACAGTGGCCACACCGGTGCTCGACATCTATGAGGATTTCCAGTGCCCGGCATGCGCCCAAGCGGAGGCGGCGCTGTCACCGACGATCAGCACCCTGGTGGCCGACGGCAAGGTCAAGGTGAACTACCACCCCATGAACTTCCTCGACCGCAACCTGGGCAATGACTCGTCCACCCGCGCCACTGCCGCATTCGGTTGTGCCGTGGACGCCGGCAAAACTGCCGAATACCACTCCATCCTCTTTGCCAACCACCCTGTGCCGGAGGGCACGGGATACACCGACGAGCAGCTCAAGTCCTATGCGGTTGAAGCCGGGATCGAGGGCGATGCGCTCACCACCTTTAACGCCTGCTTCGACTCCCAAAAGTACGCCGGTTGGCCGGAGTTGGTGGATGGTGCGGCCGGGGAGCGTGGGGTCACTGGGACGCCGACGTTCTTCCTGAACGATGCTGAGCTCCAGGCAGCCGATCTTGCGAGCCCCGAGGCCCTCACCGCCAAGGTTGAAGCGGCGGCGTCCGGGCAGTGATCAGCGCCGACTTGGTTGCGAGTATCCCCAGCCCTGGACAGGGCGTGTGGCAACTTGGCCCAATCCCGCTACGGGCTTATGCCCTGTTCATCATCTTGGGCATTGTGGCGGGGGTCTGGATCGGCAACCGACGGTTCATTGAACGCGGCGGCCGCACTGGCCAGGTGCTCGATGTGGCCGTATGGGCGGTGCCCTTCGGAATCGTGGGCGCTCGGCTGTACCACGTCGCCACGGATTGGCCCACGTACTTCGGTCCGGATGGATCGGGGCTGGTGGCAGCGCTGAAAATTTGGCAGGGCGGACTCGGGATCTGGGGCGCGGTGGCCGGCGGCGCTGTGGGTGCTTGGATCGGGGCTCGTCGATTGGGGCTGTTGCTGCCGCCTTTGGCTGATGCTGTCGCGCCCGGTCTGGCCGTGGCACAAGCTATCGGTCGCTGGGGTAACTACTTCAACCAGGAACTCTTCGGTGGCCCGACCCAGGTGCCGTGGGCGCTGCAGATCGACCCAGCGTTTCGACCCAGCGGCTACCTGGGCTACACCACATTTCATCCCACATTCCTCTACGAGTCACTGTGGTGTCTGCTGGTCGCCGGGTTTGTGATCTGGGCGGATCAGCGTTTCAACCTCGGTCACGGACGCGCATTCGCTCTCTATGTGGCCGCCTACTGTGCAGGTCGATTGGCGATCGAAGCGGTCCGGATTGACGATGCCAGCCTCGTGCTCGGCCTTCGTGTCAATATTTGGACCTCGCTGCTCGTGGGGATTGCCGCTTTGATCTACGTGTTTGTGGTGGGTCGACGCACCCCGGGCCGGGAAACCACTGTGTACCGAGACGGCATGGCGCCAGCGGAGCCGACAGTCGAGGTGCGGTAGTCTCGGGCCACCACTGGCGGGCCAACGACGTCCCGGTTTCGGTTGTGAGCGGTTGCGCCTGCCTCAGGGGTCTCCCTTGGCTGGGTAGCGCCACGTCCGTTGTCCCGAGAGATTTTCCGTCCCGAGAAATTTTCGCCCCACGCGGGCCCTCCAACAAGATTGGTGAGGTGAGCCATGTCACTGGCCGATGCCTTCCCCCGGGAAACCCCGGCTTTCTCCGCGGTGCCGCACGCGCAGGGTCTCTACGATCCGGCAGCCGAACGCGACGCCTGCGGAGTGGCATTCGTGGCCACGCTCACCGGTGCACCCACGCACACACTGGTGCAACAAGCGCTTACCGCGCTGGGCAATCTTGACCATCGGGGCGCGTCCGGGGCTGAGCCGGACTCCGGTGACGGCGCAGGTTTGCTGATCAATGTGCCCGACGAATTCCTGCGGGCGGTCACGTCTTTCGACCTGCCGCCGGCCGGCGAATACGCAGTGGGCATCGCGTTCTTACCGAACCACGATGCCGAAGAGGCCGCCACCATGGAGCGGATCGAGGCCATCGCAGTATCCGAACACATGAAGGTGCTGGGCTGGCGCGTCGTGCCGGTGCCGCGCGACATCGTGGGCAAGACGGCGGCGAGCACCATGCCGCGGTTTCGGCAACTGTTCCTCACAGGTGCCGGCGGAGAGTCCGGCCTCGACCTGGAACGACTGGTCTACTGCGTGCGCAAGCGGGCAGAACGTGAGACCACGGTGTATTTCGCGTCGTTGTCCGCACGGACGCTGGTGTACAAAGGCATGCTCACCACTGGTCAACTCGAGGCGTTCTACCCGGACCTGTCCGATGTGCGGGTCACCTCCAAGGTCGGCCTGGTGCACTCGCGGTTTTCCACCAACACCTTCCCGTCCTGGCCGCTGGCCCACCCCTACCGGCTCATCGCCCACAACGGCGAGATCAACACGGTGCGGGGCAACCGCAACTGGATGCGGGCCCGTGAGGCGATGCTCGCCAGCGACCTCATCCCCGGGGACCTACAGCGGCTGTTCCCCATCTGTTCGCCAGCCGCGAGTGACTCGGCCTCCTTCGACGAGGTGCTCGAACTGCTGCACCTCGGCGGTCGCAGTCTGCCCAATGCGGTACTCATGATGATCCCCGAGGCGTGGGAGAACAACGCCGAGATGAACCCCACGCGCCGGGCCTTCTACGAATTCAACTCGATGCTGATTGAACCGTGGGATGGTCCCGCCGCCGTGTGCTTCACCGACGGTGACGTGATCGGCGCCGTGCTCGATCGCAACGGCCTGCGCCCCGGTCGTTTTTGGATCACCTCCGACGGTCTGGTGGTGTTGGGTTCGGAGGCCGGTCTGTTGGAGGTCGACCAGGCCAAGGTGATTCGGAAGGGTCGGTTGCAGCCGGGGCGGATGTTCCTGGTGGACACTGTGGCCGGACGCGTGATCGACGACGACGAAATCAAGTCGGAATTGGCCGCCGCCAACCCCTATGCCGACTGGCTGCATGCGGGCATCATCCATCTCGAAGAACTGCCCGAACGCGAACACGTGGTGCACACCCATGCGTCCTGTCTGCGGCGCCAGCAGACTTTCGGCTACACCGAAGAAGAACTGCGCATCCTGGTGGCCCCGATGGCTCGCAGCGGTGCCGAACCGATCGGGTCGATGGGGTCCGACACCCCGATCGCCGCGATCTCGGCCCGGCCGCGCCTGCTGTTCGACTACTTCACGCAGCTGTTCGCGCAGGTCACCAACCCGCCGCTGGACGCCATTCGGGAAGAAATTGTCACCTCGCTATACTCCAATATCGGGCCGGAAGGCAATCTGCTGGACACCACTCCGGCCCAGTGCCGACAAGTGGTGTTGCCATTCCCGGTCATCGATAACGACGAACTGGCCAAGATCCGCCACATCAACGACGACGGGGATATGCCGGGCTTTCGCAGCGCCCGGATCCACGGCCTCTACCGGGTGGCCGGCGGTGGTCCCACGCTGGAAAAGCGGATCGATGAGATCCTCGCTGAGATGGATGAGGCGATCGCCTCCGGCGTCCGCTTCGTGGTGCTCAGCGATCGCGAGAGCGATACCGAACACGCCCCCATCCCGTCGCTGCTGCTCACCGCGGCCGTGCACCATCACCTCGTGCGACAGAAAACCCGCACCCAGGTGAGTATTTTGGTGGAAGCCGGCGATGTGCGTGAGGTGCATCACGTCGCGCTGTTGATCGGCTACGGGGCGGCCGCCGTCAACCCGTACTTGGCGATGGAAAGCGTGGAGGACCTCGTCGCCACCGGGTATCTCAGCGACATCGACGCCGCGGTGGCGATGCGCAACCTGGTCAAAGCGCTGGGCAAAGGCGTGCTGAAGGTGATGTCGAAGATGGGCATCTCCACCGTGGCTTCCTACCGCGGGGCGCAGGTGTTTGAGGCGATTGGTCTGAGCCACGAACTCATCGACAAGTACTTCACCGGCACCACGAGCAAACTCGGTGGTATCGGCATCGACGTGATCGCCGCCGAAGTCGCCGCCCGCCACCGCAAGGCCTATCCGGACTCGGGCAGTTCCAGTGCGCACCGCCAACTCGACATCGGGGGGGAGTACCAATGGCGCCGCGAGGGTGAGCCGCACCTGTTCGATCCCGAAACGGTGTTCCGCCTGCAGCATTCCACCAAAGAAGGTCGCTTCGACATCTTCCGGGAGTACTCCAGCTCCATCAACGATCAATCCGAACGGCTGATGACGCTGCGCGGTTTGTTTGAGCTGCGAGCCCGGCGGGAACCCGTGCCGTTGTCTGAAGTGGAGCCGGTGAGCGAAATCGTCAAGCGTTTCTCCACTGGCGCGATGTCGTATGGGTCGATCTCGCAAGAGGCCCATGAGACGTTGGCGATTGCCATGAATCGGCTCGGCGGCAAGTCGAACACCGGTGAGGGCGGTGAAGATCCCGCCCGTTTCACCCGCCAACCCAACGGCGATTCCAAACGTTCGTCGATCAAGCAGGTGGCGTCCGGCCGGTTCGGGGTCACCAGCGAATATCTGGTGAACGCCGACGACATCCAGATCAAGATGGCCCAGGGTGCCAAGCCCGGCGAAGGCGGCCAGCTGCCCGGACACAAGGTGTATCCGTGGGTGGCGCGCACCCGGCACTCGACGCCGGGGGTGGGACTGATCTCACCGCCGCCGCACCACGACATCTATTCGATCGAGGATCTTGCGCAACTCATCCACGACCTCAAGAACGCCAACAACCGGGCCCGGATTCACGTCAAACTGGTCTCGGAAGTGGGTGTAGGTACTGTGGCCGCCGGGGTGGCCAAGGCGCACGCGGATGTGATTCTGATCTCCGGTCACGATGGCGGCACCGGCGCGTCGCCGCTGACCAGTTTGAAGCACGCCGGCGGGCCCTGGGAGCTCGGCTTGGCCGAAACCCAGCAAACGTTGATGCTCAACGGGTTGCGCGATCGGGTGGTGCTCCAAACCGACGGCCAACTCAAGACCGGTCGCGACGTGGTGATCGCCGCGTTGCTGGGAGCCGAGGAGTTCGGCTTCGCCTCCGCGCCGTTGGTGGTGCTCGGCTGTGTGATGATGCGCGTCTGCCACCTCGACACCTGCCCGGTCGGGGTCGCCACCCAAAATCCGGTGCTGCGCGAGCGGTTCGCGGGCAAGCCGGAATTCTTGGAGAACTTCTTCGAGTTCGTCGCCGAAGAGGTGCGGGAGTTGTTGGCCGAGCTCGGTTTCCGCAGTTTGGACGAGGCGATCGGCCAAGTGGAGTGCATCGACGCCCGCGCGGCGGTGGATCACTGGAAGGCCAATGGGCTCGAACTCGCTCCGATCCTGCATGTGCCTGCTGTGGATAGTCCGCGCCGGTGTCTGACTACACAGGACCACGGTCTGGACAAGGCGTTGGACAACGAGCTCATCGCGCTGGCCGCCGACGCGCTCGAACGTGGGGAGCCGGTGCGCGCCCAAGTGGCCATCCGCAACGTCAATCGCACCGTGGGCACCATGTTGGGCGCGGAAGTATCCCGACGCTTCGGTGGCGCCGGCCTCCCGGACGGCACGATCGACATCACGCTGCATGGTTCGGCCGGACAATCATTCGGTGCTTTTGTGCCGGCCGGGGTCACGTTGCGACTGGAGGGGGATGCCAACGACTATCTGGGCAAGGGGCTCTCCGGTGGCCGCCTCGTGGTGCGGCCAGATCGCGCAGCGACGTTCCCGGCCGAAGAACACATCATCGCCGGCAATGTGATCGCCTACGGCGCCACGGGTGGCGAGATTTTCTTGCGCGGGGTGGTGGGCGAGCGTTGCTGCGTGCGCAACAGCGGTGCCCACGTGGTGGTCGAGGGTGCAGGTGACCACCTGTGCGAGTACATGACCGGCGGGTACACGGTGGTGCTGGGCCCCACTGGGCGGAATGTGGCCGCAGGCATGAGCGGCGGCATCGCCTATGTGATCGACCTGGACCCGGCGCGGGTGAACCGGGACATGGTGGATGTGGAGCCGCTGGGCGAAGTGGATGCGGAGTTTGTCCGGCATCTGGTCAATCGCCACGTCGAGGAGACAGATTCGGCCCTGGGTCGGACCTTGCTGGCGGATTGGGACACCACGGTGCGCCGGTTCTCCACGATCATGCCCCGGGATTATCGGAAGGTGCTGCTGGCCCAGGCCCGTGCCGAAGCCGAAGGCCGAGATGTGAACGAAGCGATCATGGAGGCGAGCCGTGGCTGATCCACGAGGTTTCTTGAAAGCCGATCGGGAACTCCCCACCCGACGGCCGGTGGACATTCGAATCCGGGACTGGCGCGAAGTCTATGAAGAGTTCTCCGACGACCGCCTGCGCACCCAAGCGGCCCGCTGTATGGATTGCGGGATTCCGTTCTGTCACAACGGCTGTCCGCTGGGCAACCTGATCCCGGAGTGGAACGACATGGTGTGGCGCGGCGACTGGCGGGAAGCCAGCGAGCGGCTGCATGCCACCAACAATTTTCCGGAGTTCACCGGTCGGTTGTGCCCGGCACCGTGCGAGACCGCCTGCGTGTTGGGTATCAACGCCAACCCAGTGACCATCAAGCAGGTCGAGGTGTCGATCATCGACCGGGCGTGGGAAGACGGATTCGTGGCACCGCAGCCACCGGAGCGGCTCACGGGACGCACCGTGGCAGTAGTGGGTTCCGGCCCAGCTGGTCTGGCTGCCGCCCAACAACTGGCGCGTGCCGGCCACACCGTGGCGGTGTATGAGCGCGCCGATCGGATCGGCGGTCTGCTGCGGTACGGCATTCCGGAATTCAAGATGGAGAAACGCCACATCGACCGTCGGCTGGAGCAGATGCGCGCCGAAGGTGTGAAGTTTCGCGCCGGTGTGGAGGTCGGCGTGGACATCAGTGCCGAAGATTTACGTCGTCGCTATGACGCGGTCGTCATCGCCGTCGGCGCTACGGTGTGGCGCGATCTGGACGTGCCGGGCCGGGACCTGGACGGGGTGCTGCAGGCGATGGAATACCTGCCACCGGCCAACCGGGTGCAACTCGGCGACTTTGAACGTTCCCCGCTGCACGCCGAAGGTAAGCACGTGGTGGTGATCGGTGGTGGTGACACGGGCGCAGACTGTCTGGGCACAGCCACCCGGCAGGGGGCAGCATCGGTGACGCAACTGGAAATCTTGCCGCGTCCCGCCGATGAACGTCCCAGCAGTCAGCCCTGGCCCACTTATCCCATGACCTACCGGGTGTCGAGTGCCCATGAAGAGAACGGTGAACGCGTCTACAGCGTGTCCACCACGCGCTTTGTGGGGGAGGCTGGCCGGGTGACCGGACTGGAACTGGTGGACGTGGAATTCCTAGCGGGCCGATTCGCGCCGGTGGCGGGCAGCGAACGGGTAATCCCGGCGGACCTGGTGACCTTGGCGATGGGATTCGTGGCGCCGGAGACCAGCGTATGGACGCAGTCCTTGGGTGTGGAATTGGATGACCGGGGCAACTTCGCCCGCGACCGCGAGTACATGACAAATGTTCCAGGTGTGTTCGTGGCCGGGGACGCCGGACGCGGGCAATCGCTGATCGTGTGGGCCATCGCCGAGGGTCGCTCGGCAGCCGCATCGGTGGATCGGTACCTCACCGGCAATACCGAGTTGCCGGCGCCCATCCCGCCCACCGCGCGACCGCTGACGGCGTGAGCGCCTGGAGCACGGGCAGGACTGCGCGCAGCAGCGCTGCTCTAGGCTGGCGAGCGTGAAAACCTTCGACGAACTGTACGCCGAATTGCTCGACCGAGCCGCTCGTCGCCCAACCGGTTCCGTCACCACCGCCCTGCTCGAGGGCGGCGTGCACGCCGTCGGCAAAAAGGTAGTGGAGGAGGCCGCCGAAGCCTGGATGGCGGCGGAGTATGAAGGCCCCGCCCGCACGGCCGAAGAGATCGCGCAACTGCTGTATCACGCGCAGGTGTTGATGATCGCCGCCGGTGTGACTCTGGACGAGGTTTATGCGGAACTGTGATTAGCTTGTGAACAGGAGCGCCATGCTGCGAGTTGCCGTACCCAACAAGGGTGCGTTGTCCGAACCTGCCCGGGCCATGCTCAAAGAGGCCGGGTACCTCACTAGCGCCAGCCAGCGGGAACTCATGGTGCACGACCCAGTCAACGACGTGGAGTTCTTTTTTCTGCGCCCCAAAGACATCGCCACATATGTGGGCGGCGGTGCGCTCGATTTGGGGATCACCGGCTTCGACATGCTGATTGAGGCGGGTCGACCGGCGGAGTCGCTGCTGGATTTAGGTTTTGGGGCCTCCACGTTTCGGCTAGCCGTGCCGGTGGGGGAACCCTCTGATGTGAGCGCTCTGGCGGGTAAACGGATCGCCACCAGCTATCCGGAGTTGCTGCGCGGCTGGCTCGCCGAACAAGGATTGAGCGCGAGCATCGTGCGGCTGGAAGGCGCAGTGGAAAACGCGGTGCGGCTGGGGGTGGCCGATGCGATCGCCGATGTGGTGGACACGGGGACGACGATTCGGGTGGCAGGCCTGCACGTGATCGGGGAACCGTTGCTGCATTCCCAGGCTGTGCTAGTGCGATCCCGCCGCGAGGTGGATGAGGCCGCGGTCGCCACATTTCTGCGACGGCTGCAGGGAGTGATCGTCGCGCGCACCTACGTGCTGGTGGATTACGACATTCCCGCCGCACTCGTGGACGCCGCGTGCGCCATCACACCTGGGCTGGAATCCCCGACCATCTCGCCGCTGCGCGATCAGTCGTGGGTGGCAATCCGAGCGATGGTGCCGCGGGCACGGGTGCACGGTGTGATGGACGATCTGTTCGGTCTCGGGGGTCGCGGGATCATCGTCACGGACATCCACGCCTGCCGACTGTGAACTTCGCCCTGGCGCCACGCGCGGGCACTTTCCACGATCTACAACGGGCGCACGAACGGCGGGGCGCAGCGAAACCGCCCGTCGGGATCATTGGCCTCGGCGACGGTGCGCAGTCGTGGCAAGTTGCTGCCGAAAACCTCCCGCAAACCCGCCTCTTGCCCGACCATCCCCGGCACTAAGTCCGTGGCGTAGGAGCCGAGCACTGCAGGTGCCGCCGCCTCGCGCATCGCAGCGACCCAGTCCAGGCATGCCTGCTTAGTTTCGGTGGGTGCCGCTGCGGGCCACTGCGCGGTCATCACAGCGCTGTGCTCCGCGGATCGCCCGAACATCGCGCTGGCATCATCGGCCACATCCCCCAGCGCGCCGCCGACGTGCTGGAACTCCAGTCGGCACCACGGTGTTGGTGCGCGACGGACGAGATCCACCATGGCCGCCACGACATCGGGCGTGCGTTCCCCGTCCAGCCACGACGCGACTGTGCGCCATCGCGGGTTGACCAGGTCGGGAAGTCGGTACGCCGGGTTCTCGGGTACGTCCCAAGCCGGCATGTCGCGGTAGGCATGCGTCCACTCGATAGCGCCGAGCAGTTCGCCATCGTCGGCCAAGAGGGACCAATCGCGATCGTGTGCCGCCCGGCTCACCACGTCGTACAGCACCACGGCATCCCCGCCGTCGGTCGCCGGCGCCACGATCACCGAACACGACGTCGCGCGCGGCAGCGTGGGCGCGAGGTGTGACCAGGCAGTGACACTCGCCCCCCGAGCGACGGTGCGCGCGTGAAACACCTGCGGCACGTCGTGGGTACGCATAGTCAGCGCGGATACCACCCCCAGTGCTGCCGCAGCACCCCGTGCGGCGAACCAAAAGTCCGCGTCCCCGTCGGCAGTGGCCACTCTCCGCTGGCCGGAAGCATCAATGAATTCCACACTCTCGATCGAGTCGATCGACAACCCCAGACTCCTGGTCAGCCCGCCGACGCCACCCAGCGTCAGCAGCCCTATGCCGGGAGTGGGAAGTACCCCCACCGGCACCACTCGAGCTGGACTGGTCGAGAGCAGATCAGCCACGCGGGCTGAACCATTCACTGTGACCGTTCCGGCACCCGCCGTCACCTCTGCCGGAATGGAGCGCAGATCCAGACACGTCACCCCGTCCACGACGGCCCGCGGACCGTGTCCACCGCCCACCACACTCACTGGCGCCCCAGCTTGGGCCAGCACCTCCATCACGCGCGGGACCTGCGCAAAAGACCGCGGTCGCACCACGCAGAGCGGTGTGCGATCTGCCGCCCCGGTGAAAACCGTAGGGGGTAGAGATGAACTCACGCACTCCTCACCCAGGGTGTGCGTCAACTGCGAGATGAGGGACATGGCGAGCCTCCGCGGAAGTAGTGATGTCGGCCGGCCGCTTGGTCAACGCAACAAGAGCAGTGCGTCCACCCTCCTACATTCCACGCACACTTCGCCACAGGGCGTGGATTACAGCGGCGACCTCATCCGGCCGGTCGATCATCAGCAGATGTCCGGCATCCAGCACGGTGATTTCGCAGTCATCGGAGAGCACGTCGAGTTGGGCGCGTTGGGTGGCGATCCACTCCGATTGCGCACGCCGCCAAGGTCGAGAGCCGAGTCCACCTGCCAGCACGCGCACCGGCATCCGCAGGGGCCCGGCGGAGCGTTCTGTCTGCACAGCTCGACACACCGCGGGCAGAAAGTGGTCATCACGCATCGACCGGTTCAGATGCTCGGTGGCGGTCAAACGGGCGCTCGTATCTTGGGTCAGCGAGTCGACGGCGGCGGCTGGTTTCGCCACGGCTGTGCCGGTGGCGATCACCGCGTGGGTGGCGTAGTTGGTCACGCTCGGCGGCAGCGCGGAAACAGCCGAGACCAGGTAGCGCCGCCACGCTGGCAAGTCGCCCGTACCACCTCCGCCGGCGTACTCCTCGGGCACAGTCGGATCCACCAGGACCAGACCCACCACCCGATCGGCGAACTGGCGGGCGTACGACTCGGCCAGCAGCGCGCCGTAGGAATGCCCCACCACGATGAGATCACCAGGTGTGTCGTTGAGTGCCGCGGTGAACTCGGCCAGGTAACCCGGCAGGGTCTGTGGGTCGGGTGGTCCATGGCTGGGACGGTCGAAAGCCACGGTGGCGACGTCGGGCAGTCGGTCGATCACGGGCAGCCAGAAGTCTAGGGTCATGCCGAGGCCATTGCTGAAGATCACCGTGGGGGTCGCCCCGTCGGTGTGCAGCACCCGGATCGAGGGTGAGGTGCTGTCCATCACAGTGTTCCTGCAGCGGGACCGCTCGGCGCGGCGGCTGGGGGGTCCGGGTGCGGGATGCGCTTGATTCGGGCGGCCAGCCCAAGCGTGAACATCCCGGCGGCATAGATCACGATCTGCACCCGTTGCAGCGTTCCGATTGGTCCCATCTCGACCAAGTACATCACCCCAACTGCAACGGACAAGAGTGCGTACACGACGCCGAACACCACCAACTGCTGCCAGACGGATTCCCAGGACCCAGACAGTGCACGGCGGCGTTGTAGCAGCCACACACCCCACGCGATGAGGATCATGGCCAGGGACGCTGCCACCGACTCCACTACCCCGGTGACATTGTGAGCGGCGTGCTGCCATGACACATTCCCAGCGTCCTCTGCCGCCCGACACGCAGCATCCACGGTCGGAGCGCAGTCCAACGGTAAGAAGGCGTCGGCGGCCGTGAGGACCGCGAAAACCATGGAGGCTGCCACCCCGAAGCGCAGCGCCAGATTGGTCGGCAACAACGTCCAGAGTGCAATCGCGCCCACCAGCAGCAACACGCCGGTGACGAAGTCGGAGGCTCGGAAATACATCGCGGCAGGTTGGCCCAGGCCGCCCAATTCGCTTACGAACGACCTCGTGGGGTCGAGTTCGGCCCCCACGTAGCCCTCCAGGAGGAAGGCGACATTGGTGCATGCGCCCAAGATCAACGTCCACGTCGCCCAACGCGCGCGCACCCGGTGCGGCACTGGTTGTTCAGCCGCCGCCTGTGAGCTCATGACGACAACGCTAGCGTTGCCGATATGACCGACATGACCAGCGCCGCAGAACTAGCGGTATTCCTGCTTGATGAGGGCTCTACCCACGAGTTCGGTGCCCTGCCGGCCTTGCCTGCGGATCCGGACTACGCCGCATCGATCACAAAGGCCAGAGCAAAATCGGGCAGCTCGGAGTCGGTGCGCACCTGGCGGGGAACTCTCGCCGGCGTCCCCACCATCCTGATAGCAGGCGAGTTCGGGTTCCTGGCCGGGTCGGTTGGGATTGCAGCCGCCGAGCGGATCGTGACCGCGATTCAGGCGGCGACCGCGGAGGGTCGGGCGATTGTGGCGGCACCCACGTCCGGTGGTACGCGGATGCAGGAGGGGACACCGGCGTTTGTGCGCATGGTGCCGATTGCCGCGGCGATCGCTGCGCACCGAGCAGCAGGTTTTCCGGTGGTGACGTGGCTGCGCCATCCGACCACCGGTGGGGTGATGGCCACGTGGGGATCGTTGGGTCAGGTGACCACCGCCGCGCCGGGGGCGCTCGCGGGTTTCCTCGGCCCCCGGGTCTACGAACTTGTGGTGGGCGAACCTTTTCCCGGGGGAGTGCAGACGGCGGAGAACTTGGCTCGCGTCGGTGTCATTGATGGCGTCGTAGCGGCCAGCGATGTCCGGGACTGGGCGGGTCGATTGCTCCTCGCGATGACGTCCAAGCGGCCCGAATCGCCCGCGGGGTCGTCCCCAACCGGGGTTGCCGGTCTGAACCGCGAACCTGCAATCACGCCGAGTCGGATCGACGCCTGGGACGCCGTGCTCGCCACTCGGGCACCGGACCGTCCTGGGGTGCGCGAGTTGCTGGCGGCGGCTGCCACTGATGTGACTGTGTTGTCGGGCACTGGCGAAGGTGAGCGGGACGACGCCATCCTGCTGGCACTAGCGCGGATCGGTAGGGTAGGGGTGGTGGTGGTCGGACAAGATCGCAGTGTCGGGCGGCCTTTCGGCCCAGCTGGCTTGCGAACCGCCCAACGCGGCTATCGATTGGCCAGCGAACTTGGATTGGTGCTCGTCACTGTGATCGATACCGAAGGTGCGGAGTTATCCACAGCAGCTGAAGAGGGGGCGATGGCTGGCGAGATTGCCCGTAGTCTGGCTGGGTTGGCACAGCTCGAAGTGCCGTCGGTGAGTGTGTTGCTGGGATCCGGATGTGGCGGTGGGGCACTGGCATTGCTGCCAGCAGATCGGGTGGTGGCGGCTGCTGACTCCTGGGTCACGCCGTTGCCCCCGGAAGGGGCCGCGGCGATTGTGCATCGTGATGTGGATCGGGCTGCCGAGATGGCGCGCACCCAACAGATCACGGCGGCGGACCTGGCCGATCGGGGAGTGGTGGATGAGGTGTTCGGTGGGATGGCCGGCAGTGCCGAGGTGTTCCTGTCCGGAGCAGCTGCGGCGCTGGCAGAGGCCGTGCTGTCTGCACAGCCGTCGTCCCGGCGGATCACCCGCTTCGAGCAGTGACCACATGTGACTGACGTAACCAACGTCGTCCGTCGTCGAATCAGGAGGGAAGTGGCCAATGACGTCTGCGTTCGCCCATGACCAGGGGCTCGCTGATCCCGCTCTGTTGGCTGCGTTGCGCGCCTGGCAGAACGGCGGCAATCCGGCCCGCGCCGTCGCTGCGCTGCGCCCGGCTCGCCTGTT
>CAZVKB010000016.1:0-16728 GCA_964627505.1 uncultured Actinomycetes bacterium | reverse complement strand
TGCACCGCCCAGATGGTCGGGTGGCGATGCTGGCCTTCAGCAGCGTGTCCGCGGTGGCGCAGTGGGATCCGGTGGCCCGCCCGCTGCCGGTGTTGGCGCCAGAACTCGCCCGCGCCGCAATCGATGAAGGCGCCGACACTTTGCTGATTGACGGCACCTGGGGGATCTCGGGGGTCATGCTATGGGCGCTGGCCGAGGATCGTTCGTTGCTGGCGCCCATGGCGGACCCGGCAGTGATGGCCAAGATTCAGGCAATTGTGCCCGACACGTTGCGCGAGGCTCAGTTGCCCGAGTGGGTCAACGTGGAGCCGGGCGGTGCGGATGCTGATCTCACGGTCGTCGTCACCGACGAACTGTTGGATCATCCAGACCTCGCCACCCGCATCGCGGAACGTCTGGCCGCCGATCTCACGCTGCGCAGCCGACTGGGCAAAGGTCTCCAGCTGGCGGTTAGGCCCGGAGGGGACCTGTGAACTTCTCACCCGGTCCAGCCCCGGGTGGATCTGGGAACTCAGAGGCCTCGCGAAATGCCAGTTGCACTGACTTCAGACCGTCTCGCAGTGGTCCAGCGTGAAAGGTGCCAAGGTCCGGGGCCGCCCCCACCACCAGCGCGGCGAGTGCGTTGATCAGAATCCGGGCCTCGGCCAAATCGGCTTCGCCGTCCTCTGCCAGCCCGCATTTGACGGCAGCCGCACTCATCAAGTGCAGCGCCACTGTGGTCACCACTTCGATCGCCGGCACTTCGGCAATATCGCGGGTCGCTGCCGCCAGCCCATCTTCGTCTTCGAGGTCCATGGGTGCTAGCCTGTCAGACGGCCGCTGTGGTACGTGCGGCTGCATGCAAGCGGAGTCCGCTCCCACCTGCCGACCAACGTCGCGCCAGGTTCCTCACCGCCGTGTCGAGGCGGGGTTCGCGTGTGTGCTCAAACAGGTCGGCGACGACGTCGACATCGAGCCCAGCAACCCAGGAGGCGTTCATCAGCGGCGAACCCAGGATCAACGAGCGTATTCGCGTGCCGGAAGTCCGACTTGTCGGCCCCGCCGGCGAGCAAGTCGGCATCGTCCGGATTGACGACGCGTTGCGACTAGCGGAGGAAGCAGATCTCGACCTCGTCGAGGTAGCCCCGATGGCCAAGCCACCGGTGTGCAAACTCATGGACTACGGCAAGTTCAAATACGAAGCTGCCCTCAAGGCCCGCGAGAACCGGAAGAACCAAAGCCATACGGTGATCAAGGAGATGAAACTGCGCCCGAAGATCGATCCGCACGACTACGGCACCAAAAAGGGCCACATCGAGCGGTTCCTCCGCCAAGGCGACAAGGTGAAGGTCACGATCATGTTCCGCGGTCGCGAGCAGTCTCGTCCCGAACTAGGTTTCCGGTTGCTTGCCCGACTCGCCGAGGACATCGCTGAACTCGGGGTGGTGGAATCCACGCCGAAGCAGGATGGTCGCAATATGACGATGGTGATCGCGCCCAGCCGCAAGAAGCCCACAGACGAGCGATCCGCGACCACGTAACCCCCTGGGGTGCTGCTTGTCAGTGCCTACCGGCGCCCAGCCGAACAGAGCCAGCAACACCACGCGTACAGCCACACCGATAGGAGACGTAATGCCCAAGATCAAGACCCACAGCGGTGCGAAGAAGAGATTCAAGATCACCGGGTCCGGCAAGGTCATGCACGAACAGGTGAACAAGCGCCACCTGCTGGAAGTCAAGCCGTCCAAGCGGACCCGTCGGCTCGCCGGTGACAAGACGCTGGTGAAGGGCGACGCCCAGAAGGTGCTCCGTCTGCTCGGCAAGCGCTGAGCGGCGCGCCCAGGATCACCGCCCGTCGGCGATCCGTTTCAGCACTGCGAGTCATCACCCCGCGGTGACCCATTACCCGTAGCACTACCCATGATGTCTGAACAGACCCAGAACTAGGAGATTCCCGTGGCCCGAGTGAAGAGAGCGGTTAACGCCCAGAAGAAGCGCCGGGAGGTGCTCGAACGCGCCAGCGGCTACCGCGGCCAAAGGTCCCGGCTCTACCGCAAGGCTAAAGAACAAGTCACCCACTCGATGGTGTACGCCTATGCGGATCGGCGCGATCGCAAGGGCAACTTTCGTCGGCTGTGGATCCAGCGCATCAACGCGGCTGCCCGTGCCAACGGTATGACCTACAACCGCTTCATCCAGGGCTTGAAGATTGCTGGGATCGAGGTGGATCGACGGATGCTGGCCGAACTAGCTGTGAACGATGAGGCAGCTTTTGCGGCGCTGGTCGAGGTGGCTCGCAACGCAGTGCCCGCAGACGCTGCCTGATCGGCAATCCGTTCCCTTCGCCCGCACGCGGGGTGGGGGGATGGTGGGTGCGCAATGACTGATCTCACTTCCCTCACAGCCGCGCCGGTGAAGCGGGCGCGACGACTGCACAAGCGCGCGTTTCGACGCGAGGATCGCATGTTTCTGGCGGAAGGTCCGCAGGCAGTGCGCGAGGCATTGGCCAGTCCGGGGGCGGTCACGGAGGTGTTGGCAACCGCTGAGTTCACCCGACGGCATCCGGAGTTTCGGGCTGCTGCGCGCACAGCGCGCGTCACCTGGCATGAGGCTTCGGGGGCGGTGCTGGCGGTTGTCAGCGACACTGTGACGCCGCAGGGCATCGTGGCGATCTGCCACATGCCGACCACGAACTGGGTCGACGTGAGTGCGCAGCCTCTGTCACTGGTTGTGTTGATGGCTGCGGTTCGGGACCCTGGCAATGCCGGCACCGTGATCCGGGTCGCCGACGCTGCCGGAGCGGACGCGGTGGTGTTCACGGCTTCGAGCGTGGACCCCTTCAACCCCAAGAGCGTCCGCTCATCGGCCGGTTCGATCTTTCACCTGCCTGTAGTGGTGGGTCCCGAGGTGGCGCAAGTGGTCGAGGAACTTAGATCCGCCGGCCTGCAGGTGCTCGCAGCCGATGGGGCTCGGGGTCAGGACCTCACCGAACTGCGCAGCGCGAACGTGTTGGCCGGTCCCACCGCGTGGCTGTTCGGCAATGAGGCGTGGGGACTGCCAGCTGAGGTGACAGATTTGGCCGACCTCGCCGCTGCCATCCCGATCTATGGCCGGGCGGAGAGCCTGAACTTGGCGACGGCAGCCGCTGTGTGTCTGTATGCCAGTGCCGAGGCGCAGCGTGCAGGCACCTAGTCCGCTGGCCACGTCGCTGGGCGGAACCATCGCCCGGCGCAGATAGACTGCCCGCGCCTGACTCGTGCGGGTTACCCAAGCCATTCCCAACGTGTGACGAGGAGCTATGTCGGCACCCAATTCGGACTACGACCCGGTCGAAGTCTCCGCGCTGTCCGCCGCGGCGGTCGCGGATGCAGTGCGCGCGGCGTGCGCCGCGATTGCCGCGGCCAGTAGCCTCGACGAACTCAAAGCGGTGCGCGTCGCACACGCTGGAGATCGCAGCCCGCTGGCATTGGCCAACCGGGAGATCGGCGCTCTGCCGCCGCAGGCACGGGCTGAGGCCGGCAAGCGCATGGGTGCGGCACGGGGACAGGTGAAATCAGCGCTCGCGGACCGGCAAGCTGAACTCGAATCCCAGCGGGACGCCGAAGTGCTCGTTGCGGACCGGGTGGATGTCACAGCCGTCTACGACCGTTTTCCCACCGGAGCTCGCCACCCTCTGACAATGATTTCGGAGCGCATCGCCGACGTGTTCATCGCCATGGGCTACGAAGTGGCCGAAGGCCCGGAGGCGGAAGCGGAATGGCTGAACTTCGACGCGTTGAACATTCCGGCGGACCATCCCGCGCGCGAAATGTCCGACACCCTCTTCGTCGAAGCTCCCGACAGCGGCGTGGTGCTGCGCACCCACACCTCGCCGGTGCAGATCCGAACTATGCTCGCTGCGGAACCGCCGATATATGTGGTGTGCCCAGGCCGGGTATTCCGCGCGGACGAACTGGACGCCACCCACACCCCGGTGTTTCATCAGGTCGAAGGCTTGGCCGTGGACCGGGGCTTGACCATGGCCGACTTGCGGGGCACGTTGGACCACTTCGCTGCGGCAATGTTCGGGGACGGCATCGTCACGAGGATGCGGCCGTCGTTCTTCCCCTTCACCGAGCCGAGTGCGGAACTCGACTTGGAATGTTTTGCGTGCCGCGGGGAATCTGTGGGCAATCCGGATCGGCCGTGCCGCACCTGCGGCAGCGAGGGCTGGATTGAGTGGGGTGGTTGCGGCATGGTGAACCCGCGCGTGCTGATCGCCTGCGGGATCGATCCGCATGTCTACAGCGGCTTCGCGTTCGGCATGGGCCTGGAGCGCACGTTGATGTTCCGGCATGGAATCACCGACCTGCGCGACCTCATCGAAGGTGATGTGCGGTTCACCACGGCTTTCGGGACGGAGATGTAATGCGTGCACCCCTGAATTGGCTTCGGGAATACGCCGATATTTCCGCCGACGCCGACCCCCGTGATGTGGCAGCAGCATTGATCCGGGTGGGTCTGGAAGTAGAGACGGTTGACACGCTGGGTGCTGGGCTGACCGGGCCGCTGGTTGTGGGTCAGGTGCGGGAGATCACCGAACTCACCGAGTTCCGCAAACCGATTCGCTTCTGTCAGGTGGACGTTGGGCCTGAGCAGGGCGGGGTGCGCGGCATCATTTGCGGGGCCACCAACTTTGCGGTCGATGACCTCGTTCCGGTGGCACTGCCGGGCACGGTGCTACCTGGTGGTTTTGAGATTGCGGCGCGCAAGACGTATGGCCATGTCAGTGACGGCATGATCTGTTCGGCTGCCGAACTCGGTCTTGGGGACGATCACGGCGGCATCCTGGTGCTCGGTGGCGGTGCGGCCGCCGGCGCGGATGTACCTGCGGTGGGTGCCGATGCAGCAGCTGTGCTGGGCATCGGCGAGGCCGTGCTAGATATCGCCGTGACCCCAGATCGCGGGTACTGTCTGTCGATTCGCGGACTAGCCAGGGAAGCCGCGATTGCCCTGGGTGTGGAGTTTCGGGATCCGGCACAGGTAGCTGCCGACGCAGCAACGTATCCGCCGCAGTCGGCCCCGGCCCCGGCGGTGGATGTTCATGACAGCGTCGGGTGTCCCTTCTACACCGCCGTCCTGATTGACGGAGTGGATCCCAACGCCGCGACGCCAGCTTGGCTTGAGCAGCGGCTGGTAGCCGCGGGAATGCGCTCGATTTCGTTGGCAGTCGATGTGACGAACTACGTGATGTTGGAACTCGGTCAGCCACTGCACGCATTCGACGCCGAGACGGTCAACGGCGGCATCATCGTGCGGCGTGCCCACGCTGGCGAGCAACTCGAAACTATCGACCATGTGGTGCGCACGCTGACTCCGGACGATCTGCTGATCGCCGATGCAGCCGGTCCGATCGGCCTGGCCGGGACCATGGGCGGTTTGGCCACCGAGATCTCCGAAACCACCCACACGATCATCTTGGAGGCGGCGATATTTGCCCCCGATGTGGTGGCCCGGATGGCCCGACGCCACAAGCTGCCCTCAGAGGCGTCGCGCCGATTCGAGCGGGGCGTCGATCCGGCGCTGCCCTGGGTGGCGTCGCGGATCGCCGCGGAGCTGCTGGTGGGAATCGGTGGTGGGGTGATTCGCAGTGGCACCGGCGTGGGCACGCAACCGGCCGCGCGCACGATTTCGATCAGTCCCGATCTGCCAGCCCGGATCTCTGGGGCGGACATTGCGCGGGCGGCTGCCGCCGGCTACCTGGTGGACGTGGGGTGCCAGGTGACGCCCGAGGATTCCGAAGCCGCAACCGCAGATGCGCAGCGCTGGACGGTGCGGGTGCCCACGTGGCGGCCGGATCTGCGTGACCCGGCGGACGTCGTGGAGGAAGTGGTTCGGCTATATGGCTACGACAATGTGCCGGCCACACTGCCCTCGCCGCCTGCGGGCCGGGGTTTAACCGATCCGCAGCGGCGGCGGCGGGCGATCTCGCGCGCCCTGGCCAGTGCCGGTTTGGTCGAGACATTGACGTATCCGTTTGTGGGCGACGCGGAGATGGCAGCGCTGGAGATCACCGACGAGCGGGCTCGCTTGGCGCGACTGGCCAACCCGATCTCCGCGGAACAGGACGCATTGCGCACCACACTGCTCCCGGGGCTGTTGGCGGTGGTGAGGCGTAACGTCAGTCGCGGCGCGGCCGGTGTCGGGGTGTTCGAGATCGGGCAGGTGTTCCTGCCACCCGCAAAGCCAGCGAAGCAGCCACCGATCCGACCGAGCGTGACCAGGCGCCCGAATCCGACCGAAGTCGCCGAGTTGGCTGCTTTGCTGCCCGACCAGCCGGTGCACATCGCGGCCGTTATCGCCGGGGAGGTGGAAGCTGCCGGCGTTTGGGGTGGGAGCCGAACCGCAGACTGGCAAGATGCGGTGGCAGCCGCTCGGCGAGCGGCGAACGCGGTGCACGTGGAAGTACGCGCCGTGCCCGAGGCGGGGCGCGCTCCGTGGCACCCAGGCCGCTGTGCGGCGCTGACTGCCGGGGAGACGATCGTCGGTTACGCCGGGGAGTTGCATCCGCGGGTGATCTCAGCCCTCGGGCTGCCCGCCCGCACTGCGGCGATGGAACTCGATTTCGGGCTGCTCGATGCGCAGGCGGTGGCGGTCGTACCAGCACCTGCGATGTCCACATTCCCCGTGGTCAAAGAGGACATCGCTCTGATCGTGCCGGAGGACACCGCAGCAGCCGACGTGCTCGACTCGCTCGTCGCTGGCGCAGGTCCGCTGCTGGAGTCGATTCGGGTATTCGACGAATACCGCGGAACCCAGATTCCCACTGGGCACAAATCGTTGGCGTTTGCCATGCGTTTTCGGGCGGCTGACCGCACGCTGAGCGACACCGAAGTGGCGCAGGCGCGTAACGACGCAGTGGCGCGAGCTGCGGGCCAGTTCGGTGCCGTGCTGCGCGACTCCTGATCGCCGGGCAGCGTACACGGATTTCACGTGGAGCGCACGCGGCCCACATACTCGCTAGGACGCATCGACGAGTTGTTCGTCGATGACGCCATCGTTGGTGTAGTCGATTCCCACTGGGACACCGTTGTCGCCGGGTGTCCAGGCGCCGTAACCCACCACCAGCGACTCATTGGGCGCGAGTTCGATCGGATCACTGGTGACTGTGTTCTCCGTTTGGTCGTCGATCCGCTCGATGACGAAATCCACCGTCGATGTGGCGTTGGGGTCCACTGTGGTGTCCGGAGGCGGGGCGGTGCGGGCGGTGACTGTCTGATTGGCGGTGTTCAGCGACACCGTGATACTTCCGCCCGTGGGCAACTCCAAACCTCCGAAGAGAAAGCCGAAGGCAGCGGTCTCATTCTCGAAAGTAAGAAAGATATCGGGGGCGGACGTCGCAGCCGACCGAAACTCGAAACTGTTGCGGTCTGGGGAGAACACCACTTGATTGATGTCCCCCGGGGCTACCAAGAACTGGTCCACCCCGAAGGCATACCCAGGACCGATCACCGAGAGGTCGGCGCTGGCTGCCTGGGTGAGGGTGGAGCCGTCGATATTGACGATGAACGGTATCCCCAGCGGTACCTGTAGCCGTGAAGCGCCGGTATCGCCCCCGTCGATTGGTGTGGTGGCAGTCGCACCGGGAATCGGGATTCCCGCCAAGTCGGTGACCGTCATCTGCACACCTTGCGAGCCTTGCTCTTCGTTGAGGTAGACCGATGTGAAGCGCGACGTGCCGGAGACTGGGCGCGGGTTGCCGTCGATGCCCGGGGCGGCGCTCGTGGCGCTTGCGGGGCAAAACGGGCACGTCTGCGGTCCCAGCATGGGTTCCACCGGCCACAGCTCCAGCGGGTTATCGACTCCGCCGGTGTAGATGTCGGGGTCTTGGGACGGATCCGCAGCAGTGGTGTAGGTCCAAGTGTTGGCGACCGGATCAACCTCGAGCACTTGCGGCTCGCCCGGGAAGTTGTTGTCGTAGAGCACGATTCCGGTGTTGCCGTTGTCGAGTTGTTCGACCGCTACCGGAGTGACTGCATGGCCATCGGTGGCTTCCCCGTCCTTGATGTTGAAGATCGCCAGCGCATAGCCACGGCCGGCCGACCACGCCTCCTGCAAGGTAGCGATTGCGTCGTTGGGAGCGAGCGTGAGTTTGCTCTCAGTGGTGGGGGCGGTTTCTTGGGTGACGAATACCGCCGCGATGTCGTTCTGCAATGCCGTGTTGCCGGCCAGCGCGATGTCCGCCGCCTGTGGTGCCCCGTAGCGATTCGGGTCGATGGCGCCGGTGTACATCGCCCAGCTGAGTCCGGCGAGACCGAAGCAGTGCCCACCGTCCATGTCCGTGTTCTGTGCTTGCATCCACTTGTCGGCGGTTGGTGTGAGGACGCATTCCGCACCGTTGAACCGAGCGCAGACCTGATCGCCGAAGAGTGCGCGCACAGTATTGGGCGCGAGGTTGGCCACACCCTCGTCGTTGCCGTAGTTGGGGAAGGAGAATCCATTGACGGCGACATCGAAGCCGGATGCAGCGACCACCTCTCCCGTGGGCACCGTGCGACTGCCCGAGTCGGTGCTGCCAGCAGTGTCGTCGGCGACTGAGCCACAACCGACGAGCAGCGCGAGGACAGCGAGTAGGCCAGCAGTTCTGGTGTGGATGAGCACGAATCCTCACTTCTTTAGGAATGTGGCCGATGGTATCGGCAAACCCTGATCTACGAAGGCGTCAGTGATCCGGCATCACCGCGGAGGTGGGGCGTATGGTCGGCGCACGGGCGTTCAGCCGTCGACCAGCGAAGTGTGAGGCAAGAGTGATGAAGCACCCAGAGGGTTTGATCGGTTGGGTGGACCTGTCCACCTCGGATGTGCCGGCAGCGAAAACGTTCTATACCGAACTGTTCGACTGGACCTACACGGATCTGCCCACGCCCATGGGTGTGGACTACACGCAGTTCTATCGGGACGGGTTGTTGGTGGCTGGGGCGGGGCCGTTGCCGCCGGATGTCGCTGCGGCAGGCATGCCCAGCATGTGGAACTCATATGTGCTCGTGGCCGACGTGGATGCGGTGATGGTAAAAGTTGCGGCAGCGGGTGGCACGGTGCTGATGCCGGGGATGGACGTGATGGATCAGGGGCGGATGGCGATGTTGGCCGACCCTAGCGGGGCACCGATCGGACTGTGGCAGCCAAAAGCGCATCAAGGTGCGGAGGTGTTCAACATTCCCGGCGCGCTCACGTGGAACGAATTGCAGACTCGGGGCCTGGCAGCAGCTGAGCCGTTCTACACGGAGGTGTTCGGGTGGGCATGGGAAGCCGGACCCGACCCGGGCTACGACATTGCCATGCTGGCGAGCAAGTCGGGCGAAGACAAAGCCAATGCTGGCGCGTTGACGATGCCACCGGGGGTGCCGCAAGACGCGCCGAACTTTTGGATGGTCTACTTCGCTGTCGCCGACGCTGCGGTGACGGTCGCCAGCGCGCTGACCCTGGGTGGCAAGGAGTTGTACCCCCTTATGACGATGGGATCCATGACGTTTGGGGGCATCGTGGATCCCACCGGCGCGGTCTTCTCGGTCGCATCAGTTAGCGCGACGGAAGACTGAGTTATCAGGTGCTTGCAAGGCGACGAATGTCACGGTGTCCGGGGTGCCATCGGTCAAGGTGAAGGTGGCAGACGGGACCCCGGAGCCGTCTGGGAGCGGAGTGACAAACTCCGCGCCGCCGGCTGGGATGAGCGCTATTTGAGTCTGCTTCGGACCTAGCGTGGCAACGAGCCCGCCATTGCCGTCGGCCGTGATCACTGCGGGACCGTAGTAGTCGTTCGCGTAGGTGCCGGTGAATGCTGCAAGCGGAGCCGCGGGGGTGGCGTTGGATGGTACCGGCGCCGGGGTGGGGGCTTGAGCTCCGAGGGCGCCGCTGAAGGTCTTGGCGAACTCCGCGTACCAGTCCGTGGTGGTGGTGCCGGTCTCGGCTCGATCGAGGAATTCATACGCAATGCCCTCGGCGGTGCCCAGCGGGAAACCGTTGGTGAAGACGGAGATACCGAGGTTCTCAGAGGGCAGCAGCGTAAAGTGCGTGGCCGCCCCGGCGGAGTAGGCACCGCTGAATCCGTAGCGCACGCGGCCGGTGGCATCGGTGCGGATGCCGATGCCGTAGCCGTAGTCGGGTGTGCGGGCTGCCGGATCGGTTTGCACCTCGCTGACGATGCGGGGCACTCGGGATTCCGCCAGGGCCGCCTCCGCCACCACTTGTGTGCCGGCGAACGAGCCGTTCCCCAACTCCATGATCATCCACTTGGCGAAGTCGTTGGCACTCGAACTCACTGTGCCAGCCGGTGCTTGGGCTTGTTCCTTACGATTGCCGTTGGTCACCCAGGCGTCGCCTTCCGGTACATGCAGTGTGGCGCGATTGTCCTGCGCCAGGAATTCGTCGTACACCGAGGTCGTGCGACTCATCCCCAAGGGTTCGTAGATGCGCTGCCGGGAGAGTTCCTCCCACGGCACTCCGGTGGCGCGGGCGACGGCCTCGGCTCCCGCGGTGAGGCCGAAGTTGGTGTACAGGCTTTGGGCTCGAAATGGGGACAGCGGCAGCAGTCGGAAACGTTCGATGATTTGCATGCGGTCGTAGCCGAGTTCCTCCAGGTCATCGCCAGCTTGATGCGGGATGCCCGAACGCATGGCGTAGACGTCGCCGATCGTGGTGTGGGCGGTCACCCAGGGGTCGGAAAGCTGGAACTCCGGCAAGTGGGTCACCACCGGGTCATCCCAGCTCACCTCACCCGTACCAACCACCGACGACACCACGCTCGCCCCGACTGGTTTGGAGACGGAGGCGAGTTGGAACGTCGTGTCGGCGTTGACCGGTGCGCCGGTGTCGACATCGGCAACGCCAAACCCCTTGACGTATGCGGGTTCGCCGTTGTGCACCACTGCCACGGACACACCGGGGATGCCGGTGTCGGCCATCGCTTGCTGGACGATTCCGTCAAGGGCGGCGATGGCATCGTTGATGCGCTCTTCGCTGGTGGCCACTGCCGTGAGGGCGTTGGGATTGCCGATCGGGGCCGTGGCGGTAGGGAATGCGGGTGCATCGCTCTGAGTGCTGGCACAGCCGCTTAAGATGGTGCCGCCGACGAAAACCGCGGCGCTCACCGCCGCCATCGCCCGCAGAACAGGGGTGAACATCATTGTTGGCTCTTTCCTCGACCGGCGGCTTGACGCTGCTGATCACGCTGCGCCAATTCGTCTGATTGTTTGCACAACTAAGGTCGAACTCGACATCGCGGCTCGGCACGATGAGGGACCAATGGCCTACGTGTGGCGCTGAGGCACTTCAGGAGTAGTTCACAGTGAGCGTGCCTTGGTATGTCGTGCCGGCGACGGTGTAGTCGAAGGTGATGATGGTGGTGCCACTGCCACTGCCGCCACCGCCGGGCGGATTGGGTTTGCGGAACCGGATGGAGTCGATGGTGACGGCGCCCTGGATGGTGCCAGCGCCAGAGGTGATGACAGCGCTGCCGGGCACCAGCGCACCGCCCAAGCTGAGGATTTCGTCCGAGAGCACCTTGTGCTGTGAGACATTTGACGTTTGCGCGACGGTGACATCAGCTGTGGGGACAACCGCGCCAGCCGGTGTGCATTGGTTGTCGGGTAGCGCGGGGGTGACGACGTAGGCGTTCTCATAGCCGTTGACCACATCTGCGATCACGAACACGCACACGCCGCTGCGGACCAGCACGGCACCGGCCCAGGCGGTGGGTGGTGGATCGGTGGGGCCGCCGTCGGGGACGAGGGTCGCCACGACGTCGTTCTTACCGGTCGAGGCGCCGGCGGTGTAGCGCACAGTGGTGTCGCCGCGGGCTTGCAGGTCGACCTCGGCGCGAACGGCGCTGGCGTCTGCCGAGTCCACCATCTCCCGTAGTGCCGACTGGGCGAGCGTATTCATCATTTCGGTGGCAGAGGTGAGTTCGGCTTTCTGGCGCTGGACCATGAACAACGGAATGGCGATCCCGATGAGTATCCCGAGGATGATCACCACAATCAGGACTTCGATCAGAGTCAGCCCATGGTCGCGCGCGCCTCGCAAACGTGCGGGGTTGCTCTGCGGCGCGCATTCGGGCAGGCGTAGCACACATCGCACACTAGTGTCGCGTGTCGTTAGTTCCTAAATGGTTGGTGTTTGGGAGAATGGGGATATGGCGAATTCTCCTGCTCCTGCTTTGGTGCTCCGCGACGGCGATGGGGAGGTGCTGGGGTCATGGGTGCGCTCGACGTCGATTCGGGCGGGTCTGGTCCAACGGGCCCGGATCGTGCTGTTGGCCTCGCAGGGTGTGGCGAATGCGCGGATCGCGGCCGAGGTGGGGACCACGACGACGTCGGTGTGGAAGTGGCGTAAACGGTATGCCGAAGCCGGGTTGGCTGGACTGGATGATGCGCCTCGGTCGGGTCGGCCCAAGCAGGTTGATGACGAGCGGATCATCGCGGCGACATTGCGCCGGCCGCCGAAGAAGTACGGCGTGACGCATTGGTCCTCACGCCTGCTGGCCGAGCATCTGGGGATCGGTAACGCGACGGTCGCGCGGGCGTGGCGCGCCTATGGTGTGCAGCCGTGGCGTTGCGAGACGTTCAAGTTCTCGACTGACCCCGAACTGGTCGGGAAAGTCACCGACGTCGTCGGTTTGTACCTCGCCCCGCCGGAGAACGCGATCGTGTTGTGCGTGGATGAGAAGAGCCAGATCCAGGCACTGGACCGGACCGCACCGATGCTGCCGATGCGCCTCGGTGATGCCGAGAAGCGCACCCACGACTACAAGAGGCACGGCACCACGACGCTGTTCGCCGCGTTGGAGATCGCCACTGGCCATGTCACTGCCGCGGTGAAACCGAAACATCGCCGCCAGGAGTTCCTGTCCTTCCTGCGCCAACTCGACCGCGCCTACCCCGGCCAGGACCTGCACCTGGTGTTGGACAACTACGCCACCCACAAAACTCCGGAAGTCAAGGACTGGCTGGCCAAGCACCCTCGGTTCCACGTGCACTTCACACCCACCTCCGGGTCCTGGCTGAACCTCGTCGAAGTGTGGTTCGGCATCATCGACCGGCAAGCCATCCGCCGCGGCGTATTCACCTCCGTGAAAGACCTCAACGCCAAGATCCGCCAATTCATCACCGGCTGGAACAACCGCAAACACCCCTTCGTCTGGACCAAAACGCCAGACGAAATCCTCAAGAAGGCCAACCGCCAACCAACTTCAGACACGCGACACTAGCAAGGGAAATGTGACGTGCAGTCGTCCGACTAGACGGAGTTCCACCGTGATCGGTGGACCCTGGGAGGCAGTCAGGAGTAGTTCACTGTGAGGGTGCCTGGGAGCACCGTGCCCGCGACGACGTAGTCAAATGTGAGCACTGTGGTGCCGACGCCTTCCGGTTTGCGGAAGCGGATGTACCCGGAGAATGTGCTGCCCACTACTTCGCCCCCGCCACTGGTGATCGTGACACTGTCTCTCACCAGTTGCCCGCCCTTGTTGGTGATCGCAGGGGAGAGCACGAGATGTGGAGCTTCCGGTTCGGTTTGGGTGACTACCACGTTCGCTGCCGGAGTGGTGGCGCTGCTCGGGGTGCATTGGTAGTCAGGGACGGCTGGCGATACCAACTCTGCGGTGCCGAATCCGCTTGTGACGTCGGCGGTGACGATCACACACTCGCCGCCACGTACGAGTACCACTCCCGTCATGGAGGTGGGTGCAGCAGCCGGGAACAGCATGGCCACAACATCGTCCTGGCCGGTGGATGCCGCGTTGGCGTCGTATCGAACTGCGACACCAGAACGGGCGCGTGCACTGACGTCCTCTTGGATCTTGGTCCCGTCCTCGCCGGCGATCATGCTGAGCATGGCCTCCTGCGCGAGTTCGTTCATCATGGACTTGGCGCGCACCAGGTTGGCCTCGCGACGCTGAGCGATCAGGGTGGGTGTGGCGATCAGGACGACGAGCGCCACGATGATCGAGATGATCACGCCTTTGCTCAGGAAAAGGCCGTCGTCGCGGGCGACGATGCGCATCGCGTCCGCGACCTTGGTCCTCACGGCAGACACTTTAGGCTCTCCGTGATCTTGATTGGGTGGATTGGGATGGGGTGCCAGGCTCGATTTGGTTTCGGACACAGTCCGGTCAAGCCTGGGCGTTGCGTTCGGCAGCGAAGTAGACTGCACGTGAACCGAAATCTAGCGTGCGCAACGACATCCCTTTCGTGGACTTATCTGGAGTAGCGATGCCACCCGAACCCGCATTGGACCCGCACTCGGCCTTCCGCCGCACAGTGCGCGAGCAGGCGTTGGCGGTGGCGGCGCAGCAACTTGCGGAAGTGGGTTGGGATCGTGTGCACATGGCCGACGTTGCCAAGGCGGTGGGAGTAAGCCGGCCGACGTTATATGCGGAGTTCGGGTGCAAGGAAGGCTTGGCCGAGGCGTTGGTGATGGCTGAAGCGGAGAAGTTCCTCGCCGGGATTGACCAGATTTTGCAGGCGTCGGGGGACCAGCCGCTGCCGGCGATTGAGGCGGCGGTCGAATTCGTCATGAGCGAGGCGCAGCGCAGCCCGATTCTGCTGGCGATATTGACTTCTGGGCGAGAGGGTTCGCACAGCGACACGCTGCTGACATTCATCACGGTTCGTGCGGAAACTATCCTGTCGATTCTCACTGACGGAACGGTGCGCTGGTTTTCGCGGCAATGTCCGAATACGCCTGCTGATCAGGTCAGCGAAGCCGTGGATGCGTTGGTCCGGCTGCTGATCAGCTATCTGATGTCTCCCAGCACGCACCCGGAACAGACTCCGGGCATGTTCGCCTGGTTGGCGGTGCGGCTGCTGCCCGAGCTCACCAGCGCTTGACCAAGTCTGCTGCGAGCCCCTCGCCCGAACCACTTCGGCCCGAACCACCTCAGCCGCTCGGCTTGCTGATCGGGCCAACCGGGCCGCAGTCCCACTAGGGTGACGGGATGCCGAACCCTGCAGACACCGATCTCGGAGTCGTATTTCCCCAAGTCGATGGCGTTGTGAGCACCTCCCGAGTTGGTCGCGAGGCCTGCGCTGCCGCTGCAATTGTGGTCGATAAGCGACTCGGGGCGCGAATCGCTGCCACGTCGAAGTGGCGCGAGGAGTACATCCGTCCCTTCCGCCAACTCACGGAGATCTCCGCCACCAGTGCGGACGCGGCGTTGGCAGTCAGCCATGCGGGACTGGACTACCTACGCTCAACCATGCGGTTCACCACCCCGAATGTCAGCATCCCGATTCGCGATCTGCAACCTGCGCAAGAACCAGCATTGCGATCAGTGCTGGTGACCGGCGCGGGTGCCAAAGTGGACCAACTCGTGGTCCCGTACGAAGGAAAGCGGCTCACCGGCGATGCGCTGTTGTCACAACTAGACACCTGGGTGGCCCAGGGCGTCGTCGAGCCCGGCTTTGCCGCTGCCGTGGGACTCGTGGCACAGCACCCTGAGTGGTTGGACACCTCCGATGTGACAGTCGCCGTGCTCGGGGCGGGAGCCGAAATGGGTCCGGCTTTCTCGCTGCTGCGCTGGGGTGGACGAGTTTTGGCGGTTGATTTGCCACGCCCAGAGGTGTGGCGTCGGCTGATCGCGCAAACCAGAGGATCCGCCGGCTCGCTGGAAGTCCCCGTGCCGGTAGCCGCCACTTCCCTGAACGACGACGAAAGGTTGGCGCAGGCGGCCGGTGTGGACCTGCTGCGCAGCACCCCCGAACTGCTCGAGTTACTGCGATCGGTGACCGGACCGCTGGTTCTGGGCAACTACCTGTACGCCGATGGCGGTTTGCACGTCCGAGTGTCCATGGCGGCTGATGCCCTTGCTGCGGGATTGTCCGATCGGCCCGACCTGATGCTGGCATTCCTGGCAACCCCGACCGACGCCTTCGCAGTGCCGTGGCGTGCAGTGGAGATGTCGCACACGCGTTGGTTGCACCGTCGCACCCGAATCGTGCAGGCGCCGTTGCATCTGGTGGGCGGATTCAAACCCAACTACTCCCGCACTGTCACCACCGATGCCGGACCCAAGGTGGGTATCGCCGACTGCCTGGTGCCACAGCAAGGCCCCAACTATGCCCTGGCCAAGCGCTTGCAGCGCTGGCGGGCAATCGTGGCGCGCGAAGCCGGCACCCGGGTATCGCTGAACGTGGCTCCAGCGACCCGAACCAAATCGGTGGTCAAGAACAAGGCGCTGGCCGCAGCTTACGCAGGTGCACACCGCTTCGGGATCCGAGTGTTTGAACCGAGCACCGCCAACACGCTGATGGCAGCCATGCTCGTGCACGATCTCCGCAACCCGCTGGCCGCTGCCAACCCGGAAGTACCTCTGGACAACCCCATGGACCTGTTCTCAGCTGCTGCCAACCATGGCGGGCTGTGGACCACGGGATATGAACCGCGCTCAGTGCTGGGATTCGCAGCAGCCATCGGCATGTTCGAATCTCGCGCCTGAGTGGACCGAACAATCCGGCCCGACCCGCTCGACTACTCCGCAGGCGGGGCGGGCTCGGCGCGGCCAGCGGGATCGGTACCACTCGTTGGGTCGGTGCTCTCCGTGGGCTTGCCGCTGAAACGCTGAATCCACTGCCGGGTCAGGCCGCCAGCAGTCGAATCCGGGGCCGGGCTGAACACCAGCCAGCTGCCGACGAAGATTGCCAATGCCACCATCAATGCGATCAACACCCACAGAAACACTAGGAAGTCGATCCACACACCGATGGGGGGTGCCCC
>CAZVKB010000015.1:0-36350 GCA_964627505.1 uncultured Actinomycetes bacterium | reverse complement strand
CCCGACCATCGTGGCGACGCTGATCGCCTTCGTCATCGGGTATGCCGTGATTGCGTGGCTGATTCGTTATGTGTCCACTAAGTCCTACATGCCATTCGTGATCTACCGAGTTGTGCTCGGCAGCGTGGTGCTGGTGCTGCTCGGCACCGGCACGCTGACAGCATGAGGCCAATTGGCGTGCGCACTGGTGGCGGCTACAGCCAACCGGAGCGTTTGAACGCCCGATACATCGAAAAGCATGCGGTTGCCATGATGCCCAGGATCACGGGATAGCCCCACGGCGAGTGTAGTTCGGGCATGAAGTCGAAGTTCATGCCGTAGATCCCTGCGATCATGGTCGGCACAGCCGCGATAGCCACCCACGCAGAAATTTTGCGCATATCCGCGTTCTGTTGCAGATCTTGGCGGGCGGTGGCAGCCATCAGCAACGCCATGAGCATGTTGTCGTTGGTCTCCGTGGTTTCTTTGACTTCCAGCAGGTGATCGCGGACATCGCCAAAAAGTGGACCAAAAACTTCGCTGAGGTGTGGCTGGCCGAATCTCGTGAGTTCCTCCGCGACCCGGCTCAGGGGTGCGGCGGCCCGGCGCAACTCCAGGTTCTCGCGCTTGAGTCGGTAGACCCGCTGCGGGTCCGATGGTTGGGGCGAGAACGTCTCTGCTTCCAGGTCCTCAATGTCGCGGATGATTTCATTGCCGACGTCCAAGTAACCATCGACCACACTGTCCATGATGGCGTGTAGCACGGAGGCTGGTCCGTGGCTGAGCAGTTCGGGGTGGGCTTCCAATGCCTGTCGAACACCGTCGAGTTCACCGAGCGGGCCAAGGCGAACGGTGATGATGAATGAATCTCCGATGAAGACTGAGAGTTGTCCGGTTTCGACATCACTGGTGCTTTCGATGTACGTGAGAATCTTCATCACGATGAAGTCGTAGTCGAAGCGTGGGTCCAATTTGGTGGGCTGATGGATGTTGAGGGCATCGTCGAGGTAGAGCTGTTCGAGGTTGAACACCTCGCCGACGACCGCAAGTTCGATCTTGGTGGGCTGTGACAGCCCGACCCAGGCAAACACGTCGTCTCGCTCCGCCGCGGTCGTGGCGATGCTGCGCAGTGCGGCGATCACTTCCGGATCACCGGGCAGATCACCGCGGGCAAGCTCTGCGGTGTCCATGCGAGTGCCATTGCGGTACACGCCCATCCCTCTGATCACAGGTGTAGTCAACAACGATTGCGCCACCCTGCGCATACTCTTAGGGGTATGTCACGGGTCTTTCTTGTGCGCCATGGGCGCAGCGAAGCCAATGTTGCTGGTGTGTTGGCCGGTCGCGGGGAGTCGCCGCTGGATTCGCAAGGTGAACTAGACGCGGCCGATTTGGGCTATCGGTTGGCCGTGGTGCCGTTGGCTCTGGCGGTGTGTAGCCCGATGGTGCGCACCCGGGCGACTCTGACGTCGTTGCTGCGGGACCGGGACATCCCGACCGTGTACGACGAGGCGCTCGCAGAGTGTGATTACGGTGACTGGACTGGTCGAGCTCTGAGCACACTCGCGTCCGACCCACTGTGGAAGGCCGTTCAAAGCCACCCCTCCGCAGTGCGGTTTCCTGGTGGCGAATCCATGGCCGACATGTCCGCTCGGGCGGTGCGGGCTGTGCGCGGTTATGCGCAGGAACTCGCCAGTGAGCAAGCGATGGTCGTTGTGACACACGGGGACTTGGTGAAGGCGGTGCTGGCAGATGCTCTGGGCATGCACCTGGATGCCTTCCAGCGCATCGTGATCGCGCCCGCGTCGCTCTCGGTGGTGGCATATGCCGAGGGTCGCCCATTCGTGGAGCGCATCAACGATTGTGGCGGGTCGCTAGACGATCTCCTCCCGCCGCCGCGCGATGAGGCGGTGCCAGGAGGGGTCACGGGTAGGTAGAGTCACTGTCGTGGCTAGACAAATCTCCGATCATGGCACCCCCGACCGCTTCATCGCCGGGACGATTGGCCTGCCTGGTGAGCGGACTTTTTACTTGCAGTCCCGTTCGGGCATGCAGACCATGACGGTGGTGTTGGAGAAGGAACAAGTGGCCCTACTGGCCGAGAAACTGCTCGAACTGCTCGATGAGGTCAGTCGGGTCGACCCCGCCGAACAGGCCGGTTCAGACGTCGAGGTGGACCTTGACCCGTTGGAGTTGCCGGTGATCGAGGCATTTCGGGTGGGTGCCTTCGGCCTCGGATGGGATACCGGTTCGCACCACGTCGTGCTGGAGATTCATGCGGTCTCCGAGGATGCTGACGTACCCGACATCGGCGACGACGACGCCTCCGGCCCGGACACGTTGCGGGTGTGGCTCGGTGCCGGGGCTGCTCGGGCGTTTGCGCGAAGGGCACAATCGTTGGTGGCGGCTGGTCGGCCGCCGTGTCCGTTTTGTCATCTGCCCTTGGACCCAGGTGGGCACATTTGCCCGCGTGCGAACGGGTACCGTCGCTGACCGGCTCGGAGGTCGACCTGGCGGCTACTCTGCGCAGCGCGCCCCTGACCATCACGGGACGGCTGCTGAGTGCGAGCAACGTCGTCTTTGCAGCTGTGGTGCAGGGTGAGGCCGCACCCGATATGGGGCGGGTGTCAACCGCGGGCCCTGGACCAGGTGGGGATTCTGCGCCGGTGCGTTGTGTGTACAAGCCGGTAGCAGGTGAAAAACCGCTGTGGGACTTCCCTGGGTCGGTGCTGGCGCGTCATGAGGTGGCCGCAAGTGAAATCTGTCGCCTGATGGGTCGTGATTTCGTGCCACTGGCGGTCTGGCGGGAGGATGGTCCGGCGGGACCCGGTGTGGTCGTGGCATGGGTGGATGAAGCGGTGAGCGATGAGGTAGGAGTCTTTCCGGTTGACGGCTTGCCCGCGGGTTGGTTACCCGTGCTTCGGGGCACGGATGAGCGTGACCGAGCAGTGTTGGTGGCACATCGCGACACACCGTCCCTGGCCGAGATCGCGGTGTTCGATGCGATCATCAACAATTCTGATCGCAAAGCGGGGCATCTACTCGGGCAAGGTGCGGCGGTTCGGGCAATCGATCACGGGGTGGCGTTCCATCACGAGTGGAAACTGCGCACGGTGCTGTGGGGGTTTGCAGGTCGAGAACTCACAACTGCTCAGCGCGCTATGGTGGCAAGGGTAGTTGCGACAGTGGACGATCCTCATGAACTGGCTCGAAGCGCGCCGAGTGTGGCGATGTTGGGGGAGTTGGCGCGATCGGGTATCGCAACCCGCTGTCACGAGTTGTTGCACAGTGGCGTGTTCCCGCAACCGCAAGCTGGGTGGCCAGTGGTGCCCTGGCCACTGTGGTGAGTTCAGCCGGGTCGCCGAGCGTGCGCGGCTGGAATAGCGCGGTGAGGAGTGCAGCGGCGAGGTTCGGGAGCCGGATAGGGTGAGGATGTGCACACATGGCCAGCGCCCGCAATCCCCAAACTTCCCGGCATCGGGGCGGAGTTAAGCCTTTTTGACACTGCCGCGCAGCAAGTCCGAAGCACTGCCCCTGGCGAGCAGGCGACACTGTATGTGTGTGGGATTACACCGTATGACGCCACGCATGTGGGTCACGCTGCGACCTACACGGCTTTTGATCTCGTGCAACGGGTCTGGCTCGACGCCGGACATAGCGTCAAATATGTGCAGAACATCACCGATGTGGACGACCCACTGTTGGAGCGCGCCCAGGCCACAGGGGAGCACTGGGAGCACCTGGCGAAACGAGAGTTGGCCCGTTTCTCCGATGACATGACCGAACTGCGGATCCTGCCGCCTGCGGAGTGGGTCAGCGTGGTGGAGTCGATTCCGCATGTGGTGCGGGCGATCGAAGCCTTGGCCAGCAAAGGTGCGGTCTATGACCTTGCCGGCGATCTGTATTTCGATATTGCAGCCGATCCGCGCTTTGGTGGCGTGGCTAACCTTGCCGCGCCTGTGATGGCGGAACTGTCTAGTGCCCGCGGTGGGGATCCGGAGCGGCCGGGCAAGCGCCATCCGCTGGATGCGCTCTTGTGGCGGGCGGAGCGGCCGGGGGAGCCGGCATGGCCGAGTCCGTTCGGCCCAGGTCGACCCGGGTGGCATGTGGAATGTGTCGCGATTGCGCTTGATGATCTCGGGCCGGCGTTTGATGTGCAGGGCGGTGGTCGGGACCTGATCTTCCCGCATCACGAGATTGGCGCGTCGCAGGGCCACGTCATTACCGGCAGTTGGCCGTATGCCCGACTGTACGCGCATGCTGGCATGGTGGGCTACCAGGGCGAGAAGATGAGTAAGTCGTTGGGCAACCTGGTGTTTGTGTCCGATTTACGCAGCCAACACGATCCAATGGCAATCAGATTGGCGTTGCTGGACCACCACTATCGTGAGGATTGGGAGTGGACGGAAGCCGGATTGGCGCAGGCCCATGATCGCTTGCGGGCGTGGCGCCATGCGGTTTCGTGGCCCACGGGTCCGCCGGCGGAAGCCACGCTGGCCGAGGTTCGTGATCGCCTAGCGGATGACCTCGACGCGCCTGCGGCCTTGCGGGTGATTGATCGCTGGGCAACGGAGCAACGGTTGCGGGGTGGCACCGACCCGGGTGCACCTGGTGTGATCAGTCGACTCAGCGATGCCCTGCTCGGGGTAGCGCTGTAGTCCGCAGACCCAGGGCCTTCCGGCCACAGGCGCAGGAGCACAAACCGCAACCTCAGTGCAGCGGGTGCCGTTGTTAGCGAGAAACCTTGCCGGCCTTGAGACACGAAGTACACACGTTCATTCGCTTCGGGGTCTTGCCAACCACCACTCGCACCGACTGGATGTTCGGGTTCCAGCGCCGAGGAGTCCGTCGGTGTGAGTGCGAGATGCTATTTCCGAAAATCGGCTTCTTGCCGCACACGTCGCAAGTCGCAGCCACAGTAGTCTCCAGGGAAGTCGTAGGGTTACAGGTCACACGCAACCGCCCCATCCTAGACCCTGCCACCTGTTGGCAGGCGAACCGGGTGCGAGTGGTTATCACCGCAGGAGGTCCCATGGTCGAGGTCATGACAGGCGCCACGCTGCGCAACTGGATGGAACACGCAGTGCAACTGCTCGGCGAACGTCGGGAGGAGATCGATCGCCTCAACGTGTTCCCAGTGCCAGACGGCGACACCGGCACCAACCTCTATCTGACCATCGAGGCCGCCGCCGCAGCCGTGACCGACGCAGCCGAAGCCGGTGTGGAATCGGTCAGCGACACCATTGCCCGCGGGGCTCTCCTGGGCGCGCGCGGCAACTCGGGGGTGATCATCAGCCAAATATTCCGCGGTTTCGCCGACGGCGTCGCAGAGTTCGGCGGCGACGAAATCGACGGGCACACCCTCACCCGGGCCCTTGCGCACGCGGCCGATTCGGCCTATGCGGCGGTGGCCATCCCGAAAGAGGGCACGGTGCTGTCGGTTGCTCGTGGGGCCGCCATGGGTGCGGCAACCTCGATTGGCGACGTATCCGCAGTCACCGCGGCCGCCCTGCAATCCGCCCGCGAAGCGCTCGCCCGGACCCCTGAGCAACTACCGGTGCTGGCCGAAGCCGGTGTGGTGGATGCAGGTGGCCGCGGTCTCGTCGTCATCCTCGATGCACTGCACCGTGCAGTCGAAGGACTCACCGCAAGCGTGGGCGCGATCCACAGAGCCACCGTCGAGGCACCACTCGGGCACACCCCGACGGTGGGCTATGACGGTCCGGAATACGAGGTGATGTACCTCCTAGATGCCGAAGATGACCAGGTTCCTGGACTGCGTGCGGAACTCGACGCAATCGGGGATTCTGTTGTGGTCGTCGGTGGCAAGGGCCTGTGGAACATCCACGTCCACACCGACGACATCGGGCCCGCCATCGAGCGCGCCGTAGACATCGGCCGCCCGTACCGGATTCGAGTCACCCGCCTGCTCGAGGCGGATTCGCTGCGTGTCCGCGGTCGTGGTGAGGCCACGACACGCGCCCTAGTGGTGGTTACCCACGGCCCTGGAATGTCGGCATATCTCACCGAAGCTGGCGCCACTGTGGTGCCAGCGCCCCCCAAAGGACGCCCGTCCACGTCCGAATTGCTTGCCGGCGCATCTCAAACCGGCGCCCAGGACGTGGTGTTTCTGCCCAGCGATCGCGACACCAGGCCGGTGGCGGAGGCAGCCGCAGCAGCTGCCCGCGACCTGGGAGTCCGGGCCTCCGTCGTTCCCACCAACTCCATCGTGCAAAGCCTGGCGGCAGTTGCGGTGCACGACGCCGGCGCGCGCTTCGACGACGATGTCATCGCGATGGGGCGGGCAGCGGGTGCAGCGCGCTACGGCGGTGTCACGGTGGCCGCCAGGCAGGCATCTACCCCTGCGGGAACCTGCCAAATCGGCGACGTGCTCGGCCTGGTCGATGGCGACATCGCCGTGATTGGCACGGAGTTGGTAGCCGCCGCCGGTGCAGTTGTCGACAAGCTCATGTCAGCCAACTGCGAACTCGTCACGGTGGTCGTGGGCCGCGACGCCACCGATGCGATGGTGGACTCGCTCGTGGAGCAGATCACCGCGGCGCACCCTGATGTGGAGGTCGACGTGCTGCCAGGTGGCCAGCCCAGTTGGCCGTTCATCTTGGGCGCTGAGTGATCGGGAGCGTCCGCGCCTGACATGGTTTCTCCCGACACAGACCTCAGGACGATCATCGGTGGCCGCACGGTGGCCACACTCAACAAGGCGTTCGGTATGCGCACGGTCGCCGACGCGCTGCACACCTATCCGCGCAAGTATTTCCGGCGCGGCGAACTCACTGACCTGGACGCCCTCAGCATGGGTGATGACGTGACTGTGCTGGCGAAGGTGGTCAGTGTGCACAGCGGGCGTACGAAAGCGTCTCGAGGTCAGAAACCTAAGTGGCGCACGCAAGTGGTGGTCAGCGATGGCCGCGGCCAGTTGCTGCTGACCTTCTTCAATCAGAAGTTCATCGAGACCAAACTCCCGGTCGGTCAGTTGGGTCTGTTCGCCGGCACTGTCGGCATCTTCAACGGCAAGCGCCAACTCGTGCATCCGCAATACGAACTTCTGCCCAGCGATGTGGAGGACCAGCAGGTGTCGGACTTGATGCACCAGCCGATCCCGATCTATCCGGCCACGGCGAAGGTTCGCACCTGGACTGTGCGCAGCGCGATCGAACTGGTGTTGGCGCATGTCGACGATCTGCCCGATCCGCTGCCTGCCGAGCTCCGGCGCCGATACCACCTGTGCTCCTTCGCCACCGCCATGCGCGGGATTCACCAACCAAGCACGATGGCCGACGTCCGACGGGCTCGGGATCGGCTGCGCTGGCAGGAGGCGTTTCTGCTGCAACTCGTACTGCTGTCTCGCCGCGCTATCGCCCAGTCACGACCGGCCGTGCCACGACGACCCGGCAAGGCCAACCTGTTGACGGCCTTCGACGACCGCCTGCCATTCGCACTCACCTCCGGCCAGCAAGCCGTCGTGGCCGAAATTGCCGAAGACATGGCCCAATCCCGGCCGATGCTGCGGCTGTTGCAAGGTGATGTCGGATCTGGCAAGACGGTGGTGGCTCTGCATGCGATGTTGAATGCGGTGGATTCCGGTGCGCAAACGGCACTCGTGGCGCCAACGGAAGTGCTCGCCGGCCAACACTTCGCCACCATCACGACCATGCTGGGTCCGCTGGCGATGGGTGGCCAGTTGGGCAGTGCTGATGTCAGCACCGAGGCGGTTCTCCTCACTGGTTCGGCCACGGCCAAGGAGCGGCGACAGGCCTTGTTGAAGATCGCCTCCGGCGAAGCTGGCATCGTCGTAGGCACGCACGCACTGCTTTCGGCCGATGTGCAATTCGTGGATCTCGGCTTGGTGGTGATTGATGAGCAGCATCGCTTCGGAGTGGATCAGCGGTCTGCCCTCACCGCCAAAGGAGCGTCGGATACGGTGCCGCACACCTTGGTGATGACCGCTACCCCGATTCCCCGCACCGCCGCGATGACGATCTTCGGCGATCTTGATGTCTCCACCCTCAACGAGCAACCGGGGGGTCGCCAACAGGTGAGCACCCATGTCATCCCGGTGCTCGAGCGGCCGGCGTTTGTGGAACGTGTGTGGGGTCGGATTCGCGAGGAAGTGGCGGCTGGGCGGCAGGCATTCGTGGTGTGCCCGCGGATCACTGCTGCCGAGCCCGACAATGCCACCCCGGAGACTGAAGCGCAGACCGGCTCGGCGCCCAACGTCCACCTCGAAGTTGTGCCAACCGCCGCCGAGGAACTCTACGAATTTTTGCGTACCGGACCGCTTGCCGGGCTGCGAGTCGGGCTGTTGCACGGCCGTATGTCGACGCTGGAGAAGGAACACACGATGGCGGCGTTTGCGCCCGGCCCTGATGGCACGCACAGGCTTGACGTGCTGGTGGCGACTTCGGTGGTGGAAGTGGGTGTGGATGTGCCCAATGCCACCGTGATGGCGATTGTCGCCGCCGATCGTTTCGGAATCTCCTCGCTGCACCAACTCCGCGGGCGGATCGGGCGTGGGGAGCACGCCGGCGTGTGCCTGTTGCTGACCGACGTATCGGTGGATAGCCCAGCTGCCCAGCGTTTGCTGGCACTGGCGAGCACCACCGATGGCTTCGAACTGAGTCGCCTCGATGTGCAGTTGCGCCGCGAAGGTGACGTCCTGGGGGCCAGCCAGTCTGGGCGCTCCTCCTCGCTGCGGCTGCTCAACGTCTTTGACGACGCGGAGGTGATCGAAAGCGCGCGGGCGGCGGCCGCGGATGTGCTGGCCAGCGATCCACAGCTACACGGGGAACCGCTGCTGGCCGCCGCGGTGGCAGCACTCATGGCTGAGTCAGAGGCGGACTACCTCAATAAGGCTTGAATGGTCCGAGCACGAGCCGGGGTCGAACCGGCCGCAGTCCTCAAAGCGGCCGGAGTCGAATCGACAGCGCTGCCAGTCGATGACGCGTCGGGCGTGCGGATGGGTACCTGCTGACACATTCCGGCCACAGCGCCGGCACGCGTGCGGCACACTTGCGCCATGACGCGGATCGTGGCGGGAACAGCCGGCGGTCGGCGCCTGCGGATCCCCCCAGCAGGTACCCGTCCCACCTCCGCGCGGGTACGGGAAGCGGTGTTTTCAATGCTGGAGCACCGGCTGGGACCCTGGTCGGATCAGGTGGTGCTCGATGCTTTTGCCGGCAGCGGGGCGTTGGGGCTGGAGGCAGCCTCGCGCGGTGCCCGCGCCGTCTTGTTGCTAGAGCAGGATCCGCGCGCGGTTGCGGTGTTGCGGTCCAATGCGGCTGCGGTCGGCGGGGGAGTCACGCGAGTGCAGTGTGCAGACGCTTGGACGTTGGGTGCGCGACCGCGCAGCTCGACGACCTCGGCACCCGTGACCCTGCTGTTTGTTGATCCGCCGTATGCCGAACCCAACGACCGCATCGCCGCTTGGCTCACGGCCTTGAGCAATGCCGATTGGCTCGCTCTAGACTGTACGGCGGTAGTGGAGCGTCCCGTTCGGGCAGCCCATTTTTCGTGGCCGCCGCACTGGCGGGCTTTGACAGATCGGCGCTACTCAGACACTGTTATCCACGTGGGTCAGCACTGCGGGATACTTCCTGACGATCAGCGAGAGGAGTCCAGGTGAGGCGCGCAGTGTGTCCTGGTTCGTTTGACCCGGTGACGCATGGCCATTTGGATATCATTCGGCGGGCGAGCGACCTGTTCGATGAAGTCGTGGTGGCAGTGCTGGTGAATCACAAGAAGACCGGCTTGTTCCCGATTCCCGAGCGGATCGACATGCTCGAACAAGTGACCGCGGACCTTCCCAACGTCCGGATTTCCTCTTTCCACGGTTTGTTGGTGGACTTCTGTCGCAGCAATGACATTCGCAGTATTGTCAAGGGGTTACGCGCGGTAAGCGATTTCGACTACGAGTTGCAGATGGCTCAGATGAATCGGCGACTCGCTGAAATCGACACCGTCTTTATGTCCACCAACCCGGTTTTTTCGTTTTTGTCGTCAAGTTTGATCAAAGAAGTGGCCACCTATGGTGGTGATGTTTCGGAACTCGTGCCAGAACTGGTGCTGGACCGTCTCACCACTGCCATCGCGGAGAAAGGATCCTCCAATGGAGATCTTCGACCGCCTCGATGATGTGAGCACCATGGTGGAGACCGCCAAAGCCGTGCCGCTGTCCCAATCCTGCGTGGTGCCTCGCCTCGAACTGTTAGACCTCATCGACGATGTCCGGGTGGCGATTCCCGACACTGTGCGGGAAGCCGACCTCGTGCTGCGCCGCCGGGACGATATTTTGGCCGATGCCCGCCGCGAAACCGACGCGCTGGTTGCGTCGGCGCGGGCGGAGGTGCTCGCCACCCGTGCTGAGGCGGACGACTACTCCCAGCGTGTGCGCGCGGAAGCACGGTCGGCGGCGGAACAGACGGTGGCCAACGCACGAGCGCAAGCCGCGCAACTGGTGGATGCGCATGCCATCGCCAGTGCCGCCCGATCTGCGGCTGCTCACATCATCGCCGAAGCCCGGGCGGAGGCCCAGCGCATTCTCACCCAGACGGAAGCGCAGTCGGCTGCGCTCATGGCCTCCACCGAGGATGCCCTCGATATTGCACTCGCTGAGGTGCGGCGGCGCCGCGCCCATCTCCGGGCGGCTGCAGTGGCGGAGCCGATGCCCCCGACATCGCACAACGCACCAGTCTACCTGCCACCGGTCTATCATTCGCCGACCAACGACGCCAGCCCACAAGCGCCGAGTGGTGCGCGGTACGCCGACAGCGATCCGTGGTCGCCGGACGAGTTCTTCGATCTGGAGTCGGCTGGCGGTCTCGACGCGGACCCCCGCTGGCGCTGATCCCGCAGCAACGAGCCCCTGTCTGCCGGTCAGGCTCGAGGGTGGCCGGGGTTTTCAGATGTCGACACGGTTAGGCTGTCGGTCGTGACTCGGCCTGCCCCGACGGAGATTGACGTCCGCAACTTTCGCCGTGCAGGTGAATCCAAAAGGATCCACCTCGACGTCCCGCTCGTGGCAGAACTTGGAAATCCGGTGATTGCGGTCCCGTCGGGGGCGGACGTGAGCATTGATCTACTCATGGAGTCGGTGATCGAGGGCGTGTGGATCACCGCCGAAGTCACTTACCCACTGGTCGGCGAGTGCAGCAGATGCCTGGCACCCTTGTCTGCCGAGCGCACCGCTGAGTTCTCGGAGTTGTTCTGCTGGGAGCCACCCGAGGCAGCCGACCCGGATGATGACCCGGCCCCGTTGGTCACCGGTGGGATGGTTGACATTTCCGATCCGGTTCGCGACGCCATCGGGCTCGACCTACCCCTGGCACCTGTGTGCGATGAGGCTTGTCTGGGACTGTGTGCGGAGTGCGGGGTCCGCCTAGCCGACGCTGGGCCGGATCACCATCACGACACTATTGATCCGCGGTGGGCTGCGCTGGCGGACCTCGCGGCGACGACCGCGGCGGATCCTGCGGCCACGACTGCCGAGGCCGCCGACAGCAGTGAGTAAGGTCTAGGGAATACTTAGGCCCCATACGCGCGCGGCCGTGTGCCCTGCGCATCGGCGAGGGCGTGGGCCCCGCACACCATCAGGTGGTAATGAGAGGAAGATTCGTGGCTGTCCCGAAACGGAAGATGTCCCGCAGCAACACCCGCTCGCGCCGTTCGCAGTGGAAGGCTACTGCGCCGACACTCGTGCCGTGTGAGCGTTGCCGCGCACCTAAACTGCCCCACACCGCATGCGGCGAATGCGGTACGTACAACAAGCGTTCGGTGCTTAACGTCTGACATGCCCGCGCCCAGCCACCGCCAATCCACACCTGTCACGGTGGCGGCAGTAGGTGCAGCGCTCGGACGAGTGCTCGCGATTGATCCTGCGAACTTGCGTCGTGATACACCCTTGCGCGACATCGGCTGTGATGAGGTGGCGGTGCTCTCGGTGTATCTCGACGTGCTCGCTCAGGTCCGGGTCACTCATGACCCGGGGGCGCTGGATTTGGTGATGTCCGACGCGACGCTGGGCGACATAGTCGATCGGCTCGCAGGTGCCATGCAGGAGTCCGGTGTCTAGACGCAAGCGGGACTCTTCGGCGGTCAACCTCCAGGAGGCATGTGAGCGGGCGGATCTGTCGGATCTGATCGCGGCGTTGGGGGTGGAGGTTGATCCTGCGTTGCTCAACCTCGCGCTCACACACCGTTCCTATGCCTTCGAACAGGGCGGTTTGCCGCATAACGAGCGCTTGGAATTCCTGGGGGATTCGGTGCTGGGTCTGGCGATAACTGACGAGCTCTACCGCCGCCACCTTGCCGCTCCGGAAAGTGATCTGGCGCGGATGCGAGCCAACATTGTGAGTTCCAAGTCGCTAGCCGATCTCGCCCGTTCCCTGCGCCTCGGGGATTTCCTGAAACTCGGTCGTGGTGAACTCACTACCGGTGGGCGAGATAAATCCAGCATCCTCGCCGACACCATGGAAGCGGTGTTTGGTGCGGTGTACCTCACCACGGATGCAGTCACATCGGCCCGAGTCGTGGTGAACCTCTGCGAGCCGCTGTTGCGGCGGGCCGCCGACCTCGGAGCCGGACTGGATTGGAAAACCTCCCTGCAAGAGTTGGCCAGTGACCTCGGAATTGGCGTGCCGACGTACGTGATCACCGCCGATGGTCCCGATCACGCGAAGACATTTGTGGCCGAGGTGGTCTTCGGCGACGTGGTGTGGGGTCGGGGGGAGGGTCGTGCGAAGAAGGCTGCGGAGCAGAGTGCAGCGGATCACGCCTGGCATGCCCTGTGCGCAGCCCACGACCGCGAGACCGGCGACGACCGCAAGACGGGCTGATCCGGTGCCGGAGCTGCCGGAGGTCGAGGTGGTGCGACGGGGCTTGGCCGAGTACCTGCCCACTTCTGCTGTCACACATGTGTCTGTTCTTCATCCTCGAGCCTTGCGCCGCTATCTGCCGGGTGCGACGGACTTCGCGAGTCGACTGCACGGCGCGGTGTTCGATCCGCCGCAACGCCGCGGCAAGTTTCTCTGGTTGCCGATTCGGGGTCGATCCGAGGCACTCGTGGCCCACTTGGGGATGTCGGGGCAGCTGCTGTTACCGCCGGTGTCACAAACCCCCGAAAAACATTTGCGGGTGCGGATCGATTTCGCCGATGCGGCGATTGCGTTGCGCTTTGTCGATCAACGAACGTTCGGGTGGCTCACAATTGACCCGCTCGTGACGGCGCCGGACGGTCGGGAAGTTCCCAGCAGCGCCCGGGCGATCGCACCGGATCTTTTGGAACCCACCTTCCGGATTGAGACGGTGCGGCGGTTGGTGCGGGCGCGCCGTTCTCCAATCAAGGCGGTGCTGCTCGATCAGTCGGTGGCCTCTGGAATCGGCAACATCTACGCCGATGAAGCCCTCTGGGCGGTGCGTCGGAACTGGGCGACTCCGGCGGGGAGTATGTCCGCGCGGTCGATCACCAATCTCTACGCAGCCGCACGAGAGGTAATGGCAAGTGCTTTGACGGCCGGGGGCACCTCAATCGACGCGCTATATATCGACGTCAATGGCCAGAGCGGCTACTTCGAGCGCGACCTGCACGCCTACGGTCGGGCCGGAGAACCCTGTCACCGCTGCGGCACACCGCTGCGCCGGGAAGCGTTCGGGAATCGCTCTTCTTTCCGATGTCCGCGGTGTCAGCGCCGATGAATTCTCCCACTCTTCGCTACGCTGACGGTCGTCGTCGTCACCAGGAGCCTGCGTGTATCTGAAGTCCCTGACACTGCGAGGCTTCAAATCATTCGCCTCAGCTACGTCGCTCACTTTCGAACCCGGCATCACCGCCGTGGTGGGCCCCAACGGCTCGGGCAAATCCAACGTCGTGGATGCGATCTCCTGGGTGATGGGCGAGCAGGGCGTCAAGAGCCTACGCGGCGGAAAAATGGAAGACGTGATTTTCGCCGGCACCTCCGGTCGGGCACCGCTGGGACGGGCCGAAGTTTCGCTGACGATCGACAACACCGATGGGGCGCTGCCGATCGACTACACCGAAGTCACCATCACCCGCACCATGTTCCGCAACGGGGGCTCGGACTACGCCATCAACGGCCACGGCTGCAGGTTGCTCGACATTCAAGAGCTGCTCTCAGACTCCGGGATCGGTCGCGAAATGCACGTCATCGTGGGGCAAGGGCAACTCGACACGATTCTGCGCGCGACACCTGAGGAGCGCCGTGGGTTCGTGGAAGAGGCCGCCGGTGTGCTCAAACATCGGCGGCGCAAAGAGAAGGCCCTGCGCAAACTTGACGCGATGGGCACCAACCTCACGCGCTTGCAAGACCTCACCGGCGAATTGCGACGCCAACTGAAACCACTCGGGCGACAGGCTGAGTTGGCGCGGCGGGCACAGGTGATTCAGGCTGACCTGCGCGATGCCCGGTTGCGCCTGCTGGCCGACGATGTGCAAACGTGGCGCGAGGCCATGGCCAAGGAAGAGGCCGACGAGACAGCGGTGCGCCAGCGGCAAGCCGATGTGGATGCGGCGTTAACCGAGGCGCAGGATCGGGAGGGCCAACTCGAGCAGGATGTTGTCACCACTGCTCCGGAACTGGCCCGACTCCACGAAGCGGATGTGGCACTTTCCGGCCTCCGGGAGCGGTTTGCCGGGATGCGATCGGTGGCTGCCGAGCGGGTGCGCCATCGCGATGACACGGTGGCCGGTGGCGAGGCAGGTCCGGATCCGCAGGAGTTGCTCGATCAAGCCCATGCCCAGCGCAGCGAGGCAGCCGAGATCAGCCGGGAACTCGCCGATCACAATCAGACTTTGACCAGCGCCACAGCCACCAGGTCGCAGGCGGAAAGGGCGATTGCCGCCGCTCAGCAATCCGCGGCTGAGGTGCAACGGGCGCGGGCGCGACGCCGCGAGAGCCTGATGCGTGTGCGCGGGCAAGTGGCCGCAGCACAATCCCGGCTGGAGACCAGACAGTCCGAAATCGCGCGCCTGCAGCATGTACGAACCGATGCTTTGGGCCGAGCCGCGCAGGCCCAAACTGCGTATCTGGAACTTGAGAACACGATTTCGCACCTCGATGAAGGTGAACAGGGTCTCGACCGACGTTTCGAAGTTGCGCATGAACATCTCACGGCAGTTGACCTGGCGTTGGCGGCGGCTACCCGGGCGGAGGTGGCTGCCAAGCAGGATCGGGCGGCTTTACAGGCTCGGGTCGAAGCGTTGGAAGCGGGCTTGACTTCACGCGACGGCTCTGCAGTGCTGCTCGCAGCCGATTCCGAGATTTCCGGTGTGTTGGGCACCGTGGCTGCACTGGTGACTGTGCAGCCGGGTTTCGAAGTGGCAATTGGGGCAGCGCTGGGCGCCATGTCGGACGCCGTGGCGGTGGCCGATGTGCCAGCGGCTCTGCACGCCATTCAGGTGCTGGCCGATTCGGCAGCCGGTCGGGCCCATGTGCTCATCGGTACCCAACCACCTGACGACGATGCGTGGCCGGTGCTGCCGGCGGGCGCACAATATGCCATTGATCTCGTGCACGCCCCGGAACCGCTGCGGCAGGCGCTCGCGCGGCTGCTGCGCAAAGTGGCAGTGGTGGCGGATGTGGATTCCGCCGCTGCGGTGATCGCGCAGGTAGATGTCGTGGCTGTGACCAGGTCCGGAGATGTTGTGTCCCGCGGTATGGCCGTGGGTGGCCGGGCGGAGAGCCTGCTGGAAGTGCAAGCGGCGCTTGCGGCTGCCCAAGCGGACTTGCTTGCTGCCGAGCATGCAGTACAAGCTGCCGTCTTCGACGTCGCATCGTGTCGCGCCCAGCGCGAGGAGGCCCAGTCGGAACTCGACGCCGCACTCAGCCAACTTCATGAGTCTGACGCTGCCATGTCGGCTGTGGCCGAACAATTGGGGACTCTCGGGTCTGCTGTGCGCACCGCCACTTCCGAGGCTGAGCGGGTGGAGCGGGCCGCGGCGGCAGCGACTGCTGCGGCCGTCGATGATCAAGCCACGTTGGATCGCTTGCAGGATGAACTCACGAGGTTGGAGGCCGAACCAGAACCGGAGTTGCCGACTACCGATGATGTCCCTCGTCTGCGCTCAGAACTGGAAGCAGCCCGAGCGGCCGAGGTCGATGCCCGGCTGGAGGTACGTAGTGCCGAGGAGCGTCTGACTCATGTGCAGCAGCGCGCCGCTGAATTGCAGGCCACCGCGGTTGCGTTGCGTGGTCGGCGCGAGCGGGCTGCCCAGGCGCGAGCGCGCCAGGAGCAGGAGGCGGCGGTGGCCGCCGATGTACTTGCAGCGCTTGATGAGATCGAACCGATGATCGCCCACGTGCTGCAATCTGCCCAACAGCGCCGCGCATCGGCCGAACAGGCGCGAACAGCACGTGACGCTGAATTGCAGGCGCTGCGCACGAGTATCCGCGCGTTTCAAACCGAAGCCGCACAACTGAGCAACGCCGTCCACCGCGACGAGTTGGCCAAAGCCGAACAGCGGCTCCGGATCGATGCCGCGGAGGAGAAAGCCCTGGCTGAATACGGGGTGGATGCCGCGATATTGGTTGCTGAATATGGCCCTGACCAGCTCATTCCTCCGAGTGCCACACCGGTTGCCGACGTCGAAGATCAGCCTGCAGTTGAGGTTGAGAGTGAGAGTGAGCCTGCCGCAGGTGTTCCGTACCGCCGGGAGCAGCAAGAGTCACGGGCCCGAAAAGCGGAGCGGGAACTTGCCCAACTCGGGCGGGTCAATCCTTTGGCGCTCGAGGAATTCGCCGCCATGCAAGAGCGGCAGGCGTTCTTGACCGAGCAGCTTGAGGATCTCAAGAAGGGTCGCAGCGATCTACTGGGCATCATCACCGATGTCGACGATCGGGTGCGCGAGGTCTTCGCCGCAGCCTATGTGGACGTGGAACGGGAGTTTGCCGCCGTCTTCGCGCGGCTCTTCCCGGGGGGTGAGGGCCGACTCGTGCTCACCGACCCCAACGACATGCTCACCACCGGAATCGAGGTGGAGGCGCGTCCGCCTGGTAAGCGGATCAAGCGTTTGAGCCTGCTGTCTGGTGGTGAGCGGTCACTGACGTCGGTGGCTTTCCTCGTTGCGCTGTTCCGCGCTCGCCCGAGCCCCTTCTACCTTCTGGATGAGGTGGAGGCAGCCCTGGACGATGTCAACCTGGGGCGGCTGCTCGACATTCTGGAAGAGTTGCGCAGCACCAGCCAACTGCTCATCATCACTCACCAAAAGCGCACGATGGAGATCGCCGATGCGCTCTACGGTGTGACCATGCGCGATGGGGTGACGCAGGTCATCAGCCAACGACTACGGGAGAGTGGCGAAGCGGTGGGCACAGCGGCAGGTGACGCCCAGAGGAGGTAAGAACGCCCAGGTGCCAGAATGGTCCGCTGTGAATACCTTGGTCATTGTTCTGGTCATTTTGGCAGCCGTCATCGTCGTCGGTGGCGGGGCTTACGCATACTCCCGATCCCGCCGCGCTAAAGCACTCACAGCCCCGAAACCTCGTCCGGGGATCGACTACACGCCTGGTGTGGGCGACGACGCTGCGGAACCGCGTGATGCTGCGCGCCGGGGTGTTGAGGACGTCAACCTGCCCGGCGGGTCCGACATCGACGTTGTGGAAGCCGAAGTCGTCGAGACCGAGGTTGTTGAGGTCGTCGAAGAGCCTGCGGTTGTGCTCGAGCGGCCTTTGCCAGTGGCCGGCCGCTGGGCCCGGCTGAAAGCGCGGTTGGCGCGTTCAAATTCTGCGCTCGGCAAGGCACTGCTCACACTGTTGTCCTCAGACAATCTCGATGAGGAAACCTGGGAGGAGATTGAGGACACGCTGATCCTCAGCGACCTCGGGGTGGGCCCGTCCCAGGAAATCGTGGAGCGACTGCGCACCCGCGTGCGGGTGGAAGGAACGTCTGACCCGGCGCGCGCGAAGGAACTCCTCGCTGAGGAGTTGCTGGCAGTGATTGACCCTGATCTCGATCGCTCCCTGCCCGCTCTTTCCGCGGACGGCCCGGTGGTGTTGTTGGTGGTGGGCGTCAACGGCACGGGAAAGACCACCACCACGGGAAAGATCGCCCGCATGTATATCGCCGAGGATCACACGGTGGTGTTAGGCGCGGCAGATACGTTCCGGGCCGCCGCCGCCGAGCAACTCCAAACGTGGGGTGACCGGGTGGGCGCCACAGTGGTGCGCGGCGCCGAGGGCTCGGATCCTGCTGCCGTGGCATTCGATGCCACCAAAGACGGCGTGGATCTCGGTGTGGATGCCGTCATCATCGACACCGCGGGTCGACTGCACACCAAAGTCGGGCTGATGGATGAACTCGGCAAGGTCAAGCGAGTGGTCGAAAAGCAGCGGCCGGTGGATGAAGTGCTGCTCGTGCTGGACGCCACAACCGGCCAGAACGGTCTCACCCAGGCCAAGGTTTTCAGCGACGTGGTGGACGTCACGGGAATCGTGCTGACCAAACTCGACGGCACAGCCAAGGGCGGCATCGTGGTCGCGGTTCAGCGGGAACTCGGTGTTCCCGTCAAGCTCGTGGGTCTCGGTGAGGGCCCGGACGATCTCGCGCCGTTCGAACCGCGCGCGTTCGTCGACGCCCTTCTGGACTAGCCCGCTCGCACGCGCGCCCCCTCGCCGGGCGGCGCACCAGCGCACCCGACGCTCCCGCCTTCCAACCCTGCCGTCTCCCAGCTGCGACCCCTCGCCGGGTTGTGCACCAGCGCATCGGCGCAGCCGTCGCCCGCTCGTACCCGACGCTCCCGCACCGCAGTCTTTCTCGTCACTCCACCCCAAAATCGCCCGGAAACCGCATTGTCGCCCGTTCGCCAACGGACGATTCTGCGGTTCCTGGGCGATTTTGCGTCTTGGAGGTGGGGCGAGACCTCCATCTGGGTGCCATCTCGGCCATCTGGGTGCCATCTCGGCTGGATTGTTTACACAACGGCAACACTGGCGCACCCCTCTTCACCGCGGGGAAACACCACGGGGCAATCACCGAAACAGCGAGCGGTGAGTCTTTGCTTCGTCAGCGGCAGCGAACGAAAGGACAACACAATGCCGAACTTCAGCCCAGGTGATACCGCATGGGTGCTTGTGAGTGCAGCGCTGGTGCTGCTCATGACACCCGCTCTCGCGTTCTTCTACGGCGGCATGGTCCGTATGAAGAGCGTTTTGAACATGATGATGATGAGTTTCGGGGCGCTCGCCCTGATCGCAGTGCTGTGGGTGCTGTACGGCTACTCGATGGCCTTCGGCAACGACCTCGGCGGCGGGCTTTTGGGTGACCCGTTGGAGTTCTTGGGTCTGCAGACCCTCATGAACCCAGACGCAGTGATCCTGCAGGCGACCGATGAGGTTACCGGCGAAGTGATTCCGGGCACGGGCATTCCAACGATGGCCTTTGTGGCCTTCCAGGCCGTGTTCGCGATCATCACGGTGGCGCTGATCTCGGGTGCCATCGCAGACCGGGCCAAGTTCGGTACCTGGATGGTCTTCGCAGGCATCTGGGCCACCCTGGTGTACTTCCCGGTCGCGCACTGGGTGTTTTCCTTCGACGGTGTGACTGCTGAAACCGGCGGTTGGATCGCCAACAATCTCGGCGCCATCGACTTTGCCGGTGGTACCGCGGTGCACATCAACGCTGGTATTGCCGGTTTGGTGCTGGCAATCGTGTTGGGCAAGCGGATTGGCTTTGGCAAGACTGCCTTCCGTCCGCACAACCTGCCATTCGTGATGCTCGGCGCAGGCTTGCTGTGGTTCGGCTGGTTCGGCTTCAACGCCGGCAGCGCACTTGCCGCCAACGGCACAGCTGCCATCGTGTGGGTCACCACGCTGGTAGCCACTGCAACGTCCGCCCTCGCGTGGATGCTCACCGAAAAGATCCGCGACGGCCACGCCACCTCGCTCGGCGCGGCATCTGGTGTGGTAGCTGGTCTCGTAGCCATCACCCCGGCCTGTTCCGCAGTGAACGTGCTCGGTGCGATTGCCATCGGTGCGGTCGCAGGCGTGCTGTGCGCCTTGGCAGTTGGATTGAAGTACCGCTTTGGCTACGACGACTCCCTGGATGTTGTGGGCGTGCACCTGGTCGGTGGACTCGTGGGCACCCTGATGATCGGTTTCGTCGCCACGGCGGAAGCTCCGGCCGCAGTGTCCGGTCTCTTCTACGGTGGTGGCGTGTCGCAGCTCGGCAAGCAAGCCGCAGCTGCCGGTGCCGTCTTGCTCTACAGCCTGGTCCTGACCTTGATCATCGGCTACATCCTCAACAAGACCATGGGGTTCCGTGTTGATCGCGATGTGGAACTCGGCGGTGTCGACATCAACGAACACGCCGAGACCGCGTATGAGTCGTCAGATGGCTACGGTGGCTCCTTCGCCGGTAGCGTCTCCGGCGTGCGTTCCCAGTCCAAGGAAGAGGTGTCAGCATGAAGCTTGTGACAGCGGTGATCAAGCCGTTCAAACTCGATGATGTCAAAGAGGCCCTGCAAACCTTTGGAATCCACGGCCTGACAGTCACAGAGGTCTCCGGCTACGGTCGGCAGGGTGGACACACAGAGGTCTACCGCGGTGCCGAATACACCGTGGACCTGGTGCCGAAACTCAAGATTGAGGTGGTGGTCGACGACGAGGACGTCTCGGATGTGGTCAACCTCGTGGTGAAATCCGCCGCCACCGGCAAGATCGGCGACGGCAAGGTGTGGACCACTCCGGTCGATGAGATGGTCCGAGTCCGCACGGGTGAACGCGGGTCGGACGCCCTCTAACTGCACACTGTCTGTGAGGTGGGTCCGGCAACCTGTTTGAGCCGGACCCACCTCACTGTCATGTGGGTGCCAGTACACCGCCGACAACACGCCCCGGGTTTGGTCTGGGGGATTTCTCAGCAGTCCTCCTACCGCCGCACAACACCTATCTTGGAGCTCAAGCACATGCCGACTGACGTGCTCAGTCCCGAGCAGTTCCGCGCCGAGCGCAGCGCGTTGCTCGCTCACCCCTCAACTGACCCCACCGCTCGTCGGGCGCTCTTGACGGCCCTGACCGAGCGCTGGGTGCAGCAGTTGTTTGCCGCCACCGGTGCTCCTGGCGGGGTCGCGCTGGTCGCCGTCGGCGGTTTCGGTCGGCGCGAACTCGCCCCTGGCAGCGACGTGGACTTGGTGTTGTTGCACGCACCACGGGTTTCGTGCGCACAGATCGCGGATCAACTCTGGTATCCGATCTGGGATTCGGGCGTGAAACTGGACCACAGCGTGCGCACGCCGGTGCAGGCCCGGCGGATGGCCAACAGTGATTTGAAAGTGATGCTCGGCCTGCTGGACGCGCGAACCATCGCCGGCGATCAGTCGTTGCTGGCCGGTTTGCAGGAATCCGCGCTCTCGGATTGGCGGGCAAAGGCGGCGAGTCGCCTGTCGGAACTGCGGGCGATGCGGGAAACCCGGCGCGACACGTTCGGTGAACTGGCCTATCTGCAGGAACCCGACCTCAAGGAGAGCATCGGCGGCTTGCGCGATGTTGTGATCATGCGCGCTATCGCCGCCTCGTGGGTCACCGACGTTCCGCGCGCGCACATCCGCGCGCCATACAACTTGCTCCTCGATGTACGCGACACCTTGCACGCTGTCACCGGCCGAGGGAGCGACCGGCTGGTGCGTCAAGAACAGCCCACCGTCGCCGAAAGGTTGAACATCGCCGATCCAGGCGCCGACGGTGACGGACTTTTACGGGCTGTGGCGGCCGCTGGGCGCACGATCGACTGGGCCAGTGATATGACCTGGCATCGAGTGGATCGCCTCGGCCAACCCTCACGCTTGCCGGGGCGACGGCTGTTGAGTCGCTCCCGCGCCGACAGCGCGAGCGGGGCCCGCATCCCATTGGCCGAAGGTGCCGTGATCGCCGATGGGGAAGTTGTCTTAGCCCGAGATGCCCGCCCAGACCGCGATCGCGGACTTGTGGTCCGCATGGCCGCAGCGACCGCGCGCGCCGGACTACGGATAGCCCCGGCCACTGTCACCCGACTGGCCGAAACCGCTGCGCTACCCAAAACACCCTGGTCAGATGCCGTTCGCAACGACTTTGTGAGCTTCATCGGCGCTGGACGCGGTTTCGTCCCGGTGTGGGAGGCATTGGACCAGTCCGGTTTGATCACCCAATTGCTGCCGGAGTGGGAAGTCACCCGCAGCGCCCCGCAGCACAACCCGGTGCATGTGTTCACAGTTGATCGGCACATGCTGGAAACGGCGGTGCATGCAGCCAGCGCAAGTCGGCAAGTGTCCCGCCCGGACTTGCTGCTAACCGCAGCCCTGCTGCATGACATCGGCAAACCTGCCGGTGCTGCCCAACACTCCGAGGTGGGGGCGAGGATCGTGGCCGAACTTGCCCCGCGGATGGGATTTGCGCCAGCGGATGTGCAGGTCCTGGTGTCGCTGGTGCGTCACCATCTGCTGCTGGCTGAGACTGCGACGCGGCGCGACATCCACGATCCAGCCACGGTGCGGATGGTCGCGCAAGCGGTTGCGAACCCGGAAGTTCTGGAATTGCTGTGGGCCCTGACACGTGCCGACGCCCAAGCAACAGGGCCGGCAGCATGGAGTCCGTGGAAAGGCGCTTTGGTTGCCGGTCTGGTGGAAAACGTGGCCCGCGTGTTCACCGGACACACTGCCCCGGTGCCATCCACCCTGAGTGAGGCGGAACAGGTTGCGGCCGCCGCCGACGACGTTGTGGTGTTGCGCGATGAGCGCGGCGGGCTGGAAGAAATCGTCATCGGCACGCCACCGGCACCGTTGTCAGATGTTGCCGTGGTTTTGGCACTTCATCGTTTGCGCGTGATCGAGGCACGTGCAACCTATGTTGACGATCGACTTGTGAGCACCTGGCGGGTGACGCCCGCTTTCGGTGAGGCCCCCGACGCGCATCGCATCGCAGTGGACGTGCGACGGGTGCTCGGTGGATCGCTCGACGTCCCCCGGCGGATCACCCGGCCCGTTGCCGGCGGCGGGGGTCCCGCGGCTCCGGATCCGGTGGTGACGATCCTGCCGGACGCCTCGGCCGCGGCAACCGTCATCGAAGTCCGGGCAGCCGATGCCACCGGCCTGCTCTACCGCCTCTTGCACACGATCGACGTGCATGACGCCCAGGTGCGCGCGGCCAAGGTGGCAACGCTGGGAATCGATGTTGTAGATGTGTTCTATCTCGTCGATCGCAGCGGCGCACCACTCTCCCCAGCAACCGCGACAGCCGTGCAGCAGGACCTGTGGCACGCCGCCGTGATACCCGCGGAACGCAGCCCGGGGGCGGAATCCGGTTAGGCTAAGCCCAGTTCACCGCGGACCTGCGGTGCGCTGCTCTGGTCCCGCGGTGTCGGATTAGGGGCCAAGACCCAAGTTGTCGTCGTGAGGAAGTGCTGTGTTCACGTCTTTGTCCGATCGTCTGGCCGCCACGTTCAAGAATCTGCGTGGGAAGGGCCGCTTATCTGAATCTGATGTCAACGCGACTGTGCGCGAGATTCGGGTGGCCTTGCTCGACGCTGACGTGGCGCTGCCCGTGGTGCGCACATTTACCAGTCGAGTGCGGGAGCGTGCGCTGGGAGCGGAGGTGAGTGGTGCGCTCAACCCGGCTCAACAGGTCATCAAGATTGTGCACGAGGAACTCGTCACGATTCTCGGCGGCGAAACACGGCGCTTGCGGTACGCCAAGAACCCGCCCACGGTATTGATGCTCGTCGGTCTGCAGGGTGCGGGTAAGACCACACTGGCCGGCAAACTCGCCCGCTGGCTGGCTGAACAAGGGCACCGGCCGATGTTGGTGGCCGCTGACCTGCAGCGACCCAATGCCGTGGACCAGTTGCGGGTGGTCGCCGAACGGGTCGGGGTGGGGATCCACGCCCCGGAACCGGGCAACGGTATCGGTGACCCGGTCGTGGTTGCGCGCAGCGGGGTGGCGACGGCGACTGAGTCCGGCTTCGACGTGGTGATCGTCGACACCGCCGGACGGTTGGCAATCGACGAAGAACTCATGGCGCAAGCGCGCAACATCCGGGATGCGGTGGCTCCGGATGAGGTGCTGCTGGTGATCGACGCGATGATCGGCCAAGATGCCGTGAACACTGCAACAGCGTTCAACGAGGGCGTCGGCTTTGACGGTGTGGTGCTCACCAAACTCGACGGCGATGCTCGCGGTGGGGCGGCGCTGTCGGTTCGGGAAGTCACCGGGCGCCCGATCATGTTCGCCTCCACCGGGGAGAAGCCGGAAGATTTCGAGCCATTCCATCCGGATCGCATGGCTTCGCGAATTCTGGACATGGGCGACATGCTCACCCTGATCGAGCAGGCGGAGAAGGCCTTCGATGCCGATCAGGCGGAGAACATCGCCAACAAAATGGTCAGCGGTGAAGACTTCACCCTGGAAGACTTCATGGAACAGATGCAAGCCGTGAAGAAAATGGGTTCACTCGGCAAGCTCATGGGGATGCTGCCGGGGATGGGGGAGGCGCGCAAGCAACTCGACCAACTGGACGATCGGGAGATCGATCGCGTCACTGCCATCATCTCGTCGATGACGCCAGAGGAACGTCGGAACTCGGCCTTGCTCAACGGATCCCGCCGGGCGCGGGTGGCCCGCGGCGCCGGCGTGCATGTCAGCGAAGTCAACGGTCTGCTGGAGCGATTCGCGCAAGCTCAGAAGATGATGCGCCGGATGAGCGCGAACATGCCTGGTATGGGTCCGGGCAAGAAAGGCCGCGGCAAGGGGGTATCGGCCCGCAAATCCAAACGCGGCCGGAGCGGAAACCCTGCCAAGCGAGCTGCGCAGGAGGCGGCCGAAGCAGCCCGGCCCGCCGCCGGTTCCGCACTCTCGGCAAAACCGCACACCGCTGGGGTCCCGGGACGTGATCCGCTGGCAACCGGCACGATGCCCACCCTGCCGCCGGAATTCCAGCGGATGCTCGACCAGCAGTGACCCGATTGCCAGACCGGCCTCATCGGTAAGCCATGTGCGCGTGGCGGGAGGGCGTCGCGGCGATCGCGCGCGGGTCTGGCACAATGTCGCTGTTCGCTGTTCCGTCGGGCCCCTCTCACCCGGCGGGCGCAGCATTCATCGGGATTCACGGTGTCTCCTGCCCCACGGTCACGCCGATCTCCCACCCCACAACAAACTAGGAGCTAGCGCCTCGTGGCCGTCAAGATCAAACTTAAGCGGATCGGTAAGATCCGGCACCCGCAATACCGCATCATCGTGGCTGACTCGCGCACCAAGCGCGACGGTCGCGCGATCGAAGAGGTCGGTTACTACGACCCCATGATCAACCCTTCTGTGATCAAAGTGAACTCCGAGCGAGTGGCGTATTGGTTGGGCGTGGGGGCAAAACCGACCGAGACGGTGCAGAAGTTGCTCACGGTCACGGGTGACTGGCAGACGTTCACAGGTGTTGGCGACCCGGCCGGCACCCTGGAAGTGGCGCCGGCGCGTGCGGACAAGTCAGATGCCTACGCGCAAGCCGTCGTAGCAGCGGCTTCAGCCGACAACGAAAAGGCCGCCAAGCAGGCAGCAGACAAGGTGCGTGGGGCTGCTGCCGCGGCTTCAGAGGTAACCGAGGAAGCGCTTGAAGTTGTGGACGCCGCTGCCGCCGCAGAAGCCGCCGAGGTGGAGGCCGAGGACGTGTCCGCTGTGAGTGTCGAAGCTGACAGCAAGGACTGACATGGTCGCAGCAGACGTGCTCGAGCATCTGGTGAAGGGCATTGTCGAACACCCCGATGAGGTGGTGGTGTCGGAGCGCAATAACCGCCGCCGCGGCGAAAGTCTCGCGGTTCGGGTGCACCCAGACGATATGGGCCGGGTGATTGGGCGTTCCGGTCGTACCGCCACGGCATTGCGTACTGTGGTGAAAGCGGTCAGTGGTGGCGCAGCGATCCGAATCGACTTCCTTGACGTCACGGAGCGCTGAGCAGGTCCTCATCGGACGGGCTGGGCGAGCGCACGGCCTTCGTGGCGACATCAGCGTCGAGTTGCGCACAGATGAGCCGGAGCGGCGATTCGCTCCCGGCGCGCAGGTGTGGACCGAAACCGGCGCTGAGTTGGTGGTGGCTGCCAACAGGTGGCACTCCGGTCGGTTGTACGTGCGTTTTGCGAACTACCTCGATCGCTCAAGCGTGGAAGGGCTACGAGGCGCATTGCTGTATTCCTGGGTCTCCGATCAGGAGCAACCTACTGATCCCGATGAGTTCTATGTGCGGCAACTGGTCGGAATGACCGTGGTAACCGTCACCGGCGAACACCTCGGGACTGTCGGCGATGTTCTGGCACTTCCTGGGCAGGACGTCGTGGTGGTGACCCGTCCCGACGCGACCGAGACCCTGGTGCCTTTCGTCGCAGACATTGTCGTGAGCGTAGACCTCACCGACCGTGAGCTCCGCATGGATCCGCCTGCGGGACTGCTGGAGTTGGGCGCGCAAGACCCGAGTGCAGCTCAGTCCGACCCGGGGCGTGACAAATGACATTTCGCATCGACATCATCACGGTGTTTCCCGAGTATTTACGACCGCTGGAACTGTCACTGGTCGGGAAAGCGCAGCGAGAGGATCGCCTCTCGGTCACTGTTCACGATCTTCGCGATTGGACCAGCGATCGCCACCGAACGGTGGACGACGCCCCATATGGTGGCGGTCCTGGCATGGTCATGCGCCCGGATGTCTTCGGCCAAGCTATCGACCAGATCATGGCTGGCGACGGCGGTGCGGACGACGGCGACGATGCTGAGCGAGCGCCCACGCTACTGGTACCCACCCCCTCCGGCACACCGTTGACCCAGGTCATGGCAGCAGATCTCGCCGTGAGTCCGGCGCAGCATCTGATAATCGCCTGCGGCCGGTACGAAGGCATTGATTCGCGCGTGGTCGCGCACTACTGCACTCGCATGCCGGTGGTCGAATTCAGTATTGGGGATCTTGTTGTGGCCGGGGGTGAAGTGGCGGCGCTGGTCGTCGTGGAAGCGGTCGCGAGGCTGTTACCCGGCGTCTTGGGTAACGAGGCGAGTGCGCCGGATGACTCCTTCTCGCCTCAGCGTTCGGGCGCGCCCTTGGAAGGGCCCATCTTTACCCGGCCGCCCGTGTGGCGGGACTTGGCGGTCCCGGAGGTGCTGCGCTCCGGCGACCACGGCGCCATCGCGCAGTGGCGCGCAGAGCAATCACGGGAACGCACGCGGGCGATGCGCCCGGATTTGCTCAACACCGAACTGCGCGCGGACTGATCCCAACCTGCACGGAGCCATCAATCTCCACTCAACTACCACCCGGCATGCAACTACCAACCGGCGCAACTACCAGCGTGCACGCAGTCACCTGCGTGGGCGGGGGCGCCGCACGGCAGGGCGGTGTGAGAGACTTGCCTTCTGCCGTCGCCCCGCCCCTGCCGCAGGGGGGAGCTGCGGGCGGTTATTCGGCAGTTTGTCAGATCAACCGGGGTCGACCTGCGGCGTGCCTCTAGGAGCAAAGTGAACATTCTCGACAGCCTCGATGCGCAATCAATGCGTGACGACATTCCGGCCTTCCGTCCCGGCGACACCGTCAAGGTGCACGTCAAGGTCGTGGAAGGCAACCGCTCGCGGGTGCAGATCTTCACCGGAGTTGTGATCGGTCGCCAAGGGGGCGGCGTGCGGGAAACGTTCACAGTCCGCAAGGTGAGTTTCGGGGTCGGGGTGGAGCGGATGTTCCCCGTGCACTCGCCGGTGATCGAAAAGATCGAGGTGGCCACGCGCGGCGACGTGCGGCGAGCCAAGCTCTATTACCTGCGCGATCTCCGCGGCAAGGCTGCCAAGATCAAGGAACGGCGCGACAACGGCTGAGTCGAGTCGGCAACGACGGTTGCCGCGTCTCCCACTGGTCGCTGCGGGCGCAGTATGTGTGGCATTGCTCGCGAACGTCTTTGCCTTCACACTGGTGCGGGTGGAGTCCGACTCTATGTCGCCAACAGTGCGCAACGGCGAGATCGTCGGCGTCTGGAAACTCGGGGACATTTCCCGTGGCGATATCGTGGAACTCGACGCCGCGGGGTATCTCGCTACTGCGCCCGGAGCCCCCACCGCCGTCATCAAGAGGGTGATCGGGGTTGGTGGTGATCGGGTCACTTGTTGTGTGGAGGGGGCGATCCGGGTGAACGGTGAACCTGTGAATGAGGTTTATCTCGCACCCGGTGTCAGCAACGAAGTGGCATTTGACGTGCTGGTGCCCGCGGATTCTCTGTGGGTGCTAGGTGATAACCGAGCAGCGTCCCTGGATAGCCGATCAGCTTTGGGTCGTCCTGGTGGCGGCTTCATTCCGGAAAAAGAAGTGACCGGAAAGGTCGTGGCGATCCTGTGGCCGCCAGCGCAAACGCGTAGCGTAACGGGGTCATGAGTATGCCTCCAGAGCCGTCCACCAGTGCTCACCGTGCCCCGCCCGCGTCCGCTTCGTCTGCACTGTGGCGTGCGGTGCGGGAAGTGGCCATTGTCTTAGTCACGGCAATCGTGCTGTCGATGGTGGTACGAACGTTCTTCGTGCAAGCCTTCTATGTGCCGAGCCAGTCCATGGAGAACACCTTGCTGCCGAGCGATCGGATTTTGGCCTCCAAAATCACTACCAACATCTCCGGTGTGAAGCGCGGGGAAATTGTGGTGTTCAAGGACCCTGGATCGTGGTTGCCCACCACGCCCACGCCCGCGACACCCCCGCTGCGAAAGGCGCTGGAATTCATCGGGCTCGTGCCCAGCGCGCAGGGCGATGATCTCGTGAAACGCGTCATCGGCGTGGCCGGCGACCAAGTCGCCTGTTGTGACGCCGACGGCCGGATTGTGCTCAACGGAGTGAGCCTCGACGAGCCTTATCTGAAGCCAGGGACTTCCACAAATCAGATCCAGTTCGATGTCACGGTGCCCGCGAACAGCATTTTTGTGATGGGTGACAATCGCCCCGAGTCGGCCGATTCCCGCTACCACCTCAATCAGAATGATGGGGGAGTGCCGGTGGACAACGTGGTCGGGCGGGTGTTTGTCAATGTCTGGCCGATCGACCGGTGGGCGCTGTTTCCGATCCCAGATGTCCCCTTCGATCAGCCTGCGCTCAACCAACAGAGCGGCACCCTTAGCAGCCCGTGACCGGAATGCAGCTTCGGCGCCGCGCCGGCAACACACGCAAGTCGATTTCAGTTCGCGCACCGGATCTTCGAGTCGAACGCGCACTGCTGCGCACCGGGGTGGCCGTGCTCGGCTGTGCGGACGAAGTCGGACGCGGTGCGTTGAGTGGACCTGTGTGTGTCGGAGTGGTGCTTGTGACCGCACAGACGCCGCCGGCGCCCCGCGGAGTCCGTGACAGCAAACTGCTCAGCCCTACCCGCCGGACCGACATGCTGCCCGCAATCCATGCGTGGACACCCCATGCCATCGGTATGGCATCGGCATCGGAGATCGATCAGTTGGGCATCATGGCTGCCATGCGGCTCGCCGGGCACAGGGCTATCGGAAGTTTGCCGATCGCGCCTGATTGCGTGCTGCTCGATGGCAATGTCGACTATCTCACCGAGCCAGGCCGTCCGCCGCAGACCGATTCTGCCACCGGGCCGATACTGCCCAGGGTGGTCACGAGGGTCCAGGCTGATCTGCGGTGTGCTGGAGTTGCCGCGGCGAGCATCCTGGCCAAGACCGCCCGGGACCAGGTGATGGTGGCTTTGGCACGGGACTTCCCAATGTACGGTTGGGAGCAGAACAAGGGGTACGCCGCACCGGCCCACCTCGCCGCGTTACGCCGCTGGGGCCCATCTCCGCACCACCGCGTCACGTGGCGATTGCCCACACCGGCGGGGGAACCGGGGGAGTAGCACGCCGTGGCGTATCGTCGCATTCGTTGCCGAGCCCGAGGAGTGAACAGTGAGTGCCGATGAGCTGGATCGCTACGAGAGCGAGATCGAACTCGCGCTCTACCGCGAGTACCGCGACATCGTGCCGCAGTTCACCTACGTTGTGGAAACCGAACGCCGGTTCTATCTGGCCAATCACGTGGATCTGCGGGTGCGATCTTCGGAGGGTGGGGAGATCTTCTTCGAGGTGAGCATGGCTGATGCCTGGGTCTGGGACATTTATCGCAAGGGACGCTTCGTGGATAAGGTTCGGGTGTTGACGTTCAAGGACGTGAACATTGAAGAGTTGGACCCTGAACGCCTGACCGGACCTGCCCGTTCCTGACCATCGGATCGTCGTGGGAGCGGCGTTTTCCACAGCCACCAAAGTCTGACTTCCGCCAGGGGTGTGCGTTGGCACAGACTTAGCGGCAGGGGGTGAGCTGATGGCCACACACATTCCGCGTCCGGGACAACGTGCGGCGTCCGCGCCACGCACGCGGCGGGCGGCTTTGGGGCGCTATGGGGAAGACCTCGCATGTCGGCATCTCATGGCCTTGGGAATGGTCGTGCTCGAGCGGAACTGGCGATGCGCCAGAGGCGAACTCGACATTGTTGCTGCGGCTGTGCGCACGCTGGTCATTTGTGAAGTGAAGACCCGGACCACGGGACGATTTGGTCGGCCTGAGGAGGCGGTCACGAGCCGGAAGTTAGCCCGCGTGCGGCTGCTAGCCGGGATGTGGCTGGAACACCATCGCGCGCAGTGCGGTGCCGGAGTCAGCGTGGTCGATCTGGATACCCGCGAGATTCGGGTGGACGTCGTGGCGGTGCTGCTGCCGCGACGCGGTCCTGCGGTGCTCGAATATTTCCCGGGGGTGGGGTGATGGGTGTCGGTCGCACCAAGTCAGCAGTGGTGATCGGGGCCCAAGCCCATCTGGTGGATGTCGCCGCCCACATCACTTCTGGCCTGCCACATTGGGCCATGGTGGGTCTACCTGATACCGCAATCTCGGAGTCCCGGGACCGTGTGCGGGCCGCAGTGGGCAGCAGTGGGTTGCCCTGGCCAGCAGGTCGGATCACTGTCGGCCTTGGACCAGCCTCGCTCCCCAAACGCGGCTCGGGGCTCGATCTAGGGATCGCCGTAGCAGTTCTGGTTGCCGCATCTGACAATCCGGACTCACATCGGGTAGCGCAGTGGGTGATGGTCGGAGAACTGGACCTCGACGGTCGAGTGCGTCCGGTGGGGTCGGTGTTGGCAGCAGCGATTGCGGCCCGGGATGCCGGGATCGAGACCCTGGTGGTGCCGGCGGAAAACGGAGCCGAGGCTAACCTAGTGACCGGACTGCGGGTGCTGGCAGCGGTCTCGCTACGCCATGTGTGGGCGCACGTGTGCGGTGAAGAGGAAGCGGCCGCGCGCGAGGTGGCGGCGTATCCGGTCGCCGTCGTCCCCGTTGCGGAGCTGGCCACCCATCAGCCTGATCTGGCGGACGTGCGGGGCCAGGACGCGGCGCGGGAAGCCTTGGTGATTGCAGCCGCCGGTGGTCACCACATGTGCTTGATGGGGCCAGCGGGTGTCGGCAAAACCATGCTCGCCAGCCGTTTGCCGTCACTTCTGCCCGACCTGGACGACCAGGATGCCCTGGCGGCCACGGCCATTCGGGCGTTGGTGAATCCCACTGCACCACCCGGGCTGGTGCGACGCCCGCCGTTTCAAGCCCCCCATCACACAACCACGGACATTGCCCTGGTGGGCGGTGGCAGTGGTGATCGACCACGGGTGGGTTTGGTGACCCAAGCTCACACCGGGGTGTTGTTCCTCGACGAAGCAGCAGAGTTCTCTGCCGGGGCGCTCGACGCGCTGCGGCAGTCCTTGGAATCACGACGCATCACGGTGGCTCGCAGCGGCTTCAATATTGATCTGCCGGCGCGATTTCAGTTGGTGCTCGCCACCAACCCCTGTGCCTGCGGGCGGGCCCTGGACACCTCCGGGCCGCCATGTTCGTGTGCTCCCAACCAGCGTCGGCGCTATTTGGCCAAACTCTCCGGCCCGCTGCTCGATCGGGTGGATGTGCGAGTGACGCTGCGCCGGCCCTCAATCGCTGAAATCACCGGCCTCAGCGGTGGTCAGACGACGTCCGGCGAGGCGGCGGCCCGAGTGCGCGAAGCCCGGGCCTGCGCGGCCCGCCGATTCACGGGGCAACCATGGTCGGTCAACGCGTCCGTGCCGCCTTCGGTGGTGCGCACGCAGTGGCCAATCTCTGCTGCGGTGCAGGAGGCACTCGATCGGACAGCGACAACGCGGGAATCGATCCGCGGTCTGGCGCTGTGCCTGCGATTGGCCTGGACGGTGGCGGACCTTCGCGGCGCCGATGCGCCGTCGGTTGCAGACCTGGACACTGCCATGGCCCTCCGTGATGCCCAGGGGTGGGCAGCGTGAGCGAACATTTCCTGCCGGCATTCCGCGCCGAACCAGATTCTGATGTGCAGGCTCGCATCGCCATTCACCTGCTTGCCGAACCTGGCAAGGCGAAGATCGGTGCTCGGATCAGGGCCCACGGGGCGGTGCAGGTTGCTGCGGATCTGGCCCGCGAACACGAACCCACGGTGAATCCAGCAGCGTTGGCCGAGGCCGTAGCCAGGCAAATGTCACGGGCCGCCGATGCCGGAGTGACGTGTGTGGTTCCGGCGACAGCGGAGTGGCCCAGCCAGCTCGACGATCTGGGCGACGCTCGACCAATCTTGCTGTGGGTTCGCAGCGCGCATCTGCATACACTGCGCCGGGATCTTCTGCGCTCCATCTCCGTAGTGGGGTCGCGAGCCTGTACCCCCTATGGACGACGTCTTGCGGAGAATCTAGCCGCCGATGTTGGACTGAGTGGTTGGACGATTGTGTCTGGCGGCGCCTATGGCATCGATGCGGCTGCCCACGCCGGCGCCTTGGCCGTAGGCGCACGGACCGTGTTGGTCACTGCTGGTGGTGCTGATCGGGCCTACCCGCGGGCTCACGGCGGACTGTTCGAACGGGTGGCAGCCAGCGGCGCAGTGGTGTCGGAGTTTCCCTTGGGATCGGCGCCTGCCCGGCACCGGTTCTTGATCCGCAACCGGGTGATTGCGGCGATGAGTCGGGGCACGGTGATCGTGGAGGCAGCTTTGCGGTCCGGTGCTCGGGCTACTGCGAGCGCGGCAGCGGGACTCGCCCGTCACGTGATGGCCATGCCCGGTCCGGCTACTTCAGATCTGTCAGCCGGAACTCACGATTTGATCCGAGAAGGTATGGCTGTGCTGGTGAGCAACGCCACCGAAGTGCTGGAGTTAGTTACCCCACTGGGAGAAGAAGTCGGCGGACAGTATGGCATCGCCGTGGTCCGCATGCTGCTGGCCAAAACCGACGTGAGGGAAGCTGACATCGCATGCACGTTGGGTCTCACCGCTGACGAAGTGACCTCACAATTGACTGTCCTGGAAGGAGCTGGGCTCGTCGTCTGCAATCAGCGCGGGTGGTCACTGACCGATGCTGCGTTGTATCGCTATGCCCATCAGGGTGCCTGAAGGTCCCGGGAGCGCATCTCGCGAACAGGTTCGGCTCATAACAGGTGCGTTGGCCGCCAACCTCGGGTTCACTGGGGGCATGGTGTCGGATGATCATGTAGTGGCTGCTGCCGCGCCCGACGCGACCGCGGCGGCCGCGGCATCTGACGTGATCGATGCGCCACTTCCGCCATTTGTGGACGCCTACTGCCACTACCTCGAGTTTGTGCGTGGTCGGGCTCCTGCCACAGTGCGCGCATACCGCGCGGATGTCATTTCCCTCTGTCAGTTCGGCGGCCTGACGACAGACGCAGACGCCCGCGCGATCGATATCGAACTGTTGCGTGCGTGGCTCGCCCAAGGTGCTCGCGCCGGGGACGCCCGATCCTCCATCGCGCGGCGAGTGTCGGCGATCCGGTCGTGCACCGCGTGGTTGTATCGCCATGACTACCTATCCGACGGTGACCCGGGACTACGGTTGGCCACACCAAAAGCGCAGCGTTCACTACCGTCGGTACCCCCGGCTGATCGAGTCATGGAAATGCTGGATGACCTCGCTGGCGGAACTGGTGCAGCCCACGCGATGGCTGCCGACGGGGGTGGAGCGGCAGATCCTGCCCACTCACCTCACCCGGAGGCATTGCGTGACAGCGCCATGCTGGAACTCCTTTACGGCGCCGGGCTGCGGGTAGCCGAGTTGTGCAGCCTCGACCTCGCGGATGTAGATACCGGTGCGCGAATGGTGCGCGTCGTGGGAAAAGGCAACAAAGAGCGCACAGTGCCCTGCGGTACCCCCGCCCTGCACGCCATCTCCGTGTGGTTGCAGCGCGGACGTCCGGCTTGGGCGACACCCCGCAGTTCGTCCGCACTGTTTCTCGGTCGCCGGGGAGGACGAATCGATGCTCGGGTGGTTCGCCGGGTCGTACACCGGTTGACAGTTGCAGCGGGATTGCCTGACATCGCCCCACACGCCCTCCGGCACGCAATGGCAACCCATACCCTAGAAGGCGGCGCTGATCTGCGAACGGTGCAAGAACTACTGGGACATGCGAGCCTGGCCACCACTCAGATCTACACGCACGTATCTGCCGAACGACTCAGGAAGGTGTACAACGGTGCTCACCCCCGAGCTTGAAGGCATCTCCGAGCTGTGGGAGGACTACGAGAGCACCCGCGATCTGGACTTGCGGGAACGCCTGATCTTGCACTACTCGCCGCTGGTGAAATATGTCGCCGGCCGCGTGGGCGCCGGCTTGCCCGCAACCGTGGAAAACGCGGACCTGGTCTCGTATGGCTTGTTCGGCTTGATCGATGCGATCGAGAAATTTGAGCCGAGTCGCGGGCTGAAATTTGAGACCTACGCACTCAGCCGGATTCGCGGCGCCATCATCGACGAGCTGCGGGGACTGGACTGGGTGCCGAGATCCGTGCGGGCTCGCAGCCGGGAAGTTGAACGCACATATGTGCAGCTGGAGAACGAGTTGCACCGGACCCCGACAGACCTGGAACTAGCGGATCGCGTGGGTGTGTCCATTGATGAATTGCACAACCTTTTTGCAGCGGTGTCCTTCACCAACGTGGCCGCCCTGGACGAGTTTCTGCATGCAGAGGAAGGTGGCGCGACGCTTGGGGACACAGTCGTGGACCATCGGGTGGCTGCGCCCGAGGAAGCATTTGCTGATGAAGAGGTGCGGCAAGTGCTCGCCGGAGTCGTGCACGGACTCTCCGAGCGGGAGCAGGTCATCATCGCGCTGTACTACTACGAAGGCCTCACCTTGGCCGAAATCGGGCAGGTGTTGGGGGTGACGGAGAGCCGAGTCAGCCAGTTGCATAGTAAAACCATGATGCACCTGCGGGGGCGAATCGCCGGGTCCATGTAGTGCGGGCAACATCCCCGGGGACTGTGCCTCACCATGGCACTTTCAACACCGGGGTATACCCCTGCAGCAGGAGCAGCGGATCCAAGTACTCCTCAGCGCGCTTGGCTCCCCAATGCACACAACGATTCGAGCAATGGCCACCTGCGCTAATGAGACCGATCGGGCTGCCGGCAGTTACCACGTCACCGACGGCTACCTGAGGCGACAGCGGTTCATAAGTCGTCACGATGTCGCCGTGTTCGATCACCACCACCCCGCGCCCGGCGACGTCGCCGACGAATCTCACCCGACCGGAGCCGGCCGAAGTGACTACGGTGCCGGCAGCGGCGAGCAAGTCCACGCCGCGGTGCCCGGCTAGCCACCGTTGCGGAGGAGGGTCGAACGCTGCGGACACCGGTGCACCGGCGACTGGCTTCAGCCACACCCCGGGAATCGCCACGGTCGGACCCGCTCGGGGGGCAATGATCGCCGCGGCGCGCGGCGCACCGAACAGGGCGGTCCACACCGCCAGTCCAATGGCCAGTGCCACCCCCAAGCCAGCGATCCGACGCCCTAGCCGCGACCGCGTACGGTGGGGTGTCAACTCCGAATTTTGGGTCATGACATTGATTGTCGACCCGACCCGCGCCGCTGGGAACCTCCCTGATTCCGGCTGTGGATAACCGCAACCGATAGGATTGCCGAGCACCGGTCCGCCGGTGACATCGCATTCCCGTTTCCACGCACGGCGCGGCGTGTCCACCTCGGTCCTTCGGGCGGTTGGCACGACGGGAATCAGGAGCCGAATCGCTACTGATTCGGCACGAAACCACCCAGCCCGTACGCGGGCGGAAAGGCAGTACCCCATGGCAGTCGTCACTGCGCGGCAAATGCTTGAAAGCGGCGTCCACTTCGGACACCAAACCCGTCGCTGGAACCCCAAGATGAAGCGCTTCATCTTCACCGAGCGCAACGGCATCTACATCATCGACCTCAACCAGTCGTTGGACTACATCAACCAAGCCTATGAATTTGTTCGGGAAACTGTCGCCCACGGTGGCACCATCCTGTTCGTCGGCACCAAGAAGCAAGCCCAAGAGGCCGTGGAACAACAGGCCACGCGCGT
>CAZVKB010000014.1:33138-37718 GCA_964627505.1 uncultured Actinomycetes bacterium | reverse complement strand
CTCGGCCGGACTGGCGCTGGCAGCCGGTTCTTTGCCCTGGTACCCGGCCAACAATTGGATGACCTGCTGGCGCACCCGGTTGAGGTCTGCGCCGAGCTTGACCAACACCTGTGCCGCCACACCCTCCCCTTCCCGGATCAGGCCGAGCAGGATGTGTTCAGTGCCGATGTAGTTGTGCCCGAGTTGCAGAGCCTCCCGCAGCGATAACTCGAGAACCTTTTTGGCCCGGGGGGTAAATGGGATGTGACCGCTGGGGGCCTGCTTGCCCTGGCCGATGATCTCTTCCACCTGGGCGCGCACGGCTTCCAGGGAGATGCCCATCGACTCCAGGGACTTCGCCGCCACGCCTTCACCTTCGTGAATCAGCCCGAGCAGGATGTGCTCGGTGCCGATGTAGTTGTGGTTGAGCATGCGCGCTTCTTCTTGGGCCAGCACGACGACCCGGCGGGCACGGTCGGTAAACCGTTCAAACATTGGGCACTCCTGAGCATCCGGGGTTTCCGGGCGGACCCGGCGGTCATGTGAGCAGACTCTAACCAAGTGGTCCGACACATCATCGCCCACACAACTAGTTCTGGCCTGGTCTGGCTTCCCGGATTCGCGCAGAGTGAACGCCGCCGCCGTTCCTGCGCTCGCGCCGGGCGGCAACCACCATCGCCACAACCAGGGCAATCAACAACGCCACGGACAGCACCGTCACCGGCATGTTGCCGTAACTGGTGAACGGTGCGCCACCTGGTCCCGTTGGCAGATCCACCACTGCCACCGCCACACCACCGTCGTCGTCTGTGATGACTGTGCCCGCCAGCACCTGGCCATCTGGCCCTACTACAGCCGAGTCCCAAGCCAGGTCCGCTTTCACGATGCCCACCCGGTTTTCGATTGCCCGGAACACCGTGGACGTTGTACGCAGGTCCGCCACGGACGCGAAGTCGATGCTCGGGGCAGCCACGATGCGCGCACCAGCGTCGGTAACCTGGCGCACTGGTCCGTTGGGGAAGTCCAAATCGAAACAGATGACCATGCCCAGTGGCCCCAAAGCCGTGGCCAGCACCGGAAACTCCGTACCTGGGGTGAACGACTCACCTTCCATGATCACGCGCTTGTTCTTGCTGTAGATCCCGATGATGTCCCCACTCGGCGCCCACATCAGCGCCCGATTGGGTTGGGAGGCATCAGAGAAGTCACGCGTGAAACCAGCCACCAAGTAGATCCCGGTCTGCCGGACGAGATCCGGAATCCACTGCGTGCGCTCTTCCCGGGGGTCATATTCGAGTACCTCCTCAGGCCAGACCACCAACTGTGCCCCTTGCTCCGCGGCGGCCAGCGTGAGGTCGCGCAGGTGGGCTGCTTGGTCATCCCGGCGCTGCTCGGCGGTGCGCGGGTCGTTGTCGTCACCCCCCACCAGCACTCCTGGCATGACGTTGGCCAGCCCCGGCTGCACATACGCCGCCCGGACCGCCGGCCCCTGGGTATCGCGCACCTGTGCGGTGATCCCCACCCCTGCGGCCGCCCACACCACAGCGACCGCGAGAACCCCCACCGCCCACCCGCGGGCAACACTGCGCGGAACCGGTACCGCGTTCTCGCTCCGACCGCTGGCGTCCAGCCACCGAAACAGCACCAGCGCGATGGCCGCATTCACCACCAGCACCAGAAAACTCAGTGCCGGGGTGCCCGTGACACTCACCGGAGCCACCAGCTGCGGGACTTCGCCCATCCGGTAGGCCAGCCATGGCGTGGAGCCGAGGATTTCGTTGTCCTGAATCGCTACTTCAATGAACAGCCACACGATCGGTAATTGCAGGACGAACCAGCGGTACCGGGTGCGTTCACTGAAAGGTCGCTGGAAGACGCCGATCACAGCCCCGAGCAGGGCAACGCCGAGGGCGCCGCCGAGAATCAAAGCCATGGGCGCGATCGATGCCCCCAACATGCCCACCGCAAACCCGTACGCCCCGCAAGCCACCGCCACCGGGGCAAACGACCACTTTCGTGGCAGCAGTCGGTACTGAGCCACATACATCGGCACGAAAGCCACTGGTGCCAGCCACCACAGACCGCCGAACATCGGCCACATCACGACCAACATGAGCGCGGAGAGTGCAGTTAATGCGACGCCAACCGCGACTCGGGTGCGATTCGTAGTTGGCTGGGGACTCGCTGCCGGCGCTGCCGAAGTAGTCATGGATCCAGTGTCCAACAAGGCGGTGCCCACTCGGTTGCGGTGTCCTGTGCATCCGGCGCGTCTGCCGCACGGCATGACAGCCGCCCCCCGCGCCGGGCAGGATGGTGGTGGCCCGGATCGATGTGGCATCCAGGCCGCACTTGCCGCGAAACATGGAAAGGATCTTCCACTGTGAGCAATCACCCCCGCGCCGGCCAGCCTGCCCAGTCCGACGACCTCGTCGACGTCGCCCGGCTTATCACCGACTACTACACGTTGCATCCGGACATGTCCGATCCGGCGCAGCAAGTGGCGTTTGGGACTAGCGGACATCGCGGGTCGGCAGCGGACGCGGCCTTCAACGATGACCACATCGCCGCCACCACCCAGGCCATCTGTGACTACCGCGCCGCGCAGGGGTACGCGGGTCCGGTGTTCATGGGCCGGGATACCCACGCTTTGAGTGAACCTGCGCACGCCACCGCGCTGGAGGTGCTCGCGGCCAACGATGTCCGGGTATTGATCGACTCCCGCAACAGTTATGTGCCCACTCCGGCGATTTCGCTGGCGATTCTGGAACACAACGCTGCTGGTGGGCCGCAGGCCGACGGGATCGTGATTACGCCCTCCCACAATCCGCCCCGCGACGGCGGTTTCAAGTACAACCCACCCAACGGCGGACCAGCCGACACCAACGTCACCAAGTGGATCCAGGATCGCGCCAACGACATCCTGCGCGCGGGCGGGGCGGGGGTCCAGCGAATCGGCCTGGCCAAGGCTCTGGCGGCCGACACGACCGGTACCTACGACTACCGCACGCGATATGTCGAGGCGCTGGGTTCGATCATCAACATGGACGCGGTGCGCGGGGTGAAGATCGGCGCCGACCCGCTCGGCGGGGCCAGCGTGGAGTATTGGGCAGCGATCGGTGAGGCCTACAACCTCAACTTGTCGGTGGTGAACCCGCTCGTGGACGCCTCATTCCGATTCATGACGCTGGACTGGGACGGCAAGATCCGGATGGATTGCTCCTCGCCGAATGCCATGGCATCGCTGGTGAGCAAGCGGGCCGAATACGACATCGCCACCGGCAACGATGCCGACTCCGACCGCCACGGCATCGTCACGCCGGATCACGGATTGATGAATCCCAACCACTTCTTGGCGGTGGCGATTGAATACCTCTACGGCAACCGCGCGGGCTGGTCGCCGGACGCAGGTGTCGGCAAGACGCTGGTGAGTTCGTCGATGATCGACCGAGTGACCGCCAGCCTCGGGCGTCGGTTGGTGGAAGTGCCGGTGGGCTTCAAGTGGTTCGTGCCGGGTCTGATCGACGGTTCGATCGGCTTTGGCGGCGAAGAATCCGCCGGTGCCTCGTTCCTGCGGCTGGACGGTCGAGTGTGGACCACCGACAAAGACGGCCTGATTTTGGCGCTGTTGGCCTCCGAGATTCGCGGGGCTACCGGGCAGAGCCCCAGTGAGCACTACGCCCGTCTCACCGAGACCTTCGGTGACCCGGTGTACGCCCGCGTCGACGCCCCGGCCACCCGCGAAGAAAAGGCGCGCCTGGCTAGCCTGAGCCCTAGCGATGTCACCTCCACGGAACTGGCCGGGGAGAAGATCACGGCGATCCTCACCACGGCCCCCGGCAACGACGCCCCGATCGGCGGGTTGAAGGTGACCACCGAGAACGGTTGGTTCGCCGCGCGGCCCTCTGGCACGGAGAACGTCTACAAGATCTACGCCGAGAGTTTCCTAGGCGCCGAGCATCTGGCCAAGATCCAGGAATCGGCTCGAGAAGTAGTGGCCGCGGCGCTGGCCGGCTGACTCGACACTTACCCGGCACCGGCAGGTGGCGACCGCCGACGCCGGGCAAGTGGGATTAAGTTGGTCACATGCCAGAGACGATCAACGGAATCCCGCTGCACCCACTGGTGGTACATGCCGCAGTGGTGTTCATTCCACTGACCCTGCTGGGCGTGCTTGTGATTGCGCTGCGCTCCTCCTGGCGTCGGGCGCTGGGGTGGTGGGTACTGCTGCTGTCGTTTGTCACGGTGGGTTTCACGGTGCTGGCCAAAGAGACCGGGGAGCGCTTGGCCGCCCAGATCGGCGTACCCGCGCAGCACGCTGAACTGGGCGATACTCTGCCGATCTTCACAGCCGTGGTGTTCGGATTGCTGGCCGTGCTGATGGTGGTGGACACCTGGGCGCGGCGGCGGGCGAACAAACGAGCCGAGGCCCTCGCCGTGGTGTCGGCGTCATCCGACACCGGGACCTACCGGGCGCCATTGGTTGTGATCATCCTGGCCGTGCTCACGGTGCTGGCCGCGCTGGCCGCTTTCGGCCAAGCCATCAGGGTGGGCGATTCCGGTGCCAAATCGGTCTGGGCCGGGGTGCTGGATGAACAGCCGAG
>CAZVKB010000014.1:0-33038 GCA_964627505.1 uncultured Actinomycetes bacterium | reverse complement strand
AGCCCGTCGGGTTCCGGTGCTGCGACCTTCACCCTGGCGCAGGTGGCGCTGCACAATTCGGCTGGCGATTGTTGGACCGTGGTGAACGGCAAGGTCTACAACGTCACGGCTTGGGAGAACCAGCATCCTGGTGGTGCGGCACGAATCATCGGCATGTGCGGCATCGACGCTACGGCGGCGTTTGCCGAACAGCACGCCGGCCAACAGCGCCCCGCCAACGAACTCGCCGGCTTTGAAATCGGCACGCTGGCACGGTAGGCACACCCCCGAGTGCCCCGCTGTCAGTCTGCGTGGGCAGCGCGATATGCCGCCAGCACGTGAGCCGGTAATTTGCCGCGCTGATTCACCGGCATGCCCTGCTCACGCGCCCAGGCGCGCGCCAACGTCATTTCAGATGGGCCCTTTGGTCCAGCCGTCCGGCCAGTACCGGCACGGGCGCGAGCACTGGCCGGACGCACGCTCCTGGCTGCATCGAGGTACGGAGCCAGGCATTCCCGAAGTTCCGCCGCGTGTGCATCATTCAGATCGATTTCAAAATGGCGGCCATCAAGACTGAATGTCACTGTTTCATCAGCTTGGGTACCGTCGAGGTCATCAATGAGTACGTATTCGATTTTGCTGACCACAATCACTCCTTGGGAACGGGGCTGCCTGCCTGCGGCAGAAGACGATGTTGCTTACTCCGGTGCGGTGTGCAACAAACTATAGCGTCATCAGCATGCGCCGATTTCCCAACGTATTTGGCTTGACTCTTTCCAAGTCGAGAAACTCGGCAACACCCTCGTCGTAGGACTGGAGTAATTGTTCGAATACGTCATGTGAAACCGGCGTACCGGCAATTTCTCGAAAACCGTGTCGGGCGAAGAAGTCACATTCAAACGTCAGACAAAAAACTCTCGAGACCCCGATACGACGCGCCCGGGAAATGAGCGCGTCGAGCACCGCGCCACCGACTCCCTGCCCAACCGCTTCCGGGGCCACAGCCAGCGTGCGCACCTCGGCTAAGTCCTCCCACAGCACGTGCAGTGCGCCGCATGCCACCAATCCACCACCGGAACGCTCGGCTACCACGAACTCCTGCACATCCTCATAGAGCGTGACGATGGCCTTGGCCAGCAGGCGCCGATCATCGGTGTAGTAATCCACAAGGGACTTGATCTGTTTGACATCGGAGGTCACTGCGCGCCGAATCACCGCGTCTGAGCCGGAACCGAATTTGACTGTAGTTCCCAGCCCAGTCGGATCTTTGACATCACCCTTGGAAACGGCTTTGGATCGTCCGCCAGACTTCTTTCCGGGCGGCTTCTTACTCACATCTAGGGTCTTTTTGCTCACGTCAAAGTCGCAAGATTCTTGGCGAATACCAAAGCCAATCCGATCAGGGTGAGTTCCGGGCAGTGCGCGGTGATCGTACGCGATTCCCGAACCACGATTTCGGCCAGCCCGCCGGTAGCCACAACATGCTGAATATCCGGCAATTCCGCCTTGATGTGGTCGACTAATCCATCAACTTGGCCGGCGAATCCATACAAAGCACCGGATTGCAGCGCTTCCACAGTGTTTTTCCCGATCACACTGCGCGGCCGCACCAATTCCACTTTCCGCAATTGCGCAGCCCGCGCAGACAGCGCATCCAGGGAAATCTGAATACCGGGGGCAAGTGCACCACCGAGAAAGTCCCCGCGGGCCGAGACCACGTCCAGATTTGTAGAAGTACCGAAGTCCACCACCACACACGGACCGCCGTAGAGGTGGTGGGCGGCCAGGGTATTGACAATCCGATCCGAGCCCACCTCCCGCGGGTTGTCGGTCAGGATCTGCACACCGGTTTTGACCCCCGGTTCGACGATCACCCGCGGCACGTCGTTGTAGTAGCGGTCGAGCATCTGGCGCATCTCGTGCAACACCGCCGGCACTGTGGCGCACAGCGCCACACCCGAGATTCGCGGTGCGGAACTGAGCAGTCCGCGCATCGTGAGCATCATCTCGTCGGCTGTACTGCGCGGGTCGGTTTTGATTCGAAACGACTCGGTGAGTTCGTCACCGCGAAAGAGTCCCAGCACCGTGTTGGTGTTGCCCACATCGATTGCCAGCAGCATCGCTCACACCTCCCGAAGATCGGCGCCGATGTCGAGCACCGCAGCCGAGTGGGTGAGGGCACCCACCGCCACAAAGTCCACACCAGTGGCACCGACGGCTGCGGCATCCGCCAGCGTCAGTCCGCCGGATGCTTCCAGGGCGGCGCGGCCAGCAGTGATCGCCACTGCCTCGTGCATCTGCGGGGTCGTGAAATTGTCGAGCAACACGAGGTCGGCGCCTGCCGCCAGCACTTCGATCAATTGCGGCAACGAGTCCACCTCCACTTCCACCGGCACATCCGGGAATTGCTCACGTACTGCGGCGAACGCTGCCGCCACCCCGCCGGCCGCCACCACATGATTATCTTTCACCAAGGCGGCATCGGACAGATACATCCGGTGGTTCACACCGCCACCACAGCGCACGGCGTATTTCTCAAGTCGGCGCAATCCGGGCGTAGTCTTCCGGGTGTCGCGCACCCGGGTGGGGGTACCGGCCAGAGCGTCCGCCCAGGCGCGGGTGGCTGTGGCCACGCCGCTGAGGTGACACAGCAAGTTCAGCGCAGTGCGCTCGGCTGTGAGCAGGTCCACGGTGGGCCCGACGGCACTGAGCAGCACATCACCGGGCTGCACCCGGTCACCATCTGCTGCGATCAGCGTGACCGACACCCGTTCGCCGTGGGCCAATGCAGCGCCCGCGATAGGTAACCCCGCCACTACCCCGGAGGCGCGTGCGACGAGATCCAGGACGCTGATGTGGTCGGCAGCGACAGTGGCCGCGGTGGTTACATCCACCCCACCGCCGAGGTCTTCGGCCAAGGCTCGGGAAATCAGATCGGTGACCTCCTCGGCACTGATACCTTCATCCGCCAGTGCCGCTGCCAGATCGGTGCTGTCACTCATGTCACTCCTTGTCGCTGCTCGCCGTTCGCGGATGTGGGCTCATGCCACATCTTCGCTGCTCACTGCCAACTCGCCGGCTGGGGTGAGGGTGCTGATGACGCGGCGGCGCCAGAGTTGATCGTCTCGGTCCGGGAAATCTTCCCGCCAGTGCGACCCGCGCGTCTCCTCCCGCACGCCGGCACCCACCGCAATCGCGGCCGCCACTAGCCCCACATTGGTGGTTTCCCAGCATTCCGTGGCCGGCACTGCGTTCGGCTCGCGATCAGACATGCTGTTGAGAGTGTTCAGTGCCCCGGCAATCGATTCCCGAGATCGGAGCACTCCGACGCCCTCAGTCATCGCATGTTGGATTTCTGGTCGTCGCGCTGCACACAACACCGAGGCATGTCCCGGCCGGGGCACCGGATCAGCCCGCTCCGGCAACCCATCGTGCAGAATCGAGCCGATCCGATCGGCAAACACCAAACCTTCCAGCAACGAGTTAGACGCCAGCCGATTGGCTCCGTGCACGCCCGTGCAGGAACATTCACCGCATGCGAGCAAACCTGTCACGCTGGTGCGACCCCAGGTGTCGGTGCGCAATCCCCCGGACGTGTAATGCTGGGCCGGGGACACCGGAATGAGGTCGACCACGGGGTCGATTCCATGACTTCGACATGACGCCAAAATGGTGGGAAACCGCTGCTCCCACTTGGCGGCCCCGAATCCACGCGCATCCAACCAGACGTGCGGCGCACCGGTCTCCCGCTGGCGGCGCATGATCGCCTTGGCGACCACGTCCCGTGGCGCCAAATCGGCCATCGGGTGCTGCTGGGGCATGAACCGCACGCCGTCGCCGTCCACGAGGAAAGCCCCCTCGCCCCGCACGGCTTCGCTCACAAGCGGCTGTTGGCCAACAGCATCGCCACCCAGCCACAGCACGGTGGGATGAAACTGGATGAACTCCATATCCGCCACGGCAGCGCCAGCCCGCAGACCGAGCGCCACCCCATCACCGGTGGCGACCACAGGATTGGTGGATGCGCTGAACACTTGCCCCACTCCGCCGGTGGCCAGCACCACCGCTGGCGCGAGCACCGCCCCCACACCATCGGACTGCCCCTCACCCATCACATGCAAGGTCAAACCCTGGACAGCACCGCGCGCATCGGTGAGCAGATCGAGGGCGAGGGCGTGTTCCACCACGGTGATCCCGGGGCTGCTGGCCACGAACGCGACCATGGCGCGTGCGATCTCAGCGCCGGTGGCATCCCCGCCCGCGTGCGCGATCCGATCCCGGTGGTGCCCACCTTCCCGAGTCAGGGCGAGATCGCCTGCGGCGTCCCGGTCGAATCGGGTGCCCCACTCAACCAGATCGCGAATAGCCCGTGGACCGTCATCCACTAGCACCCGCACGGCCGCCTCGTCGCACAGCCCAGCCCCCGCCACCAACGTGTCGTGCAGGTGATCGGCCGGGGAGTCATCATCAGCCAGCGCGGCGGCGATGCCACCTTGCGCCCAGGCGGTGGCGCCCGCCGCCACATGGGACTTGGTGACCACCAGCACCCGATGCCCAGCGCGCCGCGCGTGGATGGCCGTGGCTAAGCCGGCAATTCCGGAGCCCACCACGATCACATCTGCCTCCAGCGTCCAGCCCGGCGCAGGGGCTTGCAAGCTGGTGGCCAAGCCAGTGGCCCTCACTGCTCACCCGCCTGGGCCACCAGCATCACCGGCGCATTGTCCAGCAGTCGAACCCCGGCAACGTTCGCGGCAACGAGCAACCGGGCTGGTCCCGTGACCGGTGTGGGGCCCAAGTCGACACCGCGCAGGGCGAGATAGTCCAGTTCGAAGGATGGGTCGTGGGTGGCAGCGTCCGGATCGCGCGGCGGGAGCTCTGCGTGTGCGGCTGCCAGCACCGCTTGCCCATCACCACCGTTGGCCGCTGCGCTCTGTCCTGCGGCCAAAGCCCGATGCAGACACCGAGCTGCACCGCGCGCCGCATCCGAGAGTCGGGTGTTGCGGCTGGACATGGCCAGCCCATCCGGCTCCCGGCACGTGGGGACGCCGACCACCTCGACATCGAGGTTGAAGTCAGCCACCATCTGTTTGATCAACATCAACTGTTGGTAGTCCTTCTCGCCGAAAAAGGCGACGTCCGGGGAGGTGATAGCTAAAAGTTTGAGCACCACAGTGAGCATGCCGGAGAAGTGGCCTGGACGCGCTGTGCCCTCCAGATCCTCAGCCATCAGTCCGGGCGCCACCCGCGTCTGCGGCTCGCCGTTCGGGTACATCTGCCCGGCGTTGGGCGCGAACACCGCATCGACCCCTGCCTCACGGCACGCCGCGAGATCCGCATCCAGCGTCCGGGGATAAGACTGGAGGTCGGCGCTGTCACCAAACTGCAGTGGGTTGACAAAAATCGTGACCAGAACCTGCCCCGTCGTTCCCACAGCGGTGCGGGCGGCCGACACCAGCGACAGATGTCCCGCGTGCAAAGCTCCCATCGTCATCACCACCGCGCGCCGAGCTGGCGGTGTTGGCGCCTGGAAGTCCCGCACCTGCGCAATCGTGGTGAGCGTCGTGGTCACTGCCGTTCCTCTCGGGCGGTCAACACATCAAGTAGAGCCTCCGCCCGCTGCGCGGTGAGCAGGCCCGCAGCGATTGCTCGGTCGGCGGTGAGTCGCGCCAGCACCTGATAGGAGTCGCGGGTATGCGCGGATAGTTCGTTCAGCACGCGCAGATGTTCGGCCACAGTGCGGGCATCGCCTCGCATCACCGGACCGGTCAGTGCTTCATCGCCGCGTTGGAGGGCGTTGTCCAAGCTGGCGGTCATCAGCGGTCGCAGCAGGGTGCCGGGGTCTGCCACGCCCGCGGCAGACAGCAGATCCATGGACTGCACCGTGAGGGCAACCAGATGGTTGGAGGCGTTGGCTAACGCCGCGTGATAGAGGCCCCGGTTGGTCTCGTCCACCCACACCGGTTCCCCGCCCATCTCCACCACCAGTGCCTCCGCCATCGGCCGCACCGCCGGGTCCGAGGTCACTCCAAACGGACAACCGGCGAGCCGATCCAGGTCCAAACTGGTGCCGGTGAGGGTCATCACCGGATGCAGTGCCAGCGGAATGGCTCCGCAGCGCGCGGCCGGTTCGCACACGGCCACACCGTAGCGGCCACTGGCGTGCACCAAAATCTGCCCAGGACGCAGATGCCCACCTGCAGCAAGGCTCGCAATCAAACCCGGCAGCACGTCGTCCGGCACCGTCAGCAACACCAGATCCACCCGGTCGACGACAGCCACTACATCCATCACCGTGGCCTGCGGCAGCATGGACTCCACCCGCAGGCGGCTCAGCTCAGACACCGCATGAGCGGCCACCACCCGATGTCCGGCTCGGTCCAGTGCCGCGGCTAGGACACCACCGGCCCGGCCCACCCCTACTACACCCACATCAAAACGTGGCGGTCCTGAGCTCATGGCCGGAGATCCAGTTCTCGGCACATGAGTGATCGGCGGCGCACATGGTTGAGCCTAGTGGAGTCGCATGGCGAAGCTGACGGGGAACGCCTTAGCTGCTGGCCTGGTCTGGTGGGCCAGTCGCAGGCGGGGGTACCTGGGTCACCGGCGGCGAGGTAGGAGGCACGGGCGGCCGGGGCACCTGGGTCACCGGCGGCGAGGTCGGAGGTACGGGCGGCGGGGGCACATAGGCGACCGAAGCGGACGTAGGCGGCGCGAGTTCCGCTGGCGCTTCGGAGCTCGACGGCGCCTCGGAGGTCGACGGTTCCGCAGTTTCGGCTGGCAGCGCAGTCACCGGGTGGTGGCCCCAACGCGTGGACGTGTCTTGTGCCCGCGCCTGCCGAACCCGCACCATCTCGTCGAAGGCCATGGTTCGAGCCACGTCGGCTGGTTGATGGCGGCCCACCGGACGAATCGATCCGGGCACGATGTCCGCGTGCACGCTGGCCAAGCCCAGGGACCGCTCCCACGGACCCTGGGTGATCCGCATGGATTGCACCCGAGCGTGCGGGGTGAGCGAGAGCCGACGGGTCAGCCAGCCATGTCTGGCCGCGAACACCTCGTCCGTGGCGCACATGCCCAACTGTCGCCATTGCAGCGGTGAGCGGCGCCGCACCCGTGGTGGCACCGGGATCAACGGCAGCGACGACACGTCCACGCCGGGTAATATCCGACTTACGACGGCCATCGCCACCGGCCAGGTCGCCACCGGCAGCAGCATGCTGGACGAGTCTTGTTGATCATCGTCGGAGGATTGGGAGCCTGCCACTGTGAGCCGTACCGAAACCCAGTTGAACTTGCGCCACAGCAGCGGCTCCACAAACTCCACGCTCGCCACCCGCCCCGGCGGAACGGTGTGGGCTTTGACCCCGAGTAACCCGAAGCGAATCCGTAAACCGTCGGGGCTGTCGGCCAGTGTGAAATTGAAATAGGTGACGAAAGCCCCAAACACTCCGAACAGCGGGACGATCAAGACAAAAATCAACCCGGTGAGCCCCACCCAACCACCGGCCAACACTCCGACGACGACTGCGCCCACGATGATCAACACAGTGACCAGCACCCCTGATGACAGCAGCGAGGAACCCAACAGCACCGGGCTCGGCACCTGCACAATCACCGACTCTGGCGCCTCGCCGGCGTCCGGGCGTACCCCAGCCGCACGAGCCAGAGTCTCCGCCCGCAGCGCTTTGGCATCCGCCAACGACAGGTAGGACAACGTGATCCGCGAGTCGCCGCTGCCGGCCACCTCCACCCGCACCTCGGCCATCCCAAAGACCCGGGCGATCAGCGGCTGCACGACTTCCACACTCTGCAAACGCGACAGATGCAGACGCCGCTCCTTGCGCTCCAGAATGCCGGAGCTGACACGGAGATCGCCATCGGCGTCGAACCAGAACTCCAGGCGGCGCCACTGCAGATAAGCCGCCCCACCTACGATCGCCACTACTAGCAGCGACACGGCTAGCACGCCGACGATCTTGCCGGCGTCGAGTTTGCCCAGCATGTTCGTCACTTGCAGCACGCCGATCACCAGCACAATCGACAGGATCCGTGCGGCGTGCACCAGCGGCGTGATCGCCGCAGTGTGTCGCTTGTGCTCGCCCTCCATAGTCACATTCCCGCCCCGCGCGACTCGCCTTGCGCCGCGAGCCGATCCCGCAGGGCGGAGGCAATTTCTGGGGTGAGGCCGGGGATGGTCGCATCCGTCGTGGCAGCAGCCGTGTGCAGCCGCACTGTGGCAATACCGAATGCCCGGTCGAGCGGCCCAGCCACCACATCCACCAGTTGCAGTCGACCGTAAGGAACCACCACGAGCCGCCGGGAGAGGATCCCGCTGGTGACGAGCAGGTCGTCGGCGCGTTCGACATAGCCATACGAACGCACCCGCCGCCCGATCAGCCACCACGCCCACACGAACTCCACCACGATCAATGCGACGGCCACCAGTGGAATCCATTTCGGGATCGGAGCTACCGCCCACACCACACCAGCAACGACGAGCAGCACCACAGTGGTGATGACCTGCACAAGTCGCCGGACAGTGACGAGTTTTGGCGACAATCGCACCCATTGCTCGGCCGGGGACCGAAAGGTGTCATCGATGGTGGTCATGGCACGAATGTAGGCGAGAACACAGTCACTGGCGATGACGGCACCGGGAGAACGCAGCAAATTTTTGACATAGGCCATGATTGGCCCGTGCGCGCAACCTGGTCCTGGCCGCTGACATCGCCGCATCCCGCGGCCACGGGAGGACTCGAAATCGGCCTCGACATTACCGACGATGTGGTGACCGCAGCGGCACCGCAACCTGGTCGGGTGCATCGTGGGGCGGAGAAACTCTTTGAATCTCGCGACTATCGGGCTGCGCTGTCGCTGGCCAACCGGCACGACTGGACCGCCTCCTACGCCAGCGAACTTGGCTTGGCCCGGGTGGTCGAACACATGCTGGGGCTGCCGGTGCCCGAGCGCGCTCAATGGCTGCGTGTGCTGCTCGCGGAATACACCCGCATCCACCACCACTTGCTCTGGTTGGCGGCCTCGGCCACCGAGTTACGGCTTGACGTGGCGGCACTCGGTCACGCCGCCACGAACGAACTTGCTGATGTGCTCGCGCGCTGGACCGGTACTCGCATGCACACGATGGTCGTGCGCTACGGCGGCCTGCACCACGATCCGGGTGCGGTCTGGGTGACCCAAGCGGTGGACATGGCCGAGCGCGCAGCCGATGTCGCGTCGATCGTGGCCCAGGAGTTGGCAACCGATCCGCGCACGCAGGGGGTCGCCGTGTTGAGAACGTCCGATGCGCGTGCTTGGGCCACATCTGGTCCAGTGGCCCGGGCTTCCGGGGCGCCGATGGATCTACGCGCCTCGGCCGCGGGCCCCGATCCGTACGCGCAGCTGGCCGCAGCCGGAGTGTTCCGCCCGGTACTGCTCAGCACTGGAGATGCGGCGACCCGGTTCGCAGTGCTGGGCGCGGAAACCGCCGTCAGCGCGGCCTGCGTAGCAGCGGTCGGGAGGCGACTCGCCCAACTCGACGGGCCCGTTTCCGTGGCGCTGCCAAAGGTTCTGCGAGTGCCGGAAGGCGTCGGATTCGCCGAAGTGGAGAGTGCCACCGGCCGCAGTGGGTGGTACCTGGAGTCGCGGGGCGATCCCACCCCTTACCGATTGGCGATGCGAACAGCATCATTCGCCAATGCCATGTCCCTGCAGTCGGCGCTTGTGGGGACACGAGTCAGTGACCTGCGCATAGCTCTGGCGTCGTATTTTTTGGTGGCTGGGGATACGGACAAATGAGTCGTTGGCGAAATCGGTCGTTGGCGTAAGTGCCGCGGGTCACCTCAACTCGGCGGCAGCAACCCTTTCGATTGCAGAAAATCCTGTGCCACCAGACGGGGGTTCTTCCGGTAGATCTCCACCTGCTCGTTGAGTTGGCGGAGTTCATCGGTGGTCAGGGCCGCCGAGACATCGTCCAGCAGTTTCGTCACGTCTGGTTGCACCGCCGGGGTGAACAGCGCCGGGGTGAGGTTTTCAGCCGTCTGCAGATTTTTGTCATCTTCGAGCACCACGAGGTCGTTGCCTGAGATGGAACCGGAGGAGGAAAACACCAGACCTGTGGTGATCTTGCCCTGGTTCAGAGCCTGCACGGTCAGCGGTCCCCCTGCATCCAGCGGCAGGAATTCGGCGATCTTCATGCCGTATACCGTCTCCAGACCGGGCTCGCAGAAGGGGCGTTGCGGGCATTCCGGCGGACCGCCGAGGATCACCGGATTGTTCTGCGAGTAGGTCGCCAGATCACTCATGGTGACCAGCCGATTGGCGGCGGCCAATTCCCGGGTCACCGCGAATGCGTTCTGGTCCTGCGCCGGCGAGGGGGTCAGCAGCGTGAGGTTGCGTTGCGCGGCCAACCCTTGCGCAGCCGCGAAGGTGGCCGCCTCATCACCGGTGGCGATCTGCGGTGCAGAGGGTCCGTTGATCGACTTGTTGAGATATTCGGTGAGGCTGCCGAGGTATTCCGGGGTGATCTGCACCTCGCCAGCTTCCAACGCCGGCACAATCACTTCGCGCGTGCTCAATTGTTTGATCTCGGCGTCGAACCCGCCTGCCAGCAGCACTTGCAGATACATCTGCGAGATGAGGTTGGTCTCGGTGAAGTTGGTAGTAGCGATCACCCACATGGGTTTCTCGGCGTTCCACTTGGTGCTCGTGCACCCCGTTGCCAGCAGCAGGATCGCCACCAGGCTGACTGCCGCAGCAGACCAGCGGGACCTGCTCATGACGTGCCTGCCGCATCCATCATGGGCTGGTCGGTGAGGCTACCCGACCTGATTCCCGGTGGGGTCACCCACTTCTGCACCCCGGCCATCACCAATTCGGCAATCAGCGACACCAGCGCGATCAGAATCGCGCCGGCCACGATCAACGTGCCGTCCTGCAGGGCATACCCATCCACGACGTATCGACCCAACCCACCGGCACCCACCACCGCTGCCAACGAAGTAGTGGCCACCACTTGCACCGTCGACGTGCGGATGCCCGCTGCGATCAGCGGGATCGCCAGTGGAATCTCCACCCGCCACAGCACGGTCATTCCGCTCATACCCATCCCCACGGCGGCTCCCCGGACTTCCTCATCCACTCCGGCAATCCCGGTGTAGGTGTTGGTCAAAAGCGGGGGGATGGCGAAAAGCGCCAGCGCGAGGATTGCCGCGAGATCCCCCACCCCGATCGCGGAAATCGAGGCGAAAATGATCAGCACGCCCAGCGTCGGCACTGCCCGACCGATGTTTCCCACGTTGGTCGCCAGCAGCGCAGCTTTGCGGGTGTGTCCCAAAACCAGCCCGATCGGCAGTGCCACCACGAGCGCAATCAGCATCGCGATGGCACTGATCACGAGGTACTCCCATGTGCGCACCGGGATCCCGTTGGGCCCACTCCAGTTCGCGGGATCGGTGAACCACTGCCACACATTCATGTTTGCCGCCCCCGACCCCGGGTCCACGGAGTTGCGCCGCGCTCGATCCCCAACAGCAGCAGTTCAAAAAGCGTGGCCAGCAGCACGCAGCAGATGGTGGCGGTGGCGATTTGGGCGTGGAAGAAGTTCTGTTGGAAGCCTGAGAGGATCAACTGCCCGAACCCGCCGTAGCCCACCAGGGCACCGATGGTCACCATCCCCACTGTCGAGACGGTCGCGATCCGTACCCCCGCCAGAATCGTCGGCACTGCCATGGGCACCTGGACCCGCCAGAGCGTCTGCCGGTCGGTCATCCCCATGCCGCGCGCGGCATCCAACGCCTCCGCCGGCACCCCCTCCAACCCAACCAACGTGTTGCGCAGCACCACCAGGAGGGCATAAATCGCCAACGCGATGATCACCGTTGCGGGTTGCAGTCCGAAAATCGGCCAAAGCAGCGAGATCAGGGCGAGGGAGGGAATCGTGTAAAGAACTCCCGACAGGCCCAAGACAGGAGCCTTCAAAGCACTGTAACGTCGCACTAGCAGGGCCAGTGGCACGGCCAGCACGAGCGCCAGCAGGATAGAACTCACTGTGAGGTAGACGTGCTGGACCCCAGCCGCGACTAGTTCCTGTGAGTAGTCGGTGACATAACTCCACGACAGCCACGGGTTCGGGGCCGAAACGGCGTCCGATGAGGAGGACACAACATGGACGCTACCGCCAATCCGATGATTCGGCTGGACCATGTGAGTAAAAAGTATCCAGATGGCACGTTGGCCGTGGATGACCTGTCCATGGCAGTGGCCGTGGGGGAGATCTGTGCGCTCGTGGGTCCTTCCGGCTGCGGCAAAACCACCACGATGCGGATGATCAACCGATTAGCTGACCCCACCGACGGCACGGTTTCGGTGGGAGGGGTGGATGTGAGCACGTTGGACCCGCGGGAGCTGCGTCGGCACATCGGCTACGTCATCCAGGCGGTGGGGCTGTTTCCGCACTACACCGTGCGGCGCAACGTAGCGACCGTATGCGAGCTGCTGGGCTGGGACAAGGCCACAATCGCGAGCCGGGTCAACGAGTTACTCGACCTGGTGGATCTCGACCCGAGCGTGTACGGCGATCGCTATCCCCATCAACTCTCCGGTGGGCAGCGACAGCGGGTGGGAGTTGCTCGGGCGCTGGCCGGCGATCCACCGGTACTGCTCATGGATGAGCCGTTTGGCGCTGTGGACCCGATTGCCCGCGACAACCTGCAAGAGCAATTTTTGGCGCTGCAATCACAGGTGCGCAAAACCATCGTGCTGGTCACCCACGACATTGACGAGGCGGTTCGGATGGCCGACCGAATCGCCGTGCTCAAACAGGGCGGCAAACTGGAGCAGTACGCGCCACCGGCGGAACTCCTGGCCATGCCCGCGAATGACTTCGTTGCGGACTTTGTGGGAGCGAACCGGACCTTGAAGTTGCTCTCGGTGATGCCGCTGCCGGTGTTGACCGAACCTGCGCCGACGGGAGTGCCGGTGATCGCCTCGGATGCCACCTTGCAGCAGGCCTTGACGGCCCTGCTGGCATCTGTGGACGGTCGCATCGGAGTGGCTGGAACCGACGCCACGCATCTGCTCACCCTGGCCGATGTGCACGCCGCGCTGCGCCCGGCTGCGTGAACGCCCGTTTCGGCGGTCGCGGTGGATGCAACTCGAGTCTCAGCCGATGAACAGCGGGATGGCCGCTGCACACAGCAGCCCCAACCCAAGGGAGACCGCAGCGTAGCTGAATGAGCGCACGGAGAGCGCGCCCACATCTTGCTCGTCGCCGCGGGCGAGGTCAGCAATCTGCAACGCGAAACTGGAGAACGTGGTGAGCGCGCCGCAGAATCCCATCCCCAGGAACAGCGACAGTGTGTGCGGGATATTGGCCACCAGGGCCAGCCCAGTCAGTCCGCCGAGGATCAGCGATCCGAGCATGTTTACCGTGAACGTGCCATAGGGCCAGGCGGTCCCCAATCTGCGGACCCCCCACACCTCTGCGATGTAGCGCAGGCTGGCACCGAGTGCGCCGCCGAGCGCAACTGCCAAGATCGCGGCCACCGTGGCCATCAGGCTTCCTCAGCTTCTTCGATCGCTTCGGTATCCACCGGCGGGAAGCGCCGTTCCACCAGGGTGAGCCCGAACACCACCAATCCGATGCCAGCGAGCGTAGTGACAAAGAGATAGGTGATGCCGGTGAGGAACGCCAGCGGTTCCCCGGAATCGAGCCGGGTAAACACTTCCACCATGTACGTCGAGAAGGTCGTAAGACCGCCGAGGTAACCGGTGACTGCCAGCGGCCGTAACCATGCCGGTGCGCTCTGACCGCGCAGTTCCCGCTGTGCGAGGACTCCCACCACCACACCGATGGCGAACGCACCAGCCATGTTCACCAAAAAGGTCGCCCAGGGCCAGCGATAGTTCGACGTCGGGAGCATGGTCTCGACGGTGTATCGAGTCAGGGCCCCGAACGCTCCGCCGATGGCGACCACCCCCACCAGGCGCCACGCGGGCAAGTTGCCGACGGACCCCATGCTTCAGCGCAGGTCAGGCATCGCGGCGAGAGAACAGCGCCCACCCCGCGGCCAGGAACACCACCAGGAAGCCAAGGAACACCAAGCCGTTTCGCAGCATGTCATCGCCGGTGACGAACCCTGCCCCGGAAGACATCGGCAACGCCTTGGGCAACCACTCGAAGCGGCTGCCCAAGAAGCCCACCAGAAGTTGTTCCACCAACAACGTCCACAAGATCACCACCACGATCGAGAGCGCCTGATTGCGGGTAATGAGCACGAGTGCGAACGTGAACAGGCAATATCCCAGCGCGTACAGCAGGCCGCGCAGGACATAGGTGACGTTCGCGATCTCCAGCGGATTGAAGTTGATGTTGTTGCGGTAAAGCCAGGAGATCAGCAGCACAAGGGCCAGGGTCACGATCAGCGTGAGCAGCATCCACAGCACCACCACCCACAACTTGGCGAAGAACACCTTGGTCCGCTGGGGAAATGTCGTGAGCGTGAGGCGGATCAGGCCGAAGCGGTACTCGCCACCGAAGGCCATAGCGGCCAAGACCGACAGCGGCACCAGCACGATCGGGTTGATCAACGTGGCCAAGACATTGGTCAGCGGTGCGACACCTACGCGGTTGCCGGTGGCCAGATCCACGTTGCCGATGGCCGCTGTGCCGGCGGCGAATAACCCGGCGAGCACCAGCGTGAGCACGATGATGATCCAGGTGGAGCGGATGGAGGTGATACGACGTTGTTCGTAGCGCACGACGGCCATCAGAACTGGTCCTCTCGCTCGCTGAACGGATTGTCCGAAGGGGCAGGACGCGTTGCGCCGTCGGCTGGCACGCCGCGGGATGGCGGGGCGCCCTCGATGTCCGCGTCCGGTGGTGGTGCCGGCGCGGCTGGTGGGGGCGGCGGTGCTGCTGGTGGGGGTGCGGCATCCGCCGCCACTGCATCGCTGGCAGTGGGTGCGTCGCTGCCGCTGACGTCAGCGGCCGCCACGGTGGATTCGGGAGTCTGCGACTCTTCGGACACCTGCGCCAAAGTCATGGATGCTCCCGCAAGCGCATCGACCATGCCGACCCCGAACTCCTGCTCGTCGCCGGTGAGTTCGAGGAATGCTTGTTCCAGGCTGGCCGTGCGGGTGGTGAGTTCCCAGACCGGGATCCCAGTGGCAAATGCGAGTTCACCGACGCGTCGAACATCCACCCCGATCACCGAAAGACCACCGTCACCTTCGCGAATGGAGTTGATGCCTTCGGCGGCAAGTGCGTTGATCATGGTGTCGATCTCGGGTGTGCGCAGGTAGACGTCGTTGCGAGTGCTGCGGGCGACAAACTGCGGCATCGACTCGTCGGCCACGAGTCGGCCCTTCGCGATCACCACGACGCGGTCGGCCATCAGTTGCATTTCGTTGAGCAGGTGGCTCGAGACGAAGACTGCTCGGTCCGCAGCTGCGTAGTCGCGCAGAAAGTCCCGCAGCCAGTTGATGGACATCGGGTCGAGGCCGTTGGCAGGTTCGTCGAGCAGCAGCACTCGCGGGTTGGCCAGGATCGCGCCCGCCAGCCCAAGCCGCTGCGCCATTCCCAGACTGAAGCCTTTGGGGCGTTTGTTAGCCACGCCACCCAGACCCATGAGTTCGATAACTTCATCCACGCGGCGGTTGGAGACGCCACTGGCGGTGGCCAGCATCCGCAGGTGTTTGCGGGCGGTCCGACCCGGGTGGAAAGTCTTGGCGTCCAGGTGTGCCCCCACAACGTTGGCCGCGTTGGGCACCTGGGACAACTTCAGACCGTCCCAGAGCGTGAGGCCGTCTCCCCGGTCGAGACCGAGCATGATCCGCATTGTGGTGGACTTACCGGAGCCGTTGGGACCTAGGAAGCCGGTGACCAGCCCAGGTTCGACGGTGAACGATAGGTCATCGACGGCTCGAACGTTGCCGTAGGACTTACTCAGGTTCATCGCCTGGACAGTCATCGCCTCGTGTCTTCTTCCGCTCGGGTGGATAGCGTGCGCATGCAGGAGCCAGCGGCACCCTCAGCCCCGAGGATAACCGTCCGCCGCGGACACCCGAGTTACGACATGCAACGGATCCGTTGCCCATGCCGCAGTCGTGTCGGACATCACGTCAGTAATCTTGCGCCCATGCCCACCTACGAATACGCCTGCCGGGACTGTGGCCACACATTTGACGCAGTGCAGTCCATCCATGACGACTCTTTGACCACCTGCCCGGAATGTGGCGGCAACCTGCGCCGCGTGGTCGCCGCAGTGGGAGTGCATTTCAAGGGACCGGGTTTCTATCGCACTGACAGTCGCAGTGGGACCGGGGCCGGAAAATCCAAGGGGGCAACCGCGCCCGCGGCTGGGGAGGCCGGTGGGAATGACAGTGCCGACAAGTCCAAGTCGGAGTCCAGCAGTACTGAGAAGTCAGGGACGGCCAACTCAAGCAGCACACCCGACAGTGGCGGTGCCTCGCAGCCCGGAGCAAAGAAGTCTGGCGGTCAAAAGTCGGCTGTGGATAAGGGTTCCGGGGGCGGCTCCGGGGCGTAATCTGGTGTTCCACGCAACGTCAAGGGGGAGTCAGCAGTGGACACATCACGTCGCGTCGTCGATGCCGGATCGCGCCGGGGGGTCAACTCGACTCGCAGCGGTGCTGTGCGATTCGTGCGGCGCTATCGCCGATCACTAGCCTTCGTGCTGGCGTTCTTGGGGGTGTTGGTTGGGCTCGGCGCGATCAAAGAGCGGCCGCCATCGTGGGACGCCTTGGTTTTTTCCCGCGACTTGCCCGCGGGTTCGGTCTTGACTCCGGCGGATGTGCAAGTGGTGGCACTCACGTTGGCGGCACGACCGCCGACCGCGGTACTCGACCACGACAGCGTCGCACAGGCAGTGCTGGCGGCGCCGGTGAGTGCCGGGGAAGTCGTGCTCACCACGAGATTGGTGGGACCTGGGCTGCTCTCAGGAGCGCCACCCGACTTCGTGGCTATGCCGATCGACTTGGACGACCCGACTGGCTACGGATTCTTGCGAGCCGGTGACGTGGTGGACGTGTTGGCGGCTCCTCGCTCGGCTGGAATCGACGGTTCCGCTGCCGCGCCGGCAGTGACCGTGGCTCGCGGTGCACGTGTGTTGGCGTTGCCCGCGCAAGGAGGGAGGCACACAAGCAGTTTGCTCGCTGGCGATCAGAACGCCAACAGCGGGTCGCGGGCGGTGATTGTCGGTGTGCCCTCCGATGTTGCCGGGGCGGTTGCGGGAGCAGCCACCGCATCCCACCTTTCCCTCGTCGTGCGCGGACAAGGCTGAAGGGTGGTGGTGCGTGGCGGGAGCTGAACGGTGGGGGTGCGTGGAGCAGGCTGGATGGTGGGGGTGCGTGGTGTGAACGCGGCAGGTCGCTATCGTGTCTGCCGACGCGCGCATGCTGACTCTGCTCGCGGGCCACCGACTAGGGCTGGGAGTAAAACATGATCAAGGGCTTCAAAGACTTCCTGATGCGGGGGAATGTCATCGATCTCGCGGTTGCCGTGGTCATCGGAGCCGCCTTCACCGCCCTAGTGGCATCGGTGACCGACAACTTGATCAAACCGATCATCGGCCTCGTGCTGGGCGGCGGGGTCGAGGCTGGTGTACTCACGATCAATGGCCAGACCATCAACTTCACCGCAATGATCAATGCGGTGATCACCTTCGTCATCACAGCAGCAGTGGTCTACTTCGTGTTCGTGATGCCGATGAACAAGTTCAAGGACAAGTTCGGCAAGACCCCAGAAGAACAGGCCGCTGCTGAAGATGAGGAACTTGCGCTGCTCCGCGAAATCCGAGACGCCTTGGTGGCAGACCATGCCGGTGGCGACAATGCCAAACACAAGGGTTCACCTGAGGCCTGAAGTCGTTGACGCGGTGGGTCAAATTCCGCACTGACCCACACTTCACAACTCTCGCAGCCGGCCGTTAGCCGCCGTGATGCGGTGGGCGGTCGCGTTGATATTCGGCGTCTGATTTCGCCTCGTGCGCAGATTCGGGCAACTCATCTGCGGTGATCTCGGGCAATGACTGGTCAAGCGCCTGCCGTAGTTTGGCGCGAGCAGCCTGGGTGCGCGCGGGATCTGGATCCGGACCGATCACGTCACAACCTCTCTACCCGCGGATTCCAGCGGGTCCCGAATGGGTGACCATAGTGCCATGAGTGGACGTGTGATCCTTTTCGGGGCAACCGGATATACCGGACGCCTGACGGCGCAATCGCTGGCACAGCGGGGCATCACAGATACCGTTCTGGCCGGGCGGAATGAGTCCAGCCTGCAGGAACTAGCTGCGCAATTACGTAGTGAGCACGATTGGGATGTCGAGGTTGCGGTGGCCGATGTGGCTACGCCGCGAACGGTTTCCGCGTTGGTGAACTCCAGCGACGACGTCTTGATCAGCACGGTGGGTCCGTTCAGCGTGCATGGCGGGCCGGCGATCGAGGCCGCGACCAGTACGGGAGCAATCTACATCGATTCCACGGGGGAACCTCCCTTCATCCGGCGGGTATTCGAGTATTACGGGCCGAGGGCGCACCGCACAGGGGCAACGTTGCTGACCGCATTCGGCTACGACTACATCCCTGGAAACCTCGCCGGCGTACTCGCGCTCCGTGATGCCCGCGAGGCTGGTTTCATCACTGATCGACTCGAGATCGGCTACTTCATCGACAGCCGTGGCTCACCTGAACGCACGATCAGCGGCGGGACAGCTGCCAGTTCGGTCGCGATCCTCACCCAAGCCGGTTTCGCCTTTCGCGACGGGGGAATCGTCACCGAGCGACCGGCTGCGCACGTGCGGGAATTTGAACTCGACGGTCGACAGTTGGCCGGGTTGTCCCTAGGTGGCACCGAACACTTCACGCTGCCTCGGATCGATCATAATCTGCGCGAGGTCTCCGTCTTTTTGGGTTGGGCAGGACCACAGACGGCGAAGTTGGCGAAACTCCGCGGGGTGCTTGACCCGTTCACGCGAATTCCCTACTCAGGGACGCTGGTGTCGAGCGTGGGTCGACGTTTTGTCAAGGGCTCGACCGGTGGCCCGAGCGCGACCGAACGGGCACAATCGCGCACAGTCGCGGTGGCCGAGGCGTTTTTGGGCGAGCGCAGAGTGGGCAGGGCTGTGGTGAAGGGACCGAACCCGTACGAACTCACCGCTGACCTGCTGGCCATGGCGGCGGATGCTGCCCGCAAGGGCGACCTCGGGTTGGGGTCGGCGCGACGGACCGGCGCGTTGGGCCCAGCGGATGCTTTCGGCCAGACCGCATTCATCCGCGGTTGCCGCAGCGTCGCACTCCTAGCGGCGCATTAGCCGAGACTGCTCACCGGCCCACCCCGCGATCCCGGCCGCCATCGCCACCGCGCGGGTTTGCACCAGTCCCACCGCCGCCTCCCGCTCGCCAATCACGAGGGCTCACCACACGTGCAGCAGCCGCACCACAGGCAACAGTCCGCCCAGGAACGGCCGGAATTTCGCCTCTTTCGGGCTTTGGCAATAGGCTTCCGCCCATGACACCACCACACATGACGCAGTGGGAATACCTCACCGCACCGTTGCTCATCCACAACACCAAGGCCATCCTGGACAACTTCGGCGGCGACGGCTGGGAACTGGTGCAGATCGTGCCCGGGCCGAACCCAGAGTCGCTTGTGGCCTACTTCAAGCGCCCTCGCGCATGAGCGACGCCACCACCGGGGCGACCTTGGCCTATGTTCGACAGGCTCTGGCAGCGGTCGGCGCAAGTCTGCCGGAGCCCGCCGAACCTGTGGCGAGTTACCGCACCGCAGTGCGCTCAGGGGACACTGTCTACACCTCCGGACACATCCCACTCGTGGATGGTGCACCCGTTGTGTGCGGTCGCGTGGACGATGAGGTCGGCGTGGACGATGCGGCGGCAGCAGCCGGTCAAGCCGCCATGGCACTCATGGCCTCAGCATTTGCCGCTGTAGCGGAAGCCGATCGTCTGCGCCCCTTGAAACTGACGGTCTACGTCTCATCTGCGCCAGGGTTCCATGGGATTCCGAAAGTTGCCGACGGCGCTTCCACAATCCTCGCCGCGGCATTCGGTGAACTGCCGGCCCGCAGCGCGGTCGGCGTCGCCAGTCTCCCGCTTGGAGTGCCGGTGGAGGTGGAGGCGATTTTCACGGTAATTCCGGGGCCGTGAACACGCCGCCCGCTCAGCGCGATCGACCCGCAATCCCGCCGATGCACGTGCGCCTGGAGGCGGTCGCCAAGCGTGACTGGCAACGCTGGTCGCCGCCAACCCCGCGGCGAGCAGCCACCGTAGTACTACTTCGGGATTCTCCCGACGCAGCTGGTCCACACAGTTCCACCTTGCAGGTTTACCTGATGCGACGCGCCTCCAGCATGGCCGCCGCACCGGACATGCACGTGTTTCCCGGCGGCGGGATAGCGGATCAAGACGGTCCAGCCGACGACCCCGCATCGTTGGTACGGGCAGCCGTTCGGGAACTACACGAAGAAACTGGCGTGCTGGTGCACGACCCACAGCGTCTGGTGCCGTTCGCCAGATGGGTGACCCCCGAGGTACTGCCGCATCGACACGACACCGAGTTCTTTGGGCTCGCCATCCAAAGTTCGGAGCAGCCGCAACTGATCGGGACCGAAGCGGTCGCCGACATCTGGCTCAGCCCACAGGAAGCGCTCCAACTGGCAGCAGCACATGCCATGGGCATGCTGCCCCCGACCGCTGCCGCGTTGGAAATCCTCAGCCGGGCACATGATGTCCCACATGCGCTAGCGATTCTCAGAGCGCGAACAGCGCACATCCGTGCCTTGATGCCAGCACCGACGATCGTGGCGGGAACTGTGCAGTGGTACCTGTCAGACGCATTGGCGGACGGCACACCCGTGACGCCTGCAGAGGCCGGATTGCCTGAAGGCTGGCGCCCCAACGTGCCCGTAGTCTCCACCGAACTGCCGGCGACCGACGTTCCCAGATGAGCCGATGCAGCAAGCACGCGGAAAGGTGACACCAAGATGACGCAACCGGACATCATCGACGCCCACCACACCCGCCTGCCGGGTGACATCACCGCGATCCGCGCCGATAACCCCGGACCTATGACCCTCACTGGCACCAACACCTGGGTGATTCGCCCCGCCGATTGCCCCGCTGTGGTGATTGACCCAGGTCCCCGGGATTCGGCACACTTGGCTCGAATCGCCCGCGTCGCGGGGCGCGACGTGAGCGCCGTCATCCTCACGCATGCTCACATCGACCACAGCGAAGCCGCCCCGGAATACGCCCGAAGCGTGGGTGCGCCGTTGCTGACCCGCGGACACGGCATCACCGGTAGCAGTCACTTGCCAACAGGACCATTCGAATTGGCTGCAACCATGCTCGAAGTGCTCCCGACACCCGGCCACACTGGCGATTCGGTCAGCATCGCGGTCGGTGAATACCTCCTCACCGGCGACACCGTGCTCGGGATGGGGACCACAGTGGTTGCCCACCCAGACGGTCGATTGGCCGATTATTTGGCCTCGTTGCAACTGTTGTCGCAGTGGGTGGCCACCCGGGGCACGACGCACTTGCTGCCCGGCCACGGGCCCGTGTTGTCCGAACCGGCTTCGGCGCTCGCCGGTTACCTGGCACATCGTCAGGAGCGCCTGGCTGCTGTGGCCGACGCTGCGGCTGGCCGTTTAGCGGAAACCAACGATTCCTTAGCGGCAGACGTGGTTGCCGCGGTTTACCAGGATGTGCCCAGGCATCTGTGGCCAGCGGCCACTCTGAGCGTGTGCGCACAACTTGACTATCTGCGCGAGACTGCACGCGACTAGGCGCAACGAGCGAGGCAACCCGCCATCGTCGGCAAGGGCAACTAGCGAGAGCGACGCGCCAGGCGTTCCGTGTCGATCAGTACCACCGAACGCGATTCCAACTTGATCCAACCCCGGCTGGCGAAATCCGCCAGTGCCTTGTTCACCGTCTCCCGGGAAGCCCCCACAAGTTGGGCCATCTCCTCTTGGGTCATGTCATGGGTGACGTGGATGCCGTCGGGCATCTGCTGGCCGAATTTGTCAGCTAGGTCGAGCAGCGCCTTGGCCACCCGCCCGGGCACGTCGGAGAACACGAGATCAGCCATCGCATCGTTAGTCCGACGCAACCGTTGCGCGAGCGCTTGGAGCAGAGATTCCGCCACTTCCGGACGGCCGGTCAGCCACGGCCGCAACGCCTGGTGACCCAATCCGAGTGCGGTGACATCGGTGAGTGCGATCGCCGTGGCAGTCCGCGGTCCGGGGTCGAACAGCGACAACTCCCCAAGCAATTCCCCTGGCCCCAACACGGCCAGGATGCTCTCGCGGCCATCCGGCGCGGTGTGTCCCAACTTCACTTTGCCCTCGGTGATGATGTACATGCGATCGCCGAGTTGTCCCTCGCGAAAAAGTATCTCCCCCTTCGCGATCATCGTTGTCTCCATGGATGCGCGCAGAGCCGCGGACGCCTCAGCGTCCAGTGCCGCGAACAGGGGTGCCGAACTGAGAACATCATCCATCGACGCGTAACCCTTCTTTGGGATCTACCGCTCATGCTTGCACGTTCGGGACCCGGATGCCTGTGGAGCAACAGTGATGGGCCCGACTGATCCACCCGGATCCACTCCAGTTGCCGATCCTATAGTTGGGGGAGCAAGGCGAGTGCGAGCGTCGGCTCCTGTCGATAGCGGGCGATCAACTCCTGATGCAAGGCATCAATCCGGGTGAACAGCACCTTGCGATGTTCGGACAGTTCATGTTCAACCCGGCGCAAATCCGCCAGATGTGCCGCCTCTTGCTCCGGCGTGCGTGGAACCTGCTGCCACAACTGATCCAGTTCTGGCAGCGGCGGCGTTTCATCAGGTGGCAGGATCGCGAGGTTGGCAATGTGTCGCGAGCGATTGGGTGCATCCGCCAGCACCTCGGCCAGTCGATGGTGATTCTCGAGTTGCCCACCCGCCAGTAAAAGGTCGATGCGCGCCTGCACGAGTCGACGCCAATACGACACCCTGGTCTCGTAGTCGGTGAGTTCGGTTCGTAGAGCCCGCAACTCGTCGAGATCGAGACCGGCGAACTCTGCGGCTGGTTCCGGCGCCGGGGAGTGTGCGCGGGCACGCTTGCGAGCAGCTCGCGCGGCCTCCGCGGCATCCGGCATCAAAACTCCCTTTCCCAGGCCAGACGAGTCCAACCGTGCTGAACGAATCCGGGTGGACCGGTTGCGCCCGCGGCGCTTGCGGGTCGAACTGGCCAGCATGCGCTGTTCCCGGGACAGACTAATCGTAGGGTGGCACAGTGCAAACTGGCCAACGAACGGGCAACGACCCACGATCACCTGTCGGGGGCCCCTTGGCTGCGGAGTCGACGCCCACCCGAAGCGGCACCCCAACCGGGGAGTCTCAGTTAGCCCTGGTGCGGCGCGCCCGCCGGATCAATCGAATGCTCGCCGTGGCCTATCCGGACGCCCATTGCGAACTGAACTTCACCACACCTCTGCAACTGCTCATCGCCACGGTGCTCAGCGCACAGTGCACCGACGCCCGAGTGAATCAAGTGACGCCGGCGCTGTTCGCCCGCTACCCCACCAGCGCGGAACTCGCAGGTGCTGAGATTGCCGAGGTGGCGGACATCATTCGACCAACCGGTTTCTATCGCAGCAAGGCCGAACATCTGGTGGGTTTGGCGCGCATGATCACTCTGGACTACGGCGGCGAGGTGCCCAACCGTCTGACCGATCTCGTGCGCCTGCCTGGGGTCGGTCGGAAAACCGCGAATGTGGTTCTTGGCAACGCCTTCGGCATTCCAGGCATCACCGTCGATACCCACGTCGGCCGACTCTCCCGTCGACTGGGATGGACGGCGCACACCGATCCAGTTGCCGTCGAACAGGATCTGGCAGCGCTTTTTCCCCGATCGGAATGGACCTGGCTCTCTCATCGTTTGATCTTCCACGGTCGGCGCTGCTGTCGGTCGCGCTCACCGAACTGTCCGGAGTGTCCGATCGCGCGGCTGTGCCCGACCAACTCCACCCGTGCAAGCGGCGCCACCCGCAAGCCGAGACGAACGAAGGGCAGTGTGTGATGTCGATCGCACTCACGACGAGCACATGCAGGAAGGCAACAAGATGAGACCCAAAGCCAAGGCTGCGAGGCCACCCGGCGTGCTGGCAATAGGGGTGAGCGCACTCGGGTTGCTCGTCACCGCCTGCGGCGCACAGAGCGGCGCAACAGCCGCAGGCAGCCCGATCGCCCAAGAGCCGGCTGCTGCGATGCCCGCGCCAGCGGTGACGGCGGTGGACAAACGAGTCGGGGTGCCGTGTCCGGCAAGCGATCCCAACCCACGTCTGGTGCCCGACGGTTTGCCGGGCATCACGTTGGAGTGTCTGGGCCCTGGGCCGGATGTCAATCTTGCCGGGCTCACCGGCACTCCAGCCGTGATCAACGTCTGGGCCTCGTGGTGCCCGCCGTGCCGCGCGGAGATGCCGGCAATCGCCGCGCTCGCCGCTGATGCTGGGGATGAACTGATCGTCTTGGGTGTGGACGTACAGGACGACCGCAATGCGGGCATGGATTTTGCCGCGCAGGCCCCCATCGCGTCGGTGTACGACCCCAACTCCAGCACGCGGGCGACGTTGGGTTGGACCGGCCCGCCGATCACCCTGTTCGTCGCCGCTGACGGCACCGTGGTGCACCGAACCTACGGCGCCGTCGCAAGCGAGGACGCCCTACGCGCTGATGTGAAGCGCTACCTGGGCGTGGATGTGACTGCCGCATGACGCCAGCAACCACCGCCTCCACTCCGCGATGGCTGGCACCTCTGGTCTCCGCGGTCGAAACGGCCTCACCAGAGATGCTCACCCGCTTCTTGCCCCCCACCACCGGTGGTCGGCCTTCAGCCGTTCTGATGCTGCTCGGAGAGGGTGAGCGGGGACCGGACCTCTTGATCACCCAGCGGGCCCAGGCGATGCGGGCACACTCGGGGCAGCCAGCTTTCCCCGGCGGCGCCCAGGACGAGACCGATGCCGATGCGGCCGCCTGCGCACTGCGGGAGGCGAACGAGGAGGTGGGAGTCGATCCTGCGTCAGTAGCGGTGGTGGCCCAACTTCCGGCACTGTGGGTGCCGGTGACCGGCTTTGTCGTGACACCGGTGCTGGGCTGGTGGCACACGCCAGGGCCGGTGGCTGCCCAAGAGTCCGAAGTAGCATCCGTGCATCGGGTGCCAATCGCCGATCTCGCCGATCCCGCAAATCGGGTGCGAGTCCGCCATCCATCCGGGTTCATCGGCCCCGGTTTCGAGGTCGCGGGCATGGTTGTCTGGGGATTCACTGGCGGATTGGTTGACGGACTGCTCACAATGGGAGGGTGGAGCCAGCCCTGGCACCCTAGCCGCATCGTCGACATCGAGGCCGAACTGAAGTGAACATCCTGGACTGGATCTTCGTGGTCCTCGCCACCTTTTCCGTCATTCTCGGGTGGCGGGCCGGGTTGGTGCGCGGGCTATTCGGGTTCGCGGGCTTCCTCGCCGGGTTGGTCGCCGGGGTGATGCTCGTGCCGAACGTGGTTGACCAGTGGTCATTGTCCACCACCTCGCGATCGCTGATCGTCGTCGCGTCCGTGCTCACCGCAGCTATCTTCGGCCAACTCCTCGGCGGGTGGGCTGGCGGGGTGCTGCGCTCGCGGATCACCTGGCGACCGGCAGAGACAGTGGACAGTCTGGGCGGAGCTGGGCTCGCCCTGGTCGGATTCGCGATGATGCTGTGGGTGCTCGCGACGGCGGTGTTGTGGCTGCCCACAAATCCCGCGACGGACTCTTTTAGCGCCTCCCGAGTTGTCGATAGCCTCGACGCGAGAGTGCCTGGCGTGGCCAAACAAGCCCTCTATGACGCTGAGTCGCGTTTCCAGGATGCCACGCTGCCCGTGATTGTGGGCGGCTTCTATACCCCGCCGGCCAGCACACCACCACCGGCAACGAGCGACGCGATGACCCCGGCGGTCCAAGACGTGCTGGATTCCGTCGTGCGAGTGTCCGGCAACAAGCCAAGTTGTGGCAGTGGTGCCACCGGCTCGGGCTACGTGTCCACCTACGAGCACGTGACGACGAACGCGCACGTTGTCGCTGGCATGGACCGCCCACGGGTGACTACGAGCACCGGCGACTCTTATCGTGCCGAGGTCGTGGCGATGGACACTGGGGTCGACGTGGCCGTGCTCTACGTGCCTGGGTTGCCGCTGGAACCCGTTCCCACCAGCACCGATGCTCACACCGATACCGAAGGTGCGGTGGCGGGGTATCCCGGGGGTGGGGAGCTAACCGTGTCGGGGGTGGTGATCCGCGCAGAGTTGTCCGGCCGACAAACGGTGGGGGACGACATCTATGGAAACCCCGGGGTACCCCGGGAAGTCTTTGTGATGACCGCGACAGTGGTCCCCGGCAATTCTGGCGGACCGGTGCTAGGCATGGATGGAAAAGTCATCGGGCTGGTGTTTGCGCAAGCCCTTGAGGATTCCAACGTGGGTTACGCCCTCACCGCCGAACAGTTTCGCACCCTCTCCCGGGAGTACGGCAGCGCCACGACGCCGATCAACACGGGCGACTGCCCGGCTGGCTAAGAGCGTGCGTCGGCAGTGAGTTCGTCGCGAGCGGTAATAGGGAACAGAGTTGCCGACCCGCGTGCTCAGGTGTCCAACCGGCCCGGCGAACGGTCTTCAGCGCGGTCGCAGTTGATCCAGCTCCGGCCGGTCCTGCCAATCGCAGCCATCCGCTAGCCACTGCGTCACGATGGCCAGGGTCCGTTCGGCGGCTTCTTCGTGCGGAAAATGCCCGGTATCCGATAAAAGTCGCCAGGCAAACGGACCTCGCGTGAACTGTTGTGATCCGGTGGCGGTCCGCGGCAGTACCGTGCGATCTGCCGCCCCATGCAACTGCAAAACGGGCGCGGCGATCGGCACCCGACGCACTGCCCGGTCAAATCGGCGCCCGTCTGCGCGCGGGATCGAACGCAGCGCCCACCGGTGGTACTCCAAGGCGCAGTGCGCAGTGTTGGAATGCATGAAGGCCGCGCGGTACTGGCTATCAACTTCGGTGGTGAGCCACGTTGGGTTGGCGGACCAATCCCGCAGGAATCCGCTGATGCGCGCCGCCCGATCGGCCACCAGCGCCCGTTCCGGCACCCAAGGACGCTGAAATCCCAGAACATAGGCGGATGCCCGCTGCTGCGCCCGGTCGTTGATCATGGCAGATCGCAATCGGGCGGGATGGGCCATGGACATGGGTGCAATCGCAGCGACCGCATCCGGATGCAGCGCGGCAGTGGTCCAGGCGAGAAAGGCGCCCCAGCCGTGCCCGATGATGGTCGCCTGTGCCGCACCCAGTGACCGGATCACACTGACGATGTCCCGACTGCTGGAGAAGGGGTCGTAACCACGGGGTGTGTGATCACTGCCGCCGTATCCGCGGAGGTCCATCGCCGCCACTCGATAGCCAGCGGCAGCCAGCGCCGGGAGATAGGCCCGCCACGTCCACCAATACGTCGGGAAGCCATGCAGCAGCAGTACCAACGGCCCGTCGCCGGCTTCCGCGACATGGAAACTTGCCCCGTTGGCCGACACCTGACGGTGCTGCCACGGCCCGGGTGGCCGCAGCACAGAATCGGAGATGAGCAGGGGGTTCCTCCGCGGGACGTGGCCGGTGCGGGTGGGACGTTCAGCTACTCAGGCTGACGCCGGTTGCTGACTCAATGGTGCCTTTCACTGTGCTCGCCGTGATCTCAGCTTGCGCAATGGCACGCTCGGGCGGCTTGATCGAATCGGCCCGCTTCTTCCCGACGAGCGCCAAAATTGCGGTGGTGATCAGCAGGATCAACGTCACAATCGCAAATGCCGCCCACATCGGCAGGCCGACGGCGTTGAGTACAAACGCCAACGTGAGCAGGACGAAGAGGAAGAGGAACACGGCGATAAACGCCGCAGCTGCGAGCAGCCCGAACGCTCGGCCTGCGGTTTTGGCACTCACCTGCAACTCTGCTTTGGTGAGTTCAATCTGGTCGGAGATCAAAGCGGTGACGTCTGTGGCCGCCGATCGCATGAGTTCCGGGATGCTCGGGTCAGTCTGTGCGCTCGTCGGTGCTGCCATGAGTCCTCCAGTGCTGGCGATGATCGCCTTAGGCTATCCCGATTCCCCGGTCGGTCGCTGATAGACATCGGGGATCCCGTCGGCGTCATCGTCGCGTTCCTCCTCGGCCGCGATGGCAGCATAGAAACGCGACCTACTCACGAGCGCAATGCTGGCCAACAGGGCAGCGAGGATGCTGGCGGCCAGCACGGAGACTTTCGCGGTGTCCAGATTGCCCTGGTCGTCGAAAAACGCCAACTCAGAGATCAACAGCGACACCGTGAAGCCGATCCCGGCGATGAAACCGATCGCCCCGACATCCCGCCATGCCAGCGAGGACGACAACGATGCCCGGGTGAACCGGGCAGTGAGCCAAGCGCCCCCGAGGACACCGACGGGTTTGCCCACCACCAGCCCGATGATGATTCCGATCGCCAGCGGGGAAGTGAACGTAGCCGCGAGATCAGTGCCGCGCAGATCCACACCGGCTGCGAAGAAGGCAAACACTGGCACGCAGAATCCGGCGCTGATCGGCTGGATCCGATGTTGGAGGCGTTCCGCCGGGCTTTCTGCTTCACCCGGGTCGGCGCGCACTCGAGTCAGCAGGCCGAGTGCGACACCAGCCACGGTGGCGTGGACTCCGGAAGCGTGCACGAGGGTCCAGATCGCGAAGGCCAACGGCACATAGATCAGCCACGACCGCACCCGCTTGTGCTGGAGCCAGGCATACAGAGCGAGCAGGGCCACAGCGGCGAGGAATGGTGCGAAGTAGAAATATTCGGAGTAAAAAATCGCAATCACGGCGATGGCCCCGAGGTCATCCACCACTGCCAGGGTGAGCAGGAAAGCGCGCAGTGCCACGGGCAGATTTCGGCCGACGACGGCCAGGACCGCAAGTGCGAAAGCGATATCGGTAGCCATCGGGATCCCCCACCCGACCGGCGCACCGTTGCTGCTGGTGAGGTTCACCGCCACGAAGAGCAACGCAGGGACGATCATGCCTCCGAGCGCGGCGGCCACCGGCACGGCAGCTTTGCGGCGCGAGGCCAAACTGCCGAGCACAAATTCATGTTTGAGCTCCAACCCGGCGATGAAGAAAAACACCGCGAGCAGCCCATCCGCGGCCCAGGCCCCCAGGCTGAGATCGAGTTTGAGCGCAGCTGGACCCACCACGATTTCGGTGAGTTCGGTATAGGCATTCCCCCACGGACTGTTGGCGAAGATCATGGCCGTCACCGCGGCCACGAGCAGCAGCACCCCGCCGACAGTTTCGTCGCGCAGCGCGCGCAGCACCCACAGCCGTTCGGAAAGCGTTGGCCTTTCGAATAGTTCCCCATTGTGGGTACTCACAGGTGACCACCTCCGGCCACCACCCTAGTAGAAACCCCCAACGAGCCCCGCAAGCCTTAGTTTCAGCTCCGCGGAAGTTCGCTCGTGAGGTGGTCGAGCAGATCCGCCACTCGGGCCGGGTCTTCCACGTGAGGTTCGTGGCCTGCACCGTCAAAGATCACCAACTGACTCTGCGGTAACAGTGCATGGGCAGCGCGTCCTTGGGAGACCGGCAGAATGTGATCCGCGGACCCCCAAATCAGCAGCACCGGCAACTCGTCCAGGGCGGCAAAGTGCGGGAGCGCCGATACCTTCTGGCCTTTGTTGTCCACTACGGAGCGCAGGATGGACAGAAACGCATACCGATGATCGGGATCGGCGATTTCCCGGAACCGCTCGATTGAGGTCGGCGTCAGCACCGGGGGAACCTGACCGAACCGCTGCCATTGCCGGGCCAACGCCGCCGCGGCGCCGACGGTGCCGCGATTGAACACCGCCCCGATGACGAGTTCCGACCCCGGCATGGCCATTGCCTTGAGCACTGTCGAGGTCTCCGGTCCTAGACCCCCCGCAGACACCAATGCGAGCCCGTCCAACCGGTCGCGATAGAGGTAGGCGAACTGCAGCGCGATCCCGCCTCCCAACGAATGCCCCACGAGCAGGCAGCGCGGTATGCCTAGCGCGTCGAGCAGGTCGCGCTGCACGCTGGCTAACTCGCTGAGACTGTAGTCCCCGCGCGACTTCGAGGAACTACCGTGACCGGGTAGATCCACGGCGATTGTGCGGTGCCCGCGGGCCTGCAAACCCTGGGCGACAGGCTCCCAGGCAGCCGCCGACGAACCGATCCCGTGCAGGAACACCACGGGTTGTACTCCGTGCCCGCTATCCCGATAGGAGATGCGCCGACCGTGCAATGCGATCGTGGAAACCTCGCTGGCCATGACCACAATCATGCTCCTGAAACATGCCTATGCGCCAACCTGCCAGCGCTAGGGTGGCACCATGGCGCAGCCGGACAGTCGCCCCGCGCGGCGGCGAGTCACGATGCTGGGGCTGTTTGCCATGGCGTGGACTATTGGCGTGGCCGATTCCTTTGGCTACGACAACTTCGGCGTCTTCACCACCAACCAGGCCGGCAACCTGGTGGTATTTGCGAAAGCTCCCTGGGAGGACTGGCCACAGGCCAGTCTGGCCGGACTAGCTCTGCTGGGTGCGATGATTGGCGTGCTGGCGGGAACAGCCCTGAGTCGTTGGGTGACCCGATGGCCGGGTGCTGGGCTGGCAGTACCCGCCTCGCTCGGCACGATCGGGCTGATCGTGGCGGCAGGTTTCACCATCGAAGGTTCCCGGCCGTCCTGGCTCGTCCCTGTGATGTCAGCCAGCACTGCGTGTATGGCGGCGGGTTGGGCCCAGGCATCCAGCGTGAAACTGTGGCTGACGGCAAACACTGGCGGATTTCTCTCGACGGTACGCGCGCTTGGATTCCCCGACGCAACGCCTGGATCGGCGCCCCGACATCGACATCTGACCACAATCGCCAACATCAGCGCGCTGGTGCTCACTGCGGGATTCGTTTCCGGGGTCTTCATGTACGGCCTGGGCGCACTGGACTGGCCGCACCCGTTGGTGTTCGCCGTGATACCGGCGATAGCTGTCAGTGCATTGGCGGTACGTGACGAGTTGCGCGGCACCGGGTTCCTCGAACCGAAACCGCGCTAACCTGCACGACTTCGACACCTGGGGACTTAGCGCGTGCGGGTGTCGAGTTTGCGCTCGGCGTAGTGTGTCGGCACCTTGGTGGAGGCTGCCACCTGATCCCACACGAGGTGGGCTGGTGCGGAGGTGTAAATGCAGATTTCCCCATTGCTGTCGGCTTGCGCAGCGGCGAAATTCGGGGTCGTCTGGCCTGCCACGTAGTTGTTCACCGAGGTCAAGGGGCGACCGTTGGCATCCCGCGGCACGTTTTCGGTGCACGGGTAGATCGACGTGAAACCAGCCTCTTCCGGTTCGGTGACGGTGAGGTTGCCAAACACTGTGGAGTTCGGCTTGCCCGTTTTCACACGTGTCACCGAGGCGCCCTTGCCGGTAGACAGCCGGGTGTCATATAGCCGTACCGCCTGCCCAGCTGGAATGTTGGTGGTGGAGCCGTAGTGATCCCAGATCAGGTTGGCGGGGGCGCTGGTATACAGGCAAATGTCACCCCTGGCATCCGCTTTGATGACCGCGAAATTCGGGGTCACGTCCCCTGCCACGAAGTTGTTGATGGAGGTGGCGGCAACGTTGTCTTTTGTGACCGGCAATCCTTTGGCACACGGGTAGCCGGCCGTGTGCCCCACCCCTTGGGTGTCGGTGACGGTGAGGTTGCCGTAGACAGTGGCATTGGCAGCCGCGGCGCCCAGCGAGATTTTGCGGACGGCACCGGATGTCATGAGTCCACCACTCTCGCGGGTGTCCAGCAGTCGGGTGGCGGTTTGTGTGGGTAGGGCATTGGTTTCAGATACCTGATCCCAGATCAGATGAGCCGCGGCGGAGGTAAAGATGCACACCTTGCCGTTGGCATCGGCCTTCACGGCGGTGGCATTGGGCGTGGTTTCGTCGGTGACGTAGTTGTTGACCGACGTCGACACTCGGCCGGCATCATCCCGCGGCAGTCCGGCCGCGCACGGATACGCAGTCGTGTAACCCGGCCCAGCAGCCTCGGTCACCGTGAGGTTGCCCAGTACAGTGGTGTTCGGAGCGCCGGTGTCCACGGTCACCGTGCCCCCGGCCGGGATTCGGTTGTCCACTTTTGGCGGAGCTGATGGTGTGCCGGGGGGGTACTCGGGGTTGCGCTGGTTGAGCCAGGACACCGCGTTGTAGGTGCCGTTCCAGTCGATGTGCAGGTGCGGTCCGAAGGAGTAGCCGGTGCCGCCGCTGTAGCCGATGAGTTGACCGGCATAGACGCTCTGGCCAGCGGCCACCAACCTGGTGCTGAGGTGGGCGTACACCATCACTCCAGGTGAATCCGGATGAGAGATTTTGACATACCGGCCGTAGGAGTAGTACCCGTTCTGCTGGCTGGCCGACAGGCGGGACTCGTAACCCACCAAGTCTGCCGAAGCTTTGACCACTCCGTCGCGCACGGCATACACCGGGGTACCCGTCCAGACCGAGAAGTCGTGACCATTTCCCTTCACCGCAGCGGCGACCTTGGCCCGGTCCGAAATCGGCCAATACGTGCGGCCGGCGTAGGCCATGGGTGAGATCGACGCCTGCCCCGCGAGTTCCTCCGGGCTGAACACCAGCGCGGCGTCGGCCGGGCCGAGGTGAGCTTCGTCAGTGCCGTCGTCTGCATGGGCCCACGATCCGGGCAGCAGCGCCAAACTGAGGATCGCCAGCGTCGCCAACACCTCGAACAACCGCCGCAGGGAGTGCGAAGTGTGACTAAAATCACTTGCATTCGCACCGATATTGGCTTTGATCATGCGTTGGATGGGGTTTCTGCGAACCAATTTCCCGTTCCTTCGTCACCTAGCCGAATTTTGCGTATTCGCCATGTTGACATCGACACACGTGCAGCGGGAGGTGTTTCCTTGGACTTCTGGATACCTTTACCATGGTCGGATGCGT
>CAZVKB010000013.1:28453-38863 GCA_964627505.1 uncultured Actinomycetes bacterium | reverse complement strand
CCTTCGAGCACCACTGAGACCGGAGATGTGGCTTCGGCGGCCAAGCGGTGCAGGACGTCAGTCGAGGCAACAGTGCGGATCACGCGCATACTCAGCCGAGCGTGCAAGTCTTCCCACACCCGGGTGGCCAACTGATCGCGCGGGTCCCAGGGCTGCAAGACCAAGATGTCACCGTCGAACTCCTGGGCCACGTCATGGACCTCATACGGGGTGCCCACGGCCACCGCATCCACCCCGAGTGTGGCCGCCTCGCGAGCCAGTCGCGGTTTGGTCAGCCCGTAGCCGTTGCCCTTGATCACAGGCACCAGGCCGCGCGTGCCTTCATCCTCGGCCAACGCCGTGTTGATGGCATCCCGCACCGACGTGGCGTTAGCTCGCCACAGATCGGCATCAACATGCAGGGTGAATGTCACGCCCCCACCTTATGATCGAATGCCGCGTGCCGGTATGCCGCGGCACGCCGAGGGGTCCAGCTGATGCTATTTGCGCCGGGCCATGTACTGGTCAAATGCCCAGGCCAACACCGGGCGCAAGGCGAAGTCCCACTCCCCGATGTACTCCAGGGCGTAGCCGCCCGTGCCGAGTTTGAACTGGATGAGGCCGAACAGCGGGTCATCGGGGTCAATCGTGTCGCTGATTCCCCGCAGGTCATACACGCGCGCGCCGGATGCTAGCGAATCCGTGATCATCCGCCATTGGATGGCGTTGCTCGGGCGCACTTCCCGGCCGGTGTTGCTCGAGGCGCCGTAGGAATACCACACATGAGTGCCCACACGCACCATCGTGGTGGCGGCCAACACCCGGCCTTCGTGCTCGGCCAGATACACCGACATTCGATCCGGCTGCTCGGTGTTCAGGGCATCCCACATGCCTTGGAAGTAACTCAACGGCCGCGCTAAGAATCCGTCCCGCTCGGCTGTCTCCTGATATACCGGGTGGAAAGCCGCGAGGTCGGCGCGAGTGCCCCGGCGCACGGTGACACCTGCCTTCTCGGCCTTCTTGATGTTGCGTCGCCACAGTTGATTGAAGCCGCGCAGCACATCGTCCTCGGTCTTGTCGGCCAAACCGACTTGGAAGACGTAGCGGGGCTGGATGTCGCCGAAGCCGGTGCTCTCGGTGGTGTCTTGCCGCCACCCGTGGGCTCGTAGCGAGTCGGCGATCGCCACTGCGCCGGAGTCCTCCCAATCGGGTGGGATGTCGCGCAGCCGCTTGGCGCTTCCCGAGCTGATCGCGCTCTTGATGGTCTGTGCCTGCCACGAACGCACCGCCACCTGTGGACCCATCTTGACGGCGAAGGCACCTTTGCGTTTGAGCACCGCGAGCATCGGGTCAAGCCATTCCGCGATGGTGTCGGGGGTGCGCTCACCGCGCCAGTCCAGGTCCGGGCCCTCCGGAAGATAGGCCAGATAGCGCCTGATCCGCGGCACCTGGCGAGTCAGCACGAGGCCGGCACCAACTTGCTGGCCATCCTCAGTGAACCATCCGATGGAGAAGTGACCCCACTCGGATTTCACCTTTCCCCAGGCGGGAATCTGCAGAAATGACACCGATTCCCGGGTATTGAGGTAGGCGAGGTGCTCCTGGGCGGAGATCTCACGGACAGTCAGGGTCACCGGACTACCCTACCTGGGAGTTTCCCGCTGACCGAGTCGGTTGCGAATGAGTGTGATGTCGGCGGCAACATTCTGCGGCGGCGTTTCGCAAATGACCGCGGGCGCGTCGGCGAGCGCAATCACGTCGAGCAAAGCGTCGAGGTCGATAGTCCCGGTGCCGAATGTGGCGTGTCGGTCGACGCCGGAATCCAGCCCGCCGCGGGAGTCGTTCGCGTGCACCAAGTCGATCCGACCAGTGATCTCGCGCACGATGGTGACCGCCTCCGGCATGGTCATCCCACCAGCCCAGGCATGACAGGTGTCGAAGCAGAAGCCCACGCCAGAGGCGCCCACCGCGTTCCACAAGTTGGCCAATGCCGCAGGGGTTCGGGCCATTGCATGTTTCCCGCCAGCGGTGTTCTCGATCAGTACCGGGCAGGACTCATCGAGATCGGCCACCGCTTTGGCCCAGTTGGCGTATCCGGTCTCAGCCGGTGTGCCGGCGGTGACATGACCGCCGTGCACAACCACTCCGCGGGCGCCGATTTCGCCGGCTAAGCGGACCGTCTGGTTCAGCAGGCGTCGACCTGGCACCCGAATCCGATTGTTGGGTGAGGCCACATTGATCACATATGGGGCGTGCACATAGACGGCCACTCCAGCTGCCTCGAGCGCTGCACGCAAGGCCGCTGCTCCCCCCGGATAGGCCACACTGGGGGCGGCCCAACTTTGTGGATCACCGAGGGTGATTTGCACGACGTCGGCACCGATCGCTTGGGCGCCGGCGATGGGGTCCAGCTGATCGACATGTGCTCCAAGCAAGGTCATCCGATGAGCCTAGCGCGCGTTTCCACAGCTGATTTCCCCCGATCGGTCTGCGACTGATGGCTGCCGCTAGGATGGGCGGGCATGTTCGCAGGTCACGCACCTGCGGGCAGCACATCAGACCTCCTGCCACGGACCGTCCGTGGCCGCTGAGCCCGAAGGAGGCGGTCTTCACGTGCGCCCTTATGAAATCGCGGTAATCCTCGACCCCGAGTTGGAGGAGCGGACAGTCGCCCCCAGCTTGGACACTTTCCTCAACGTCATCACCGCCGACGGCGGCACAGTGGACGCCGTCGACATTTGGGGTCGGCGGCGCTTGGCGTATGACATCAACCGCAAGTCCGAAGGCATCTACGCCTTTATCTCGATCTCGGCCAATCCGGCTGCGGTGACCGAACTCGACCGGCAACTCAACCTCAACGAATCCGTCATGCGCACGAAGGTCCTCCGCAAGGAGGCCTGAGAAGGAGGCAGACGATGGCTGGTGAGACCAACATTACTGTGATCGGCAACCTCGTGGACGACCCCGAGTTGCGGTTCACGGCCAGCGGTGTGGCAGTGGCGAACTTCCGGATCGCTTCGACTCCGCGGATGTTTGATAAGGCATCTGGGGAGTGGAAGGACGGCGATTCGCTGTTTCTGTCGTGCAGCGTGTGGCGGCAATATGCCGAAAACGTGGCCGAGTCGCTGACCAAGGGGACGCGGGTGATTGTCACCGGACGGCTCAAGCAGCGCAGCTACGAGACCCAGTCCGGCGAGCGTCGGACCGTGGTGGAGATTGAGGTGGACGAAGTTGGTCCTTCCTTGCGCAATGCCACAGCCAAAGTAGCCCGCATCGCTCGGGACGGTGGCTACGGAGGCGGCGGAAGCGGCGGTGGTTTCAACGCTCCAGCGGCCACTCCGCCAGCCGACCCGTGGGCCTCCCAGCCTGCCGCTGGTGACGCTTGGGGTGGTGGCGGCGACCAACCGCCGTTCTAACCCCTGTCGGCGCGTTACTGGCGCCGCGTTTCCGATCAATTGACGACGACCGCTAATTTTCGACGAAGTGGACCATTTATGAGCAAGTCATCTCGCACGCCAGCACCGGCGTTGACCAAAATCAAGAAGAAGCCCTGCCCGTTCTGCAAAGACAAGGTGGAGCACATCGACTACAAGGACGTGAACTTACTTCGCAAGTTCATCTCCGACCGCGGCAAGATTCGTGCCCGTCGGGTCACCGGCAACTGCACCCAGCACCAGCGGGACATTGCCATGGCGGTCAAGAATGCCCGGGAACTGGCGCTGCTGCCCTACACCAGCACCGGTCGCTGAGGACAGGAAGAGGAACTAGTCGTGAAACTTATTCTGACTCAAGAAGTTGCTGGCCTGGGCATTTCCGGGGACGTCGTCGAGGTGAAAGACGGTTACGGCCGCAACTATCTCGTGCCGCGGGGCCTGGCGATGAACTGGTCCAAAGGCGCCGAAAAGCAGGTGGAGTCGATGCGCCGGGCGCGTGGGGCCCGCGAAATTCGCAACCTGGATCACGCCAATGAGGTGAAGGCCGAACTCGAGGCCCTCGACGTGACAGTGTCCGCCCGCGCTCACGACGGCGGTCACCTGTTCGGATCGATCTCGGTGAAAGAGGTGGCCGACGCTATCCGCGCTGCCGGTGGTCCGCTGCTGGAACGCACCGCGATTGAACTTCCCGGACACATCAAGAGCACGGGTGTGGTGACCGCCTCAGTGCGCTTGCTGCCCGGAGTTGCCGCTGCGGTGCAGGTGAACGTGGTCGCAGCCGAGTAGCACGGCTCGCCGCGCTATTGCGCGCCAGGGGCTGCGTCGGTGCCAGGGGCATCGATGCGGCCCCTGCTTGCGTTTTCGATAGCGCAACTGCGGTCGTGTTGCACTTTGGAAACATTGTGTAAGGGATTCTTTGGGGATAACCCGACGCGCCCGAGCGCAACTGTTCGTCCACCGCTGGTGGATTGTGTTTTCCCAGGTCAGAGTGGATTTGCTGAGATGGTGACAGGTGTGGATGAACAGGTTATACACAGGTAGTCCACCGAATTCACGACCCAATCGGGGATTTCCACCGAGGATGTCCACAAAGTTATCCACAGGCGACGTCTCGCATTGTGAGACGAGCGGGGTGTTCTGGTCATTGTGTCGGATCCCTGCACTAGACAGGTACTAGCCCGGATCATCCGGTGAGGGAGGTGCTCATGACTGTTATCGATGTGTCCAGTTCGATGCCCGGTTCGGCTCAGATGTCTGGGGTTGCGCTCGACCGGGTTCCGCCGCACGATGTGTTGGCCGAGCAATCGGTGCTCGGCGGCATGATGCTCAGCAAGGACGCCATTGCTGATGTCGTCGAGCGGGTGCGGTACATCGACTTCTATCAGCCGTCTCATCAATTGGTGTTCGAGGCCATCATGGACCTCTACGTCCGCAGTGAGCCTGCGGATGCCGTGACAGTCGCGGCCGCGCTCACCCGGGCCGGGGAGATCGGGCGAGTCGGTGGGGCGCCCTATCTGCACACGCTGGTGGCCAGCGTGCCGACCGCTGCAAATGCGGGCTACTACGCGGATATCGTGCGGGAGAAGGCGGTTTTGCGCCGCCTGGTGGAAGCTGGCACGAGGATCGCACAACTCGGTTATTCGGCCCAAGGTGACCTCGACGCCATTGTGAACCGCGCGCAAGCAGAGGTGTACGACGTCACATCGCAGAACACTGCTGAGGATTATGTGGTGCTGGGCGATGTCATGCGCCCCACTCTCGACGAAATTGAGGCGATCGCCAGTCGGGGTGGTGAGCTGGTTGGGGTACCCACAGGATTCACCGATCTCGATTCGCTGACCAACGGTTTGCACCCGGGTCAAATGGTGGTGGTGGCAGCTCGGCCGGCCATGGGCAAGTCCACGTTGGGCTTGGATTTTGCTCGCAGCGCCAGTATCCGGCACGGCCTCACCAGTGCCATCTTTTCGCTGGAAATGGCGCGCAACGAGATCGTGATGCGCTTGCTCAGCGCCGAGTCAATGGTTCCGCTGCACCACATGCGTTCTGGGCAGATGTCCGAAACCGACTGGAACAAGCTGGCCAAGCACATGGGTCGGGTGTCCGATGCGCCGCTGTTCATTGACGATTCGCCGAACCTCACCATGATGGAGATTCGTTCCAAATGTCGGCGACTCAAACAACGTAATGAGTTGCGGTTGGTGGTCATCGACTACATGCAGTTGATGACCAGCGGGCGCAAAGTGGAGAGTCGCCAGCAGGAGGTCAGCGAGTTCAGCCGTTCCATGAAACTGCTCGCTAAAGAGTTGGACGTACCCGTGGTCGCGATCAGCCAACTCAACCGTGGACCCGAGCAACGACAAGACAAACGACCGATGATTTCGGACCTGCGGGAATCCGGGTCGATCGAGCAAGATGCCGACATCGTGTTGCTGTTGCACCGGGAGGACTCCTACGAGCCGGAGTCACCGCGGGCCGGTGAGGCGGACTTCATCGTGGCCAAGCACCGCAACGGCCCCACCAGCACCATCCCGGTCGCTTTCCAAGGTCACTACAGCCGGTTCGTGGATTTGGCTCGGGTCTGACTTGAGGAGAGGGGAACGAAGTTCCTCGCGAGCTGCCAGCTCCGGGCTGCCAGCATGGGCCTCGTCGGAGTCGATACTCTCGCGAATGCGGCGGAGCGGCCGGTGGTAGCGTCTCTTCGAATGGCGCCAAGCGCGTCACCGAGCCAGCAGACGGGCCGAAGCGATGACCTACGTGCACAACACCATCGAATACCTGATGCGCTCCAGTCCGGCCCAGGCGGATTTCTACCAGGCCGCGGAGGAGGTACTGACTTCGCTGCAATTACTGCTCGAGCGCCATCCGCGTTACCGGAAGGCCAACATCATCCAGCGAATTGTGGAACCCGAGCGGCAAATCCTGTTCCGGGTGGCGTGGGTCGATGATGACGGCGCAGTCCAGGTCAACAAGGGCTACCGGGTTGAGTTCAACTCTGCGCTCGGTCCCTATAAGGGCGGGCTGCGCTTCCACCCCAGCGTGACCGCGGGGGTGATCAAGTTTCTGGGGTTCGAGCAGATCTTCAAGAACTCCCTCACCGGGTTGGCCATTGGTGGCGGCAAGGGAGGGTCAGACTTCGACCCCAAAGGTCGCTCAGACACTGAGGTCATGCGGTTCTGCCAGTCCTTCATGAGCGAGCTCTACCGCCACATTGGTCCCACTATCGACGTGCCTGCCGGAGATATCGGAGTGGGGGGGCGCGAGATCGGCTACCTATTCGGGCAGTACAAGCGCCTCACGGGTCGCTACGAGGGTGTGCTGACAGGAAAGGGCTTGGCGTGGGGTGGCTCTCTAGGGCGTACCGAAGCCACGGGCTACGGCACTGTCTACTTTGCCCAGAACATGCTCGCCGACCTTGGAGATTCCTTGGAGGGCAAGACCTGCACAGTGTCCGGTTCCGGCAACGTGGCAATTTACACGATTGAGAAGTTGTACGACGTGGGTGCGATCGCAGTGACCTGCAGCGACTCTGACGGGATGATCCATGACCCCCGAGGGGTCGACCTTGAACTGCTCAAGCACATCAAGGAGGTCGAGCGGGGCAGGCTCAACCGCTACGCGGAGGAACGCGCCGGATGCACCTACACACCGGTCGAGGACTATCCGGCCGGCCACAATGGGGTGTGGACCATCCCCTGCGACGCTGCGTTCCCCAGCGCAACTCAGAATGAGATCAACGCCGCCGACGCAGCGGAGTTACTGCGAAACGGATGCGTCTGCGTCTCGGAGGGCGCGAATATGCCCTCGTCCGCAGAGGCGATCAGCAAGTTCCTCGCGGCAGGGATCGCCTACGGTCCAGCGAAGGCGGCCAACGCCGGCGGGGTTGCCACCAGCCAACTGGAGATGAGCCAGAACGCTGCGATGACGCAGTGGACGTTTGATGAGGTCGACGGCCGACTGCAGCGGATCATGGCCGACATCTACCGGACAGCGCACGACGCAGCAGCGGAGTTCGGCGAACCCGGTAACCTCGTCCTGGGGGCGAACATCGCAGGATTCCGCAAGGTTGCCGACGCGATGATCGACCAAGGCGTGATGTAGACCTCGGGCCGCAGTAGCGACCGCGGATACCGCTATGTCAGGGGAGTTCTCGGCGACTGCTGGTGGCACGATACGCGTTGGCTGATGATGTCGGCGTGCAGCACGAGGTCGTGTCCCTCGGGTAGGTCCACCACACGGATGGTGGCGGCCAGGGCGGCGTCGTTCGGCAGTAGTTGCGCCAGGATGTTCGGGTAGTCGGTGAGGTATTCCAAGTTCAATTGCGTGTCTGTGCGATCAGGGAAGATCGCGACGTAAAAGATCCCTGACTCCACGAGATCCTGGAAGAAGTGGCTACCAAAAGAAAGCTCGGGCATCAGACCACCCGCCGAAAAGGCGATTTCCCCGAGCATTGTGATGCCGCCCAACTCGGCAAAACGCACCGGCACCCCCATGCTCGGGCTCGTAGTGCCCCATCTGCCGGGGCCCAGCAGGGCGGTGGGCTGACTTTCTTGGTCGCGCACCATGCGTGTGAGGCGTCCGATTGTGCGCGCAACCTCGTAGCGATCTGCTTGGCGCAATTGCGAGTACGACCGGGGATCGACGCAGATGATTCGGCGCAGGGGGGCAACGATGCTGCCACCCATGAAACTGCCTGCGGAACGGAAGAGGGTCTGATCCATGGGCACGAGCTCAGGGATGCTTACCCGACCGGCCTGGATGCCGCGGGTCTGAAGCGGCCGACACTGCACCAGGTTGATGTGTGCCGAGCCGCTCTCGTTGAACTCTGCGGTGAACTCAACGTCCACCGGGTAGTCGTAGGCCCGTTGCAGGGTGTCCAGCATGCGGCGCATCATCTTGGGGAACTGGGTACCGGACAGCAGTTCCGAAAACGACAGCACTTTGCGTGCTGCAACGGGGCGTGCTGCGGCGATCGCGCCGGGCCGAACCGGGGACATCGAAGCCTCACTGGCTAGCAACGACCACGGCAGTTCCGGCACGAGTTCCGCAAGTTCCTGCAGACCGACGGTGCGCGGAGCGTTGCGTGTGATGTCGAGCAGGTCGACCTTGTGCTGGGAGAATCGGGCAGCTTCGTCGTCTCCGGCATTGGCCTGGAGCCGAGGATGATCCAGCGCTACGATTCGGGGATAGTCACCAGAGACCCGGTCGACAGCACGCGTACCTAGACCGAGGACCAACCGCAGCATCCCGGCACTGGGATCCAACTGGCGATCCCAGACGAAGGTGTTGTACGACATGCCCACGCCGGCCGTAGTCGGAAAGAAGAAGTCACCGTGGTAACTCCCGGACACACGCTGGATCAGTAATGCCATCTGTTCCTCTCGCCTGTCCAGTCCGCGAGCGATCCGGTAGGCCAGAGCCTCTTCACTCATGGCGCTGGCATAGACGCGGCGGATAGCGTCTACGAGGTTGTGAAGTCGCTCCTCGGGACTCCCTTGACTGACCAGGAAGACACTGTCGTATTTGCCGGCGAAGGCGCTACCGAATCCATCCTCCTGCAGGCTGCTGGAACGCACGATGATCGGGTATTGGCCAAAGTGCTCGAGCATCACCTGGAACTCGTCTGTGAGCCCGGGAGGGAATGTGCCCTGCAGCAACTTTTCGCGCAGCTTGGCACCGGCGGTGAAGTAACCCTCCGGGGTGCGCTGTTCCATCAGCAGTCGCCACCACCCGTTGTCCACGATGTAGGAGTAGAAGACGTCAGACCCGACGAACCAGGAGTCATGCGGCTCGAGGATCTCGTCCCATTCCGGGTCCGCCAGGAGATCGTCGCGCAGGATGCTGCGTGCAAGCAGCATCCCCACGGCTTTGCCCCCGATCAAGCACGTACCGATGAGGCGGGACTTGATGTCCAGCAGATCTGCCAACCCGAAGTGTCGTTGCGCCAGTGCCAGCATCCTGGGTTCCCGGGAGATCAGAATCCGGCACAACTGATCCACCATGGCCGCCCGCTCGGGGCGAACCTCCAGGAGTGATCCCGGCACGACGGGGGTGGCGGGAATCATTGCGCCGGAGGGTGTGGCAAGAGCATCGTGCTGGCCGGCCACCTCCGCAGCAGCCATGAAAAGGACATCCCAGCGATCCAGGTGGGCCGCACCGTCCTGGTCCCTACGTGCGGCGCGCAACCGTGACACCAATTCGGTGGCCTGTGTGCTGCTGGTGAGGGGGATGAATTGACCATCCACGTGTCGGTGGGGTAGGAACATCGTCACCGACGATCGCCCCTCCACTTTAAGCGGGTGCACGAAGAGGTCGTCGTCACACCGCCGGACGTCGACGAGCACTTGGGTTGTGCCCCGGATTCCCGCCACGCTCGCCTGCGAATGGTGGGGACGCAGCAGCGCGAAGTAGGCGACCGTGTCCAACTCGTAGAGGTAAGGGCAGGTGACCATGAAGAAGTGGGCGATCATCGCATCGGTAGCCCACGCATCCAATAGGTCGGACAGGCAGTCGAACACATAGAACACGCCAGGTCCTTCGTCGGCCAGGATCGTGTGCAGCCGCACCGTGAACGACTCGAAACCTTGGTATGCGTCAAGGTTGTACACCTCGGCGTCCACCGGAGCGACCAAGGGTTCGTGACGACCAAAGCGCAGATACACCACTTGCCGGCCTGCAGCCCTGGCGGCAGCGACAAACCGGGACACGAGCGTCTGGTAATCAGTGAGGTTGTCCACCCGCCAGACGACGTTGTCGCCCATCCGTAGGCCGTTGAGGATGTGATCGAGTCCGTCCAGTCCAGTCGACACAATGGGTTGGGACACAACTGCGCTGCCGTTCTCCTGCACGCTAGACCTCTCATTCACCGTGGCGGAGCGCAAGTTCATGCTCACCGCCTGGACGCAATCATGGCCCGCTGAGCGTGTGGGGCTGGACGTCGGGGATCGGCCTGGATGTTGCCCAGGGGCGACGCACCATCGGCAGCGAGTTCAAGCGCCGA
>CAZVKB010000013.1:0-28353 GCA_964627505.1 uncultured Actinomycetes bacterium | reverse complement strand
TCGGGACGGGTAGTGTTCCCCTCACCGAAGGGGTCGGGACTATCTACCTTAGACGGTATTTCGGCGGCTTGGTGAGGGCTTGAACGCTGGGGATAAGGAGGTGCGATGTCGCCAGGAGTGGAGCACGTGAGGTTCGGTTCGCAAGCCACCCGAAGGGCAGTGTTGGCCGGGGGGTTGGGCGTCGTCGGCGCGGTGGCGCTCGCTGCGTGTGGGGACCAGCCAGCCAGCGGCAATCAGGCGGGGCCGGTTCCCGCCACCACGGGTGCAGGTTCCGCGAACCCTACTCGGTCCCTTGTCACCCGCTGGGACACTGATCCTTGGGCGCTTGGCTCATATTCGGCGTTGCCAGTGGGCACCTCAGCAGCAGTTCGGCAAGTGCTAGCCGATGCCGTCGTGGGTGAGCGCGTGGTGCTGGCCGGGGAATACACGTCCACCACTTATCCCAGCACCGTGCACGGGGCTTACACCTCTGGCGAACGAGCCGCCGCGAGCATCCTGGATCTGGTGGGCGCAGGTGCACGGGTGGCGGTAGTGGGCGCAGGATTGGCCGGCTTGGCGGCGGCGACGGCGCTAAGCGCCGCGGGCTGCGAGGTGGCGGTATTGGAAGCGCGGGAACGCGTGGGGGGTCGAGTGCACACCGACACATCATGGGGCGTGCCGTTGGAACTCGGAGCCGCCTGGTTGCACGGTCTCACCGGGAATCCGTTGGTGGAATTGGTTGCACGAGCGGGTCTCACGCTGGTCCCCACGGACTTCGAGGATGCCTTGGTGCACAGTTCTCTGAGCGGGCAGACCAGTGCGGATGCTGAGGCGGCGGCGGGGGAGCTCATGAGCGATCTCGAAACGCTCTCGGAGGCTGACCTGCCCGCTGCCACATCCGTTGCCGGGGCTCTTGCCGAGTTGGGATGGCGTGCGGATACCCCGGATCGGACGTTCGCAGAGGCGACGGAGATTGCTGGCGAATACGGCCTGGACAGCCCGGAACTGGGTGCGCAAGCACTCACCGAAGGGTCGGAATACCGGGGAGGCGATGCGATGGTGGCAGGTGGCTTCCAGGCGGTCCCGGAACTCTTGGCCGCACCACTGCAAGTCAGCTTGAACACTGCCGTCATCGCAGTTACCCCCTCAGCCACGGGCGTGGAATTGGTCACCGCCAGTGGTGTGAGCGCATTTGATGCTGCTGTGGTGGCCGTGCCGCTCGCGTTGCTGGCGGCAGGAAAGCCGACGCTGGCTTTGCCCGCACAAGTGGCCAACGCTGTCGCAGCACTGACCACCGGCAATCTGGAAAAAGCGTTCCTCAACTATGCCGAAACGTGGTGGCCCGCTGTCACCGTGCTTGGAATCACCGAGAGCCCGGACAGCCGTTGGCCCGAGTTCTACAACCTGGCGCCCTTGGTGGCGCAGCCGGTGGTGGTGAGCCTCACCGGGGGGGCCAGCGCACGCACCCGCCCAACCCGCGATGCCGAATGCAGCGCCGAGGCCGCGGCAGTATTGTCGGCTGCTTACCCGTCATGATCAGATAGGCCTCTGCCCACCACTGGAGAAACTCATGAGTCGAACCCTCGACCGCACCCACCTGGCCTCGCTGCTTGAGCGCGAACGCAGCACCCATGTGGCTCGCAACCCAGAGAGCGCGCGGCTCTTTGGCCAGGCCGACCATCTGTTCGGTCGTGTGCCTATGACCTGGATGAACAAGTGGTCCGGCGGGTTTCCGCTCTACCTGGCTGGAGCGCAGGGCAACCGCATCACAGATGTGGACGATCACACCTACATCGACTTCGCCCTCGGAGACACCGCCGCCATGGCCGGGCACTCACCAGCCCCGACGGTCGCGGCTCTGATCGACCAGGCCGACACCCGGGGCGGCATCACCACAATGATGCCCACCGCCGATGCCGAGTGGGTCGCGGCAGAATTGACGCGGCGATTTGGGCTCCCATTATGGTCGTTCTCGCTGAGCGCCACCGATGCCAACCGCTGGGCGCTGCGCTTGGCCCGATTGGTGACTGGCAGACCCAAGGTGTTGGCCTTCTCCTACGGCTACCACGGCACCGTGGACGAGACGTTCGCCGTGCTCGATGAGCGCGGCGAAACCATCAACCGACCTGGCAATGTGGGACCCCAGGTGGATGTGAGTGCCACGACCCGCGCTGCTGAGTTCAATGATCTTGCCTCCGTCGAGGCGGCACTGGCGCATCGAGACGTCGCGGTGCTGATCACCGAACCTGCCCTGACCAACATCGGCATTGTGCTGCCGGAGCCAGGCTTCTTGGCCGGCTTGCGCGAGTTGTGCACGACCTACGGCACGCTGCTGTTGATCGACGAAACCCACACGATCAGCGCTGGACCGGGTGGGTGCACGGCTGCCTGGAACCTGCAGCCCGACATCTTCGTCATCGGCAAGTCGATTGGGGGTGGAGTGCCCTCGGGCGCCTACGGCATCACCCAGGACGTGGCCGACCGGGCACTCGCCCGCGAAGATGCGGACTTGGTGGATGTCGGTGGGGTGGGCGGCACCCTGGCGGGCAATGCGCTGACGTCGGCCGCGATGCGAGCCACGCTCGAAAACGTCCTCACAGACGAGGCGTTCCCGCACATGATCGCGCTCGGGTCACAGTTCGCCGAGGGTGTGGCGGCCGCCATCGAACGCCATGATCTGCCCTGGTCAGTCAGCCAACTCGGGGCCAGAGCGGAGTACCGGTTCTCCTCGCCCGCGCCGCGGACTGGGACGGCGGCTGCGGCGGGCGGGGACGCAGAACTGGAGGAGTATCTGCACCTGTACATGAGCAACCGCGACGTCCTGATCACTCCGTTCCACAACATGGCGCTGATGTGCCCGATGACCACCGCAACTGATGTGGACCGGCATACAGAACTCTTTGACGCGGCCCTCGCGGAACTTCGCTGAACTGTGGGACGCGCGCAGATCCGTCCCGACATCGCCCGCCTACCGGCGTACAAAGCTGGTCAACGCGCCGATCCGGGAGGTTTCAAACTCTCCTCCAATGAGAATCCCTTCGGACCGTTGCCATCGGTGCTGAAAGTGATAGCCGAAGCTGCTGCCCACATCAACCGCTATCCGGATCCGCATTCCCAGGAATTGGTGACGGCGATCGCTGAGCGCTTCAACGTGGCGCCGGAGTGGGTGGCCGTGGGGACCGGTTCGGTGGCGGTGTGCCAGCAAATCGTGTCGGTAGTCGCCGGACCGGGCGATGAAGTGGTGTTCGCGTGGCCAAGTTTCGAGGCCTACCCGATCGTGACGGGGATTGCCGGGGCGACGGCGGTGCCCGTACCGCTACGAGCGGATGCGGCAGCAGACGTCCCGGCCATGACTGCGGCCGTGACCGAGCGGACCCGCGCGATCTTCCTGTGCACACCCAACAACCCCACCGGCACAGTCGTGCACCACGATGATGTGTGTGAACTGTTGGCCGCAGTTCCGGATGACGTTTTGGTTGTGATCGATGAGGCCTACGTGGAATTCGTCGATGATCCGCGAGCAGTGCGTTCGCTGGAGTTGCTGGCCGCACACGAAAACATCGCGGTCCTGCGGACGTTCTCCAAGGCATATGGCTTGGCCGGTCTGCGGGTCGGCTTCGCACTAGCCCACGCACACACTGCCGAAGCTCTGCGCAAGACCGCGATTCCGTTTGGCGTGTCGGGGGTGGCGCAACGTGCCGCAGTGGCATCGCTGGCAGACGAGCCGGAACTCTTGGAACGAGTAGACCACCTGCGGGCAGAGCGCAGTCGGGTGGTGACCGGGCTGCGGGCTGCTGGCTGGTGGGTACCGGAGGTGCAAGGCAACTTCATCTGGCTCGCGACGGCAGAGCAGACCCAGCAGGTAGCCGAGGTGCTGCGCGCGGCGGGCATCATTGTGAGGGCATTTCCGGGCGTGGGAATTCGGGCCACGATCGCCGAAGCGGCGGCCAATGGTGACCTGCTGGCAGCCTTAGCAGGGGGTCCAGAAGGCACATTTACTCGGCTGCGTACAACTCTTGACTAAGCCTTGACGCGTTCCCAGGACTTTGGTCCCAGAAAATTGGGTCGAAAGTCCGAGGATGCAGGGACCAATAGCAGCCGGTTGCGGGCCCTAGACAGGGAACGATGTAGGCATGGATGCACTCGACTTCGCGCGGTGGCAGTTCGGCATCACAACCGTCTACCACTTCTTCTTTGTTCCCATCACCATCGGACTGTCCTTCCTGGTTGCTGGCATGCAGACAGCGTGGGTCCGCTCCGGCAATGAGAAGTGGCTTCGGGCGACCAAATTCTTCGGGAAACTGTTCCTGATCAACTTCGCCATGGGGGTGGTCACCGGCATCGTGCAGGAGTTCCAGTTTGGGATGAACTGGTCGGACTACTCCCGCTTCGTGGGTGACGTGTTTGGGGCGCCGTTGGCGGTGGAAGGGCTATTGGCCTTCTTCCTGGAGTCCACGTTCCTCGGTTTGTGGATTTTCGGTTGGGACCGCCTGCCGAAGAAACTGCACTTGGCCACCATTTGGTTGGCCGCCACCGGCACGCTGCTGTCGGCTTACTTCATCCTCGCCGCCAACTCCTTCATGCAGCACCCCGTGGGCTACGAGTACAACCCGGTGACCAACCGGGCAGAGATGACCGACTTCGGACGGTTGCTGTTCCAGAACACTTCGGTGATCACCTTTACGCATGTGATCTCAACGGCGTTTCTGGTGGCCGGCGCCTTCGTCGGTGGAATCTCGCTCTGGCTGCTGATGCGTGGCAAGAGTGCGGACATGGCACGCTCGACCCTGAAACTCGGCATGATCACCTCGGTCGTCGCATTCCTGGTCGTGGGCTTCACCGGCGACTCCCAGGCCACGCTGATGGTCCAGCAGCAGCCCATGAAGATGGCTGCCGCCGAAGCGCTGTACGAAACTTCTGCGCCGGCACCTTTCTCGATCTTCACCATCGGCACGCTGGATGGTTCGGAACCCCTGTTCTCCATTGACATCCCCAACGGTCTGTCATTGCTGGCCACGCACAGCATCGATGGCGAAGTGCAGGGCATCAATAACCTGCAGGCGCAGTACCAAGAGCAGTTCGCGCAGAGCGAATTGATCCCCGACACCAACTTCATCCCCTATGTGCCTGTGGCCTACTGGGGCTTCCGGTTGATGATCGGGCTCGGCGGGTTGGCCTTCCTCTTCGCGATCTACGTACTGTGGGCCACGCGCAAGGGCCGCACCCCGACGTCGAAGTGGATGCTTCGGGGCGCCATCATCATGCCGCTGCTGCCGCTCTTCGGGGCCGCAGCCGGCTGGATCTTCACCGAGATGGGTCGGCAACCGTGGGTGGTCTTCGGCCTGATGCAGACTCCGGCGGGGGTCTCGCCAGGGGTGAGTACCGGATATGTGGTCACAACTGTGGTGGTCTTCACCCTCCTGTACGCGGTGCTGGCCATCATCGAAGTCGGACTACTGCTGCGGGCCATTAAACTGGGACCACCGGAGATTGTGCCGAAGGATCCCTACGACACCGACGCCCCCGACCGCCAACTGTCGGTCACCTACTAAGGGCATAGGAGAAGGATCATGGAACTCACAACGGTCTGGTTCATCCTCATCGCAGTGCTCTGGTGCGGCTACTTCTTACTCGAAGGGTTTGACTTCGGAGTCGGCATGCTGTTGCCGGTGATCGGCAAGAACGAAGGCGAGCGACGGGCCATCCTCACCACCCTGGGTCCGGTCTGGGACGGTAACGAGGTGTGGTTGCTGGTCGCCGGTGGCGCGACCTTTGCGGCCTTCCCCGAGTGGTATGCCACGTTGTTCTCGGGCTTCTACCTGCCGCTGTTCATCATCCTGATGGCACTGATCGTGCGCGGGGTGTCGTTCGAATACCGCAGCAAGCGATCGTCGGCCAAGTGGCGGGCGCGCTGGGACATCGCGATTCCGATCGCATCGTTCCTGCCTTCGCTGCTGTGGGGTGTGGCATTCGCCAACATCGTGCGCGGTGTGCCGATCGAACCAAACGCGACCATGGGTGCCGGATTCCTTTACACCGGCGGGTTCTTCAACCTGCTCAACCCGTACGCACTCGTCGGCGGTCTCACGACTTTCCTGCTCTTCCTCACCCACGGTGCCGTGTTCCTGGCGCTGAAGACGTCTGGCGAAATTCAAGAGCGCTCGCAGAAGTTCGCGGTGAAGTCCGGTCTGGTGGCGGCGGTCTTCGCGGTGGTGTTCCTGCTGTGGACGCAGTTGGCCTACTCCGACAAGGCCTGGACCTGGGTGCTGGTGCTCGTGGGTGCCGCGTCGTGGGTGGCTGCGATCGCGATGAACTTCATCAAGAAGGAAGGTTGGGCGTTCTTCTTCTCCGCGCTCACCATGGTGGGCGCAGTGAGTTTCCTGTTCGCCGTGCTCTTCCCGAACGTGATGCCATCGTCGACCAACCCGGCGGCCACCTTGACCATCACCAACGCGTCATCGACGCCCTACACCTTGAAGATCATGACGATCGTGGCTGTGATCTTCGTGCCGATCGTGCTGGCGTACCAAGCGTGGACGTACTGGGTGTTCCGCAAGCGGGTGTCGGCTTCGGATATCCCGAACCCACACGAAGGTTCGTTGGACTTCCCACACGAGGCCGAAGCTGCTGCCGAGGCGGCCAAGGCTGGGGCAACTAGCAAGTAGCCACGCCCCGGTCGAGGAGTGTGATTTCGCGACGGCCCGTCTGCCACCCGCAGGCGGGCCGTCGCGCATCTGTACGTCTGCTTGTAGCGTTAGTCCGTGCGCCCACTTGATCCACGCCTGCTGCGATACGCACGGATCACGCGGCGCTTCCTGGTAGCCAGCGTGGCCATCGGCACCGGGATCGCCCTGCTGGCCGTGGCGCAGGCGTTCGCCCTTGCGGGGATCATCGTTTCGGTGTTTCAGGAGGGCGCCACACTCGACGACGTCATGCCGGCAGTCTGGGTGCTCGTGGGGGTGGTGGCAGGCCGAGTGGTCCTGAGTTACCTGGGGGAACGCGCAGCCTACGCCTCGGCTGCACAGGCCAAGAGCCAGTTGCGCACAGCCTTGGTGGAACACTCCATGCGATTGGGCCCCGTGTGGCTGGCTGGGCGCGGAGAGGGCCGACTGGCCAATTTGGCCACCCGGGGTATCGATGCTTTGGATGCCTACTTCGCCAAGTACCTGCCGATGTTGGTGCTCGCAGTCACCGTGCCGATCATCGGCGGAGTGGCGATCCTCACCCAGGATGTGCTCGCTGCGGTGATCGTGGCCTTGACCATTCCGCTGATCCCGGTGTTCATGGTGCTCATCGGCAAGTACACCCAGAGTCGGATCGATCGACAATGGCGCACACTCGGCGTGCTCAGCGGTCATTTTCTCGACGTGGTGGCTGGGCTGCCGACATTAGCGGTGTTTGGCCGCGCCAAGGCGCAGGCAGACAGCATTCGGCGCGTGGGTGATGCCTATCGACACTCCACGCTGCGGGTGCTGCGGGTGGCTTTCATGTCGTCGCTGGCCTTGGAGTTGCTGGCAACGCTGAGTGTGGCGATCATCGCGGTTTCGATCGGGCTGCGCCTCGTCAACGGTTCCTTCACGTTGTATGCCGGACTCGTGGTGCTGATTTTGGCCCCCGAGGTGTATCTGCCGTTGCGGATGGTGGGGGCGAACTTCCACGCTGCCGCGGAGGGGTTGGGGGCGGCTGAGAAAGTCTTTGACGTGCTCGATACCCCGCTGCCGACAACCGGCACGCGCACCGACATTCCCAATCCGGCAGCGGTGCCCGTGACCTTCCGCGACGTGCAGGTGACGTATCCGGGGCGGGCGGGGCCAGCCCTCACGGATGCTAACTTCCAGTTCGCACCGGGGCGCATCACCGCGGTGGTGGGGCCATCAGGGTGTGGCAAAAGCACCATGCTGGCTGTCCTGCTGGGCTTTGTGGCACCGGATGCGGGGGAGGTGCGGGTGGGCGATGTGGCATTGTCGGAACTCGATCCTGACGCCTGGCGGGCAAAGATCGGATACGTCCCTCAGCGTCCGCGCTTGCTGTCGATGAGCTTGCGGGAGAATGTGGCGCTGGGCAGTCCAGATGCCGATGACAAGCGCATCCACACTGCACTGGCAGATGCGGGGTTGGCGGACTTGGTGGCGTCGTTGCCGGAAGGTTTGAACACACCGTTGGGTGAAGGTGGTCGGGCGTTGAGTGTCGGGCAAGCCCGGCGCGTTGCCCTGGCTCGGGCCCTGCTGCGGGGCGCGCCGCTCTTGCTGCTGGACGAGCCCACAGCGGCGTTGGATGTGGCCACAGAAGCCGACGTTTTGGCAGCGGTCCGCGCTCATAGTGCCGGGCGCACCGTGGTGCTTGTGGCGCACCGGCCGACGCTCGTGGCGTTCGCCGATGAGGTCATCACTGTGACGTCACCGGACCATGACCCGGTTGGCGAGCGCGACGACCGCCCGGATCTCCAACCCGACGGGGTGGCAACGTGACCACGTCGAGCGCGCAGGAATTCGCACCTCCGGCGCCCGGAACCGTGCACATTTCCAGCGCGCCCGGAAACGCAGCGCGGCCGATGGCCCGCTTGATGACGCTGTCGCGGCCGGTGACGTGGCGGTTGCTGCTGGCCTCGTTGCTGGGGGCGCTGGCCATCGGCAGCAGTGTGGGTTTGCTCGCCACGAGTGCATGGTTGATCTCGCGGGCCTCTGAGCAGCCGCCCATCCTGTACCTGCAAATCGCCATCGTCTCAGTGCGGGCCTTTGGGCTGGGCCGGGCGGTGTTTCGGTATGCCGAACGGCTGGTGAGTCACGATGCGGCTTTCCGCACACTCACCGATATGCGGGTGGCGATCTACACCCGACTGGCCGCCAACGGACCGGTGGCGCTACGCCCGTATCGACGTGGCGACTTGTTGAGCCGGCTCGTCTCGGATGTGGATGCCGTGCAGGACTTGTCGTTGCGGGTGTTGGTGCCCGCCTTGTCGGGTTTGCTCGTGGGCGCCGCCTCGGTGGCTTTGGCCGCGTGGTTGCTGCCGGGTGCAGGTGCAGTGTTGGCCGTGGCACTGCTGGTGGGTGGGCTGGTGGTGCCGTGGATCACGATTTGGGCGGGGGCTCGCGCGGCCACCCGCCTGGCGCCGGTGCAGGGGCGGATGTCCGCGGAGGTCGTCGACATGTTCGCCGGCGCGGCGGACATCGTGGCCAGCGGGGCAACATCGCGCATGGTGGCCAATGTGCGGGCGACGGATGCCGAACTCACGGCGGTGCAGTCGCGCAGTTCGGTAGCGGCTGGCCTCGCCGCTGCGCTCGGTGCCGCTGCCCAGGGGGCTGCGGTGATCGGTGCGATCCTCTTCGCAGTACCGGCTGTCCGCAGTGGCGAACTCTCGGGTGTCAACTTGGCGGTCGTGTTGTTACTGCCGCTCGCCGCGTACGAGTCGGTGGTGAACTTGCCGACCGCTGCGCTGACGTACCTGCGGGTGCGCTCGTCAGCCCAGCGTGTGTTTGAACTTACCGATGCTGCGCCAGCTGTGCACGAAGCGGCCAGACCTGCGCCGTTGCCGGCAGCCTCGGCGGACGGCAGCCGGACTGTGAAGATCGCTGATCTGTCGGCTCGGTATCCGGACGCCGATGACGAGCAAGATGCCCTGTCGGGTTTGTCGATGACGCTGCGCACGGGTGAGACAGTCGCGTTGGTGGGACCCTCCGGCTCTGGCAAGTCGACGGTGGACGCCGTGTTGGAACGGTTCCTCGATTATTCGGGTTCAGTGCAGCTAGACGGGGCCGAATTGCGCGATCTGGACTCCGATCAGGTGCGCACTGTGATCGGTTCCTGCACCCAAGATGCCCATGTTTTCGACACCAGCATCGAAGAGAATCTGCGCCTGGCCCGGCGTTCGGCTACCGAAGCACAGGTGTGGCGGGCGCTGGACCAAGCTCGGCTCGGGGACTGGGTGCGGTCCCAACCGATGGGTCTGCAGACCCCGGTCGGCGCGCACGGCGACGCACTCTCGGGTGGCCAACGCCAGCGCCTGGCGCTCGCCCGAGCCCTGCTGGCAGATTTCGAGGTACTCGTGCTCGACGAACCCACCGAGCACCTTGATCCCGTGACAGCAGCCGAACTACTTGCCGATGTCCGCGCTGCCACTGCACACACTGCAACGCTGCTCATCACCCATCATCCCGACGACGCCGAGCAGGCTGATCAAATCGTGGCCATTTCTCCGACCCGCGGCGACGCTGCTGCAACCGACACTGGTCAGGAGCGCACCCCATGACCGACCCCACCTCGCAGAATGCGCTGCTTGATGCAGTGGTGGCGGTTGCCGATGGGCTGGAACTTGATGAGGCTCTGACCAGAATTGTTCGGATCGCCGCCGACCTGGTGGATGCGGAGTTTGCCGCTCTCGGGGTCTTGGGACCGAACGGGCGGCTGAGTCGGTTTGTCCATGTGGGCGTGGACGACGACACCGTCACGGCGATCGGGCGCTTGCCACAGGGCCACGGCGTGCTGGGAACCCTCATGCACCAGACCGATCCGGTGCGAGTCCCCGATGTGGCGGCCCATCCGCAGTCCACGGGATTCCCCGCTGGACATCCGGTGATGCGGTCGTTTTTGGGCGTGCCCGTCCTTGTGGGGGGTCGGGTCTACGGAAATCTGTACATCGCCGACAAGCGGGAAGGCTCGTTCTCCGACGAGGATGAGCGATTGGTGATGTCGCTGGCCGGCGCGGCAGGCGTAGCGTTGGCAAATGCCCGCATGTATGGCCTGAGTCAGCAGCGCCAGAAGTGGCAGGAGTCGGTCACAGAGATCGACACGCTCGTACTCTCCGAGGTGGAGCCGGAGATTGTGGCGGAAAATATCGCCCGCCGCGCCTGGCAACTCAGCTCCGCCGCAGTGTCGATTTTGGCGGTGCCGGATACCAGCGAACGATTGGTGCTGCATGCCGTGGTGACAGCACCGCCCGGGCATCGCGATCCACGCCGACAGTGGGCGCTTTCGCGGGCGCGACAGCTCACCGATGATCAGGTTTTTGCCGAACTGGCGGAACTCACCCATTCCCCTGTACACACCAATGGTGCGATCGCCGCAGCGTTTACCACCGGCGAGACCGTGGTGGCCGATGAACCGATGCTCAACGACGTGGCGCGACAGGTGCTGGGACCCTGCCTCGCATTGCCGCTGAACGCGGGTGGCCACGTGATCGGCGTGCTGGCTTTGGCGCGCTTCGCCGACGACTACGCCTTCTCGGATATCGAAACCGAACTGGCAGAGGCGTTTGCGCGCCAGACGGCGGTGGCTTTGCTCTTCGATCTCGAACGCAGCGAACGGGAACGGTTGGCGATTTTTGAAGAGCGCGACCGGATCGCCCGGGACCTGCATGATCTGGTGATTCAGCGCCTGTTCGCCACCGGCATGATGCTGCAAGGCGCAGCCCGGCTGGCTGAGTTGCCGCCTATCGTGGCGGAGCGGCTTGATCGCGCTGTTGACGAATTGGACGGGACGATCAAGGAGATCCGCACAACGATCTTCGACCTGACCGAAATCGGCGATGAACCCAGCTGGGTGAGCGTGCGAGCGCGCGTGTTGGCCGAAGTGGAGCGTGCCGGAATGGGGCGACGCCCGAAGCCCAGTGTGTCCTTCAGCGGCCCGGTCGATGCGGTGGTGAACTCGGAACTTGCCGTCAATCTGGTGGCAGCCGTGCGTGAAGGTGTGAGCAATGCTCTGCGCCATTCCGGTTGTACGCGGATTGAAGTGGCGGTTTCGGCGCACGACCAATTACTGCGATTGACCGTTGCGGACGACGGCTGCGGATTGCCGGCCGAGGGCCTGCCCAGAATGTCCGGCCTGGCGAATCTGGAGGGTCGAGCGAGGGTTTTGGGTGGAGTCAGTCAGGTAGGCACAAGTCACTTGGGCGGCTTGCTGTTGACCTGGCAAGCACCCCTGCAAGCGGAATAGGCGCGGTTTACGGATAGGGCGAGGGCCGTCCATCCTGGAGTCGGACTACGAACGCGGCCGCTTGTGTCCGACGCGCCATCCCCAACTTGGCCAGTAGGGAACTGACGTAGTTCTTCACAGTCTTCTCCGCCAGATGCATCCGCTCACCGATCTGGCGGTTGGTCAAGCCCTCGCCGATGAGTTCCAAAATCCGGCGCTCCTGACCGGTGAGTGCAGCCAGGCGATGGTCGTGCTCCTGACTCCCCCGAAGCTTGGCCAGCACCCGGGAGGTGGCGACCGGGTCGAGCAGCGACTTCCCTGCGGCCACACTGCGAATCGCGTCGACGAGGTCGTGACCGCGGATGTCCTTCAAGCAGTAGCCGGCGGCGCCGGCCATGATCGAATCAAATAGCGCTTCGTCATCGGCATAAGAGGTCAGCATTAAGGCTTGCACTTGCGGGTTCTGGCTGCGCACGGTGCGGCACACTTCCACCCCACTGCCGTCGGGCAGCCGCACGTCGAGCACCGCGACATCGGGCCGGGTCGCGCGAATCCGGGGGATGGCATCCTGCGCGGTGCCCGATTCCCCCACCACCTCGATATCGGACTCCAGGCTGAGCAACTCGGCCAACCCACGGCGCACGACTTCATGATCGTCGAGCAGGAAGACCCGGATCGGGGTGTCCGCGTGCACTGTCATGTGTGGAGGATAGTCGCCCTCCCGGGTGAAAGGGGGTTGACGTCGGCGATGTTCGCCGATCGCCTACGGTGCTACGTTGAAATGTTGGATGAGCCGCGACCCGAGTTCGGTGTCCCCGGTCATCGTGACATCCGCAGCGGAAGCGGAGTTTCTTCCGCACGAGAGGGCTGCAAATACTGGCCACGTCATTGTCACGTCCAGGCTCACGGGCGCGGCATCGGCCGGCGCCGTGTGACCCCGCCCGGCTGCATCCGTATGTACCACCACGGCAAACTCCACCCCGGGACCGGTGACGTTGATGCGTGCCCGGACGTCGGCTGGGGCGGCCACATCGCGCGCCCACGTGCGTCCTAGCCCGGCCAACATCCGTTCGGAAGCCACCCAAGCGGCGTCCGTACCAAGGTCGCCGACCACGCCGATCCCGGCCCGAATGTCCTGATCGTGCACCCAGATATCGAAGCATCGCATGCGCAAGACGACTCCGCGGGGCAGCTCCCAGCCGCCGGGTCCGCGCACCACCTCGCCTAGCGCACCGGGCTCCTTGGCAAGAGCCTCCCGACGAGCCGCGATGGTTTTCCGCAGTTCCGCGCATACTTCTCGCTGGCTCATATCCCGGCGGAGGGCCACCGCCAATTCGGTATAGCGGCTAAAGAGGTCATCGGCGTGCGGCAAGGCCTCCCAATCGGGTTCAATCGCCGGCGTCGGCTCCCCCAGCAGGTCCCGTTCGATGCCCACAACGTGTGCGACGATGTCCGCATTGGTCCAGCCAGGCAGGATGCTCGGCGCGGCCCATTGGGCATCGGACAGTCCCTCGGACAGTTCGGCAAACGGTTCGATCGCGCTCAACCAGGCGTTGACCAGTTGCGGGTAGGTCGCCTCGTGCAGGTGCCAAGTCATGGCATCACGCTACTGCTTGTTGGCTGGTGAACCTGGGGTGGTCGGTCAAGGACCCATGGCGGAGGGCCCCGCGCACCACTCCGATCAGCGCCGATCTGCCAGCACCGGAAAATCCGCCCGCGTGACTGTCACAGCGTCGGCATCGAGTTGTGCGGTCAGGACTGCCGCGTCGTCAGGTGCCACCATCGCCTCACCCCAAGGGTCAACCACGCAGGAGTGCCCCCCCAAACGAACCGTTCCGGAGCTGCCAGCGGCATTGGCGCCCAGCAGCCACACCTGGTTCTCGATCGCGCGCGCCCGGGTGAGCACGTCCCAGTGTGCGATTCGCACTGCGGGCCAGCCGGAGGTGAGCACGACGGCCTGGGCTCCGGCATCGGTGAGGGCGCGAAAATGCTCGGGGAAGCGCAGGTCGTAGCAGGTGGCAAGACCCGTTGGACCCAGCGGCGTGTCCACCACCACTATCTCGTCGCCCGCCTGCACGAACGCCGCCTCCCCACCGTTGAATCCGAACAGGTGGCGTTTACGATACCGCGCCGCCAGCGCCCCAGTCGGCGAGAACAGCAACGAGGTGTTGTAGACGCCGTCAGCCGTGGACTCCAAAATCGACCCGGCATGCAACCAAATCGACCATTCGCGGGCCACATTGGACATTGCAGTGGCAGTTTGGCCGTGTAGCGGCTCAGCCAGGTCGATGGTGGTCTCAAGTTCGAAGGGTCCGGTGCGCCACAGTTCGGGCAGCACCACAAACTGGGCGCCGGCCGCGGCTACTCGGCGAATCTGATCCAACACGGGCGCCAAGGGGTGCGCTTGCGCTGGCACCTCGGATTGCCGGGCGTCCAAGCGCAATTGCAGCAATGCAACCTCAACCATGCCGGGAGTCGCAACCTCAACCATGCCGGGAGTCTACTAACACCCAAGCTCGACACCGCCCGCACGAAAGTGCGGCGCCGCCCCACGTGGAGCGACGCCGCACTTGTGCCAACCGGTAAGACTTGGCGCATCTGCACAACTGCATCTCCAGCTGTGCGCAGGTGTTGCTAGAAGCTGGCCTCGTCGAGTTCCATGACGTCCAGGCTCGTTGCCTCGGCGACCACGCGCTCGGCGGTCAGCAGCGGCAGCCGGTTCTGGGCGAACCAGCGGGCAATCGCAACCTTGCCCTCGTAGAAGGCCCGGTCCTTGGCCGATAGCGTCTCGGTTTCCAGCGCCGCCAATGCCACCTCAGCTTGCCGAAGCAGCAGCCAGCCGATCACCAAGTCGCCGGCAGCCATCAGCAGCCGGGTGGTGTTCAGGCCCACCCGGTAGAGTTCCTGCGGTTCCTGCTGGGACTTCATCGCCCAGCCACCCAGGGTGCCGATCAAGCCCTGCACGTCCTCGAGGGCAGTTCCCAGCAGTTCGCGCTCGGCGAGCAGTTCGCCGCTGCCGGAGTCGCCCTTGACGGTTTCGGTGATTTCAGCAGCCAGGTGCGAGACGGCCTTGAACTGGTCGCGGACCATCTTGCGGAAGAAGAAGTCCAGACCCTGGATCGCCGTGGTGCCTTCGTACAAGGTGTCGATCTTGGCGTCCCGGATGTACTGCTCGATCGGGTAGTCCTGCAGGTAGCCGGACCCGCCGAGGGTCTGCAGCGACTGCGAGGAGAGCAGTTCGTACGAGCGCTCCGAGCCCACACCCTTGACGATTGGCAGCAGCAGGTCGTTCATGCGCTCGGCCAGGTCGGCATCGCCACCGGTCGCCTCCGCAATCGCGACCTTGTCCTGCCACATGGCGGTGTACATCACCAGGGCCCGCATGCCTTCGGCGTAGGACTTCTGCAGAATCAGGCTGCGACGCACGTCGGGGTGATGGGTGGTGGTGACGCGCGGGGCGGTCTTGTTCATCATCTGGGTCATGTCGGCGCCTTGGACCCGGTTCTTGGCGTAGTCCAGGGAGTTGAGGTAGCCCGTGCTGAGCGTGGCGATGGCCTTGGTGCCCACCATCATGCGTGCGTATTCGATGACCTTGAACATTTGCGCGATGCCGTCATGGACGTCGCCAACGAGCCAACCAATGGCTGGCTCCTTCTCGCCGAAGGTCAACTCACACGTGGTGGAAACCTTCAAGCCCATCTTCTTCTCGACGTTGGTGACGTAGGCGCCGTTGCGAGCGCCGAGTTCACCAGTCTCAAGATCGACGTGGTACTTGGGCACGACGAAGAGGCTCAGGCCTTTGGTGCCCGGGCCGCCAACGCCGTCGACACCCTCGGGGCGGGCCAGCACGAGGTGGACGATGTTCTCACTCATGTCGTGTTCGGCGGAGGTGATGAACCGCTTGACACCCTCGATGTGCCAGGTGCCGTCGGGTTGTAGGAAGGCCTTGGTGCGCCCGGCACCGACGTCCGAACCGGCATCCGGCTCGGTGAGGACCATGGTTGCGCCCCACTGGTTGTCGATCATCAGCTGAGCCATCTTCTTCTGATCCTCATTGCCCAGAGCGTTGAGAATGCCGGCGAAGCCAGGCCCAGACATGTACATGAAGGCAGCGGGGTTGGAGCCGAGGATCAGTTCCGCCACGGCCCAGCGCAGGCTCGGGGGTGCGCCGGTGCCACCGAGCTCCTCAGGGAGCTCCAGGCGCCACCATTCGGCGTCCATGAGCTGCTGGTAGGCAGCCTTGAAGTCCTCAGGCATCTTCACGGTGAAAGTGGCCGGGTCGAAGACCGGGGGGTTCCGATCGGCGCTGGCGAAAGAGTCGCTGAGCTGGCCCTTGGCAAGCTTGTCGACCTCACGGACGATTTCCTTGGCGGTGTCCGCGTCCATGTCGTCGAACGGGGCAGCGCCCATGCGCTTGTCGGCACCGAACACCTCGAAGAGGTTGAATTCGATGTCGCGCACGTTGCTCTTGTAATGCGACATATGTGTGCTCCCACTGGGGTCGTGGCGCACGAGGGCGCCGAAGTTACCGGTCAGTAACCCAATGATCCTACTCGCGGGTAACAAGCGCAAGAGCAGCGGCTCCGAAGTTGCCTGCATCACATCCCAAAAGCCAACAGCGGCAACTACTTTGCCCGGTTGACAGGGGCCCACGACACACGTGTCGAAGGACCCCGACGAATCCCGGCGGTTGGTGTGGAACCGGTGCCTGCACTACAGTGGCTACGGCGTCACTGGCGATGCTGACAACCGCGGGAGTTGGCGCGACCGGCCAACTGAGAGTGCGAGCCACGCGGGCCGCAGACCGCATGACCGTCCGGGTAATGCCGGGTTGGGAGTGTGGGACATGACAGTTCTCTTCACTGCGTGGGACTACCAGGTCACCGCGATCGAATTAGCCTCGGTGGTGCTCGCGCTGCTCGGCATTGCGCTGGGCATCGTCGGCACGCGCTGGATGTGGCCGCCCTACTTTCTGTCGAGTCTGCTCTACGGCTGGCTCTTTGTGCAGTGGCATTTGTACGCCTCAGCCGGGATGCAGGTGGTCTTTCTCGCCGCGGCGGTGTGGGGCTGGTTCACATGGGGAACAGAGGGAGTCCGGGTGCCCGGGCAACTCTCCGCTCGGCAGCGGTGGCTCGGCGCCGGTGGGGTGGTGCTGGCCTGGGTGGTATTGGCCCCCTTGTTGCAGATGATCGGCGGAGTGGCGACCTGGGGCGATGCGTTCATGCTGGTGGGATCGATCGCGGCGCAACTGCTGATGGTGTTGGCGAAGGTGGAAGCCTGGCCGATCTGGGTATTGGTGAATCTGGTGGGCACCGGGCTCTACGCCAGTCAGGGCTTGTACTTCACGGCCAGCTTCTATGCGATTTTGATCGTGATGGCGCTGATTGGTTGGCGCACGTGGTTTCAGCGGACCGACTGTGAGGCGGAGGATAACGATCAGGTGGCAACGCAGGTTGTGGGAGCGCCGCAGGCTCCCGGGCACCTCGTGGGGGACGGAACTGATGCCGGGTCGGCCCGTTGAACCACGCCAATCCAAACACTGCGCCTGACTCTGGACCGCGTCTGATTGCCGTGGTCGGTGGTGAATCCACTGGCAAAAGTACTTTGGTGTCTGATCTGGCGAGCGCGCTGCCGGGTCTGGCGGTACCGGAAACGCTGCGGGAGTGGGTGGCCGAGCACGGTCGGGTGCCAGATGCCGCCGAACAATGGCAGGTGCTCACCGCGCAGGCCGGTAGGGAACAAGCCGCCCGTCACCGAGCTGCCGAACTGGGATTGGCATGGGTGATTTCAGACGGTTCACTGCTTATGACTGCGGTGTACAGCATGCTCTATTACGACGATCCGGACTTGGTTGCTCCGGCCTTGGCCGCGGCCGACAACGCTTTGGTGGTCTGGTGTGACGCGGACATTCCGTGGGTGGCCGACAGTGGCCAGCGCGATGGGGTGCTGTGGCGAGACCGGGCGCAGCGGATCATCGGTGAACTCCTCAGCGGTGGGGCGCCCCCGAGTTCTGATGCCAACACGCAGAATGCGCAGTCGGACCACCTGCGCTGGATCCGGGTGCAGGGTTCCCGCGCGCACCGCGTGGCAGCGGTGCAAGCGGCGCTGGCCGAGTGGGACCAGGGGACCTGTGCCGGCTAAGCGCAACGCCGGTAAGGACCACTGCCGGCTCAAAACTACGCCGGCGAGCAGACTGCCGGATCCGGCCACATGCGAGTCGCGAGTTACTCGCCCCGGCGCTGTGCTGATTCGTTCATCAGCCGCAAGCGCTCGTTGTAGGCCGTCAGTTCGGCCTCGCCATCGCGGTCGGCCTGGCGATCGTGACGCCGAGCCTCGCGGTCATCCGAGCGTGCCCACTGCACGGCCAGCACGATCATCAACATCAGGGAGGGAACTTCGGCGATTCCCCAGGCGATGCCGCCGGCCAGTTTGGTTCTCGCCACCAGATCGGTCACCCATGGTGGTTGCACCTGCGAATACCAATCGCCGGCGAACACGATGTCGCTCATCATGATCGGCACGGCAAAGAACGAGTGCAACGACATCGCCACGAGCAACATCAGCATCCGCAGCCAGGGTGCGAGCACGCGGGGCGCGGGGTCGAGGCCGAGCACCACGTAGGAGAACAGGTACCCGGCCAGCAGGAAGTGCACCTGCATGGCGAGGTGGCCCAGGTGCGAACCCATCAGCCAGCCGAACAGCGGCGTGTAGTACAAGCCGTACAAGCCCACGGTGAAGATCAGCAAGACCCACAGGGGATGGGTGATGAACTTGGCCACGGGGGTGTTGATGCCCCAGGCGATCCACTCGCGCGGCCCGCGGCGCCCGCTCGGCGCCGGATTGATGGCCCGAAGCGCCAACGTGATCGGCGTGCCCATCACCAGCAGGATCGGCGCAATCATGGACAGCACCATGTGTTGGAGCATGTGGATGCTGAAATCGACGGGCGAGTAGACCGCCAACCCGGAGTTGGTGGACCACATGACGGCGATTACCCCGAGTAGCCAAGCGATGGTGCGACCCACCGGCCACGAGTCGCCGCGGGAGCGCAGCCGCACGGTTCCGGCCACATATAGGGCTGCCGCTATCAAACCGCCGACCAGGAACACCGGCTCGAATTGCCAGCCGAAGATCAAGGCGGTTGTGGTGGGGGCTTCGGGCATCGGTCGGCCGAGCAGTTGCTCCACCAGCGTGGTGGCGGAATTTTCGGCACGAGGGTAAGGCGTGATAGCCAGCGCCACGGCGAAACCAGTGGCCACGGCCATCAACCCGAGTTCGGTGGCCACAAGCCCGGCCAATGCCGGCCGGCTGTGTCCCACCCGCTCGGCGAGCCGACGGCGCACAACCGCGGCGATCAGCACGATCCCGATCAGCAGAATGGTCTTGGCAGTCACCAGTCTGCCGTAGCCGGAATTCCAGAGGTCGGAAAAGGTGTCCATGCGGGTGTAGGCATTGGCGATGCCAGTAAGCACCAGGAGACCCACGCTGACCATGGCGAAGTTGGAGTACCTGCGCGCCGCCTCCACAACACCGGCGTCGCCACGCCAAGCATGGACTGACAGGGCAAGCAGCCCTCCCACCCAAGTGGCCATGGCCAACACATGCACGACGCCGGAAGTCAGGGCGAGCGCGTGGTCACCATATCCGGCAGCGTGACCGGCCAAGGGAATGAACGACAAGGCAGCGCCCGCGGCCACCGCCCACCCCGCGGCCGCGGCCAGGGAGCGGGTCTGACGACCGAACACCCAGATCGCCCCAGCGATGAACGCGCCAAGCACGTAGGCCCGGACAATTGGGATGTCCCAGGCGTAGCGGGAAATCACGGCCGGGCGAATCACCTCCGCCAGGGGGGAACCAAGCACGCTAGCCATGCTCACCACGGCCGTCGCCAACGAACTCGCCGCCCAGATTCCGGCCGCGTTGGTCGCCCGCCGGACGTCGGCCAATCCACCCGTCCCCAAGGTGCCGTCGCGCCGTTGTGGGCCCAGAAAAGCCGCGTATCCGAGCCAACCGAACGTTGCCACGCCGGCGGTGAACGTGGCGGCCCGTAGCAGTGGTACCAGCCAGCCAACAAGTGGACCGGCATCGGTCAACCCGGTGGTGGGGGCGGTGTAGCGGCCGTCTCCGAGCACCAGTCCGGCGGCGGTGGCGAGCAGCACCAAGCCGAAGCCGAGGATCAACAGTTGGGTTACCCGGGGACTGGGGCGGGTTGTCGGCACCGATGTGGTGGTGAGGGTGTCTGCGCCCGTAGCCATAGCAGTAGTGTGCGCGGCACGGTCGGGAGTGGACACTTCGGGGCGGTGAGCGACTCCCGCGGATTGGTCAGCGTCCATCGGCAACCGGCGCCGGGGCGGCGGAGTCGACATTGCACAGGCTCTCGATCACATCGAGCACCTCAGCGAGAGTCTTTTCCTGGCGCGGTCGTCGCACCACGAATACCTCGGTGGTATCAGCCAGTCGGGCCAGCAGCTCGAAATAGCGAGAGTGGCCGAGCACCAACGGGGCGATCCCGTCCCGACGGGTATGACCCACAAGAGTGGCGAGCCGTTCGGCGCCATGGGCTTCAGTCACTGTGACCTCGGTCGCAGTCAGCTGGGGAGCGAGCACCACAATCCGATCGATCCGGCGCGGTTCCACCGGTGGGTCTTCAGCCCGAAAAGCAGCCTTCACCCGACCCCCGGCCAGCATCGGCAAAGCCTCGAAATCCAGCCCCACCGCTGCCGCCGCATCCGGCAGTAGGTGCACGTTGCGCGGGAAAGGCGTGGTCCAGGCCGTCCCGTCGTGAAACTCGATCAACGTGACGTCGTCCACCAGCAGTCGATGTCCGCGATTGCGCAGGCCCATGGCGGTGGTTGATTTTCCGGCGCCGCGGTGCCCGGCCACTGCGATCGTCTCATTGCCGATGCCGATGGTTGCCGCGTGCAGGCTGAGCTCGCCCCGCTGCAGCATGGCCAAGGTCACTGCCCACCCCTGGATCAGCCAGGAGGGATCATCCGTGGGTTGTGCGGGGTCCGGTTCCCAGGACACCGTGACATCGCGACCATCCCGCACATACAGTCCCGCGCCACGTTGAAATCGGACCAAGGCCTGATCCGGAAGCACCTGAATCCACGGTTTGGGGTGCTCCGCATCGGGCAGTTCAGTCGGGATGTCGCCGCGGCTCACGGAGATTCCCAAGTGCGGGGGGAGGCTGAGCCAGTTGCTGCGGTCCTGACGGCTCCGGGAAGCTCGCACATCCGCCAACGCCGTGCGGTCGGCCGGTTCAGTGGTGAACTCATAACCGAACCGCGCCATGGTTTCGTCTTGGTCGGCTTCCACCGCCGCCACGAGGTCGGGGGGCAGTTCTTCGCGCCAGCCACCGGTACGTCCCTTGCGGAAGAACGTCCGGGTGCGGGGGCTGGTCTCCCGGAACCCCCGCTCCGCCTCTTGGCTGGCGAGCCGGTCAAAGCGGGCCTGCTCCACGGCCTGCTGGAGTTCGGCATCCGAGGTTGCCAGCCCGACCGCCGCGAACACCGGTGCGCAGGTGGCGACTGCATCCGCCTGCAAGTCCTCGTATCTGATGACGTGCACCGGAAAAGGGACGTCCGGAGCCAGCCACGACTGTCCATGGGAACTCCATGAGCCCCACGGCTGGGCAGTATGCATGCGCGCGGGGCTGGCGAGTGACGAACCGCGGTCACGGGCGAGTGCGTTGACCGCTTCGGGGAGGTCAACACCGAAGAAGGGCGCATACGAGCAGGCGACGTCGCGCGGGTCCCGCACCACCAGGATGGCAGCGCGGGTGCCGGCCAGCGGGAAAGGTTCCGCGCCCGGGGGACCACCGCGGTAAACTTCGTGGGTTTTGCGAAAGATCGGCGGTGGCGGGCCGGATTCACCGCCCGGTGCTTCCGGGTCGGCCGCGTCGGGGCTGTGGGTCCCGATCTGCACGATCATCGCGCTTCGCAGTGCGTCACCCTCGGTGCGATCGAGCCACCGCGGGTCCAGCCCAAAGCTACTCAGGGCTGAGTTCAGGTGGTTCGGCTGGGAACCGGATCCGAGTTGGTTGACCGCAAACAGGTGGCGATGGGTGCCCAACGCGGTGATGATCGCGCGCATCCAGGTGTTGCCGGATTTCGGATAGGAGGCTAGCCAGACTGTGCGGCCTGGCCCCAGGGGGCGGTTGGCGCAGGATCGGGTCGGATCGGGAATTGCGGGGATCATGGGCGGACTTTGCTCCGGTCCCACCATGCCAGCAGCGTGTCGATGCTGGCTGCGTGCGGGTGGTGGGATTGGTCGGCCGCCGCGGCGTCGGGTGCAGGTTTGGATGGATCGAGACTGATGCGGGCAGACGGCAACTTCGCCAGCGCCAAGTGTTCTGCCAGAGCCGCAGCGCCCGCCTGTTGGTCCTCTGATTGCAGTACGCCGCCGAAGAAGATTCGGGTGGCGGCCTCGAAACGGCTGTGTCCGGTGAGTTCCTCGAACACCGGTTCACCGGTTTTGCGGGTTCGGACTGCGGCCAGGGCGGCCACCGGCAACGGTTGCTCGCTTCGGGGTAGTGCGACTACGATCGCGTCGGAATCCCGGCGGATAGGTGTTCCGGACACATGGGCTTTCTCGGCCCGGCGTGCCGACATCAGCAGGGGTGCACGACGGGGGTGGGCGACCAGTTGGTCGGCTGCCCATGTGGTAGGAGCGGGGAAGTCGCTGAGCACGAGCCAACCACGTCGGGAGAGTTCCAAGAGCACGATGATCACGTCGTGCGGGTCACCGGTGAGCAGCAGGGTTCGGGGATCGTCGGGCGGGCACAGACTCGCCCCGGGGGTCAGACGATGGCCGCGGCGGACCAGCGCGAGCAACTCGGCCCAACCGTGAACCAATGCCCGGCGTCGCTCTTCAACGTCGTTTCCCCCATCCGTGGACTCGGTGTGGTCGGCGTTCGTTGGCGTGACCGTGAACTGGCCGTCTGGAGCCACCTGCACCATGCCCAAGCCGGGGAACGTGCCGATCCACATGTCCTCGTTGCGAACCAGTGTTGGGGCGCCAGTGGTCGGCGCCGCGCTTTCCCCATCGGGTGGAGTCACTGTGAACACGCCTCCACCCTAGGTGTTGTGCTGATGGCCTGGTGGCAACTGTCCACGGTTGTTACTTGCTGCTGGTTTCCACGACGTGTCCCTGATCAAACACCACGAGGTGATGGGCGGCTTCGATGGTGGATCGTCGGTGGGCGATCACCAGCACGGTGACAGCGGGTACCAGCGACATCATCAGATCCAGCACGGCCGCCTCGGTGGCATCGTCCAGGGAAGAGGTCGCTTCATCGAGGACGAGCAGTGCCGGCTTGCGCAGCAATGCACGGGCAATCGCCACTCGCTGTCGTTCCCCGCCTGACAGCCGCACGCCACGATCACCCAGCAGGGTATCGAGTCCGTCGGGAAACCTGCGGGTGAAGCCTGCGGCCGCGCGATCGAGGGCCAGCCAGCAGTCCGCATCGCTGACGGATTGTGCGGTGGACCACTCGAGGTTGTCCCGCAGCGTTCCCGGGATCAGCACGGTCTCCTGCGGCACGTAGGCAACGTGCGCACGCCACCAGTTGTAGTCGCGAGGTTGCAGCGGTTCGCCAGCCACGTCGATGGTGCCCGATTGGGGTGCTAATAACCCGAGCGCTAGATCGGCGGTGGTGGATTTTCCGGAACCGGAGTGGCCGGTGAGCACGGTGATATCGCCGTAGGGCACATCGAAGGAAACTTCGTGGACTCCGTTGGTGCTGCCTTCATAGGTGAACGTGACGTGCCGGAATCTCAGCAAGGCGTTGCCGGGTGCTTCGGCCAAATCACCGCGATCAGTGACGGAATCAGGCGGAATTTCCGCTGCTGCGCGCGCCTGGTAGGTCAAGGTGGTGAGATCGCGCACGGCTGGTAGCGCGTTGGCCAAGAGGGCGCTGGTGTTGGCCATGCTGCGTGCCTGTGTCGCCAGTCGGGCCACGAGTAGCAGAATGACCGCGATCGCTGCGGGTGGTACCTGTGCCCAGACCGCGACTAGTACCAGTGCGGACGCGGCAGCGGCCAGTCCCACTGCCGAAATGGCACTCACGGTGGCGGTACGCCGGGTGTTGGCGATTTGGATCGTACGGGTGTCAGTGAATGCGTCGGCCAATCGTTCGGCCCAGACCGCATCGGCACCATGGGCGCGCACGAGGCGCAGGGAATCCATCGAGTCGAGCATGACCGACTGCAATCGGCGGTTGCGTTCGCCGAAGAGCCGCCCCATCCGGTGGGCTGGCCGCACCGCACTTGTCTGTGCCACACCCACAATCAGCACTCCAAGCAAGGCGACTCCGGACACTGCTGGCGACACTAGGAGCGCCACCGCCGCAGTCGCGACGAACAGCACCGCCGTCACGGACAGCTGCATGAGTTGCTGAAATGCCATGCCAGATCGGATCGCACCGGTCGTGACGATTTCGATGATGTCGCTTTTGCGGCGGGCCAAGACGAAGGTCCAGCGGGCCCCGAGAATCGCTGCGAAAGCCTCCTGACGGAGTTCATCAACGATGGTTTGCTGCAAAGACGTGGCGTTGACCGTCGCAGTTCGGGTGATCAGCGCGGCGACCGCCGTCAGCGCGACGAAAAATGCCAGAAGTACCGCTAACGGGACGCTGGACAGGGTGATGTCGCCCAGCAGCGGCACGCTCACCGATGATGCTGGATTGGCGATCGAGTTCACAATCGGAATCAGTAGCAGCAGACTCACGCCGCCGATCACGCCGTTCGTCAACAGCAAAACGAGTTGACCGAGGAAGCGTCCCGGGCGCAGTCGCCAGGCGACCGCGATCAGGGTGCGGGCATCCGCAACGAGGCCGCCTCCGGTGGGGACGACCATCGGGTCGGCCGCTGGCGGGTCTGTTTGGGTTGCGGGTGTCACGGTGTCGGATCGTCCGGTGGATTGCTTCGTGCTCGATGTCGCAGGTAGTAGGCGAATCCAGCCCCGATACTGACGCCGGCGAGCACGACCAACACCCCAGCCCACCAGACAAAGGGTGCGTTGGAGTCCGCGGACGTCGCGGTCGCTGGCGGGGCATCGGTGGGGGCGGCGGATTGACCTTGGCCGAGAGCATCGGTGTTGGCGGCACCACCGGTGTAGGAGAAACGGATCGACCCATCGATCGGGTGTCCGTCAGCACTGACCACGCGATACGCCACTTGGTAGGTGCCGTCGGGGGCATCGCTGGGCCAGGCCACGGTCACTGTCGGCCCCGCGACCATGGGGGCATCCAGCGGCAGCGGTCCGTTGGCGCCACTGGCCACGACCTGCAATCCAGCATCCATGATCGATTCGTTGAAGGTGAATGAGACGTTGGCCGGCGGGCTGCTCAGGCTTGCCCCGTCCGCTGGCGTCGAAGTGGCCAGTTCGGAGTGTGCCGCCGCTGGGTTGCCGCTGGTCAACAGCAACCACAGCCCCGTCGTGATGAGGGTCACGAGCACAGTGAGCACGCGCCCTGGGTGATGCTGGGAACCCCGTAGGGGGGCTGGTGCGGCGGATGCAGCCGATGGATGGTTCATCTGGAACATGGCGCCCATCATGGACCTGACTGGGCTGCGAACTGGTGACCGGGTGCTGGGAAACCTCAGTTGCTCACGACGCGATCGCCGCCGGCCTGCTTGGCCCGGTATAGGGCGACGTCCGCGCGTTGAGCAATATCGTCGAGATCCGCCTCATCCAAATGTGTGTGATCGGTGGCGGCCACGCCGACACTCACAGTGACGTGCGGGACCAGCGCCAGTGATGCGCACATGCTGTGAGTTGCTAGGCGGATGCGTTCGCCGATCGCAATGGCGTTCTCGAGTCGGGCGCCGGGCAGCAGCACGCCGAATTCGTCGCCGCCGAAACGCACTGCGTAGTCGGTGTCGCGCAAGTCTGCTAGAACAGCTTTGCCCAGACACTGTAAAACCTGGTCGCCCACGGCGTGTCCGGCAGTGTCGTTGATCATCTTGAACTTATCGAGATCCACCATGATCACGGCACCACCAGGTGAGTCGGGCCGCTTCCACGCGCGTTTGGCGACTTGCTCGAATCCACGTCGATTCAGCAGACCGGTGAGCGGATCTTGGATGACTTCTTGACGTAGCTGCATCTCGACCAGGGTGCGCTCGGTGATGTCGCGCTCGATGGCCGCGAAATGGGTGGTCTTGCCATGTGCGTCATGCAGCGGAAAAATCCGCAGGTCCAGCCAGTAGGGGTCGTCGTCCTTGCTGAAGTTGAGCACCGCCCCTTCGAAGTTTCCTTCAGCGTTCAGCAGTTGCCGAATTCTGTGCAACGTTTGGGGATCGGTGCGGCCGGGGCGCTGGAGAAATCGTGGACTGCGACCGAGTACCTCTTGCGGTGTGTAGCCGGTGAGGCGGGTGAACTCCTCGTTGACGTAAACAATTCGCGGGCCCGGTTCGTCTAGGGGTGCAGCTTCGGTGACTACCACGCAGTCGCGGGCCTTGTCCACAAGCTGCTTGAACATGTCATCGTGCAGCGGCTCAACTGGAGGGAGGTCCATGCGCTCATCATGGCTTACCGAGAACACGCACACGCGGGTAGCAGGTATTTCACACTCGTGGGTGCCCTTCGTCGCCCGCAACGGATCCCAGCACTGCTTGCACTATAGGCGGCCTGCTCCCAGGCGAACCCCTGAGAATCAGTTGTTGCTTCAGTCCGGGGCGCGAGAAGGCCTGGAATAGGATCCTCCCCATGCGAGTGGGCAGTGTTGATAGTGGTCATGCTCGATGGGCGCCTCATATGACACTGCAATTCGAGTTGCCGGTCCTGATCTTGCTGCTCGCTGTCGTGGCAATACGAATGCTGCTCAGCAGCGACATCACCCCCGACGACGAATTCACATACGCCCAGCAGGGAAACCAGCTGATTTCTGGCGGCAGTATCGATATGTCGTTTGGCCCGACCTACTCGTGGATATACGCGGGCGCCATGTGGCTGGTCGATGACAAGGTGACGGCGTTTTTTCTGGCTCGAGCCTTTGCATCGGTAGCTTTCATATTCGGTCTTTGGCTAGCGATGCGCCTAGCAGGTGCCGGACGAGAAGTGTCCCTGGCGCTCGCCGTGGTGGCGGCGGGGCTCAGCGTGGCCTATCAATGGCCGGGCGTGATGGGGCCCACGAGTGCAGCGATACTGATCGCCTTGGTTGTGGTGTGGCGACGACCGGGAGTTGGATCCTGGGGTGTGGCCACAGGGCTCTTATGGTGGGCGATGGGAGCTCGACCTGAGTTCTTCGCCGCTGCCATTTTCGCCACAGTCGTTCTGGTGATCTGGCTGGTGATGTCATTCGTGCGCCCACCTCATCGACCCACCTGGATCGAGGGGCTGGCGGCCCTGTTCGGCATAGCCATGGCTGCTGCCGTGGTCATGTTGCACGGGCTGCCGCTTGGCGGTCGGCTATCTATGGCTTTCGGTCAGCACTACGCATGGAGAAACGCGCTGCCAGGTGAGGATCCCTGGTATGAATATGAGGCAGTCCTTGCCCGCGACTTCGACGGCAGAGTGGATGTGATCGGGTGTGCACTAGCCAATCCGGCTGCGATGCTCGGACACGTCATGGAGAATGTGCGCGGGTTGAGATCCGGAGCTATCCAGCTACTGGTCTCCCCGCCGTATTTCGGGGCCACGTCGCGGCTGGTGTCGTTGATTTCCACGCTGGTATTGGGGGTGTTTTTCCTCTTCGCAGTCGCAGCATTTGCCCAGAAGGCGCGAAGGAGAAAAGAGCGACTGGAGACAAAGACCCACTCGCAGAGAACGGCCGCGACCGACTTGCGGGGTGCTTCCGATTCGACTGATTCGCGTTTTCTCAGGTGGTTCCAACACCGCCGACTTCCCGCGCTGTTGTTGATTCTGCTGGTCTTCACATTGTCTGCCGCAACAGTGCTTGTGATTTTCCCGCGTAGACATTACCTGCTGCTCTGGTTCTGCGCAGTCGTGGTTCTCATCGCCGTTGGATGGCGCGATGTGGGCAGCACCTGGCGGAAATGGTTGCCTGCTGTCACAACCTCGATCCTTGTGCTGATCAATGCCGGATTGGTCACCGTGGCCGGTGCCTTGGCACTTGCTGGTGAGGAGAAGAGCGACGGGTCCATGCCGGCAACTCACAACATCGCGCGTTCCCTGCAAGTGCTCTCGCAACAGCCAGTTGTGATGTTGGGCAACGGCGACAGTGACCTCCTGACGTTGTTCACACCGCAATTCTCCCGCGTGGAAGCGCCTGCCGAGGCAACGGATTTCTGCTCAGCCCTTGCGGCCAGCGGTGCCTCCGTCACGTGGGTCGCACCGCAGGATGCTCGGGGGCAGGAATACGCACCCACCTTTGCCGATCTGCCTGGCTTTCAGGCATTCATGTCAGATCCCGAGGTATGTGGATGGCACAGGATAAGCGCGGACAGCCCCTTCGCCATCGCGAAATAGTGAACTATCGGACGTCGGGCATCTGGGTTGTAC
>CAZVKB010000012.1:36186-41341 GCA_964627505.1 uncultured Actinomycetes bacterium | reverse complement strand
GGCTCGCTGCGGCCCGCCACGGCGTAATCGGCCAGCGGCGTCCCGCTCACCGCCGACTCCTGTGCCGCTTGCCCGAAACCGGTGGTCTGGGCTGTCCACTCCAGCCCATCCGGAGCCGAGGACGCCAGCAATGAGAGCCCGCCTGCGATCACCACCGCCACGACCAGCACCAGGAGGTAGAACGTGCGCCTCGACATCTGCCGCGGCACCTGCTGCGGTGTCGCCGAGCCAACGCCGTTCGGGTTCTGGGCGGGCTGCGTCGCCGGCCCGGTCACGGATGCACCCCAGCAGTCACCTCGGCCGCCGGTTGGCTCGGCACCACCCGACCGCGCAGCCCGAACACCAGGTCCGGACGAACTTTGGCCACCGCAGCCACCACCAGCGCGGTAATGATGCCCTCCCCAATCCCGATCACTGCATGCACACCCAACATGGCGGCGGCCACCGTCGGCAACGACAACGGCACAGTCCCACCGAGCGCGAATTCCATCAGGAAGCCCCCGGCAGCACCCAAGGTGCTCACGAATCCCGCCAACCCCGCCGCCACCCACAAGCCAGCTTTACCTGGTGGCACCACTCGAATGAGAGCTGTGAACACCAACCATCCGACCGCCACCGCGATCACAGCCAAATTGAGCACGTTGAGCCCGAGCGCCGAGAGCCCCCCGTCGGCAAACACCAGCGCCTGCACCAACAACACAACAGTCATCGCCAGCACCGCCGCATACGGGCCAATCAAGATGGCAGCCAGTGCAGCTCCGATGAGATGGCCACTGGTGCCAGCGCCGACCGGAAAATTGACCATCTGTGCGGCGAAGATGAACACCGCAGTGAGTCCGGCCATCGGCGCCGAAGCTTCAGCTACCTCCCGCTTTGCCCCCCGAACGCTCAACGCCACCGCAGCAATCGCCAGCCCACCAGCGGCAATCGACACCGGGGCGTCGATGAAACCATCGGGGATATGCACTGCGTCAGGATAACCCGCCGCGCGGGCTTATTGCAAAGTCTTTGCATTAAGGCCGCGGGCTCAGTCCGCCCTACCGTGATGTGAGTCGTGCGTTGGGTCGTCCAGGAAACCTTCCCACTCGTGCAAACCGCCGAGGCCGTAGGCAACCTCCAGATTCCGCCGCGTGCAGACAACATCCGGCGGCCCCGACGACAGCACCCGCCGGTTCACCAACACCACCCAGTCCGACGCCCGCGCCTCATCGAGATCGTGCGTCGTGAGAATCACGCTGCACCCGTCGGATCGCTCGCCGTGGATGAGTGAGTCGATGGTGCTGGCCGAATTGATGTCCAACCCCGTCAGCGGCTCATCCAGCAGCAGCACCTCATGTTCTTGCACTAGCCCTTGCGCAATCAGAACCCGCTGTCGCTGTCCACCGGAGAGTTCATGCATGTGCCGATTGGCCAAGTCGGCGATGTTCATCGTGGCCATTGCTCCGGCCACCGCAGCCCGATCCGCAGCCGAAAACCGACGCCACCAGCCGAGCCCGGAATATCTGCCCAAACCCACCACTTCCCGCACGGTGATCGGTGTGATCTGCGGCACCGGCGTGGACTGCAGCACAAAGGAGAGCCGATCGCGCGCAGCGACCGGGGTCCCGCCCAACACCCGCAGCGAACCCGCCGACACCGGCACCAAGCCCGCCAGCGCCATCAGCAGCGTGGACTTCCCTGAACCGTTGGGGCCGATCACACTGATCGCCCCTACCCGCGGAATAGTGAAGGTCGATGCCGCCACCGCCACATGTTTGCCGTAGCGCAGTTCCAGGTCGGCGGCGACCACCAGGGGCTCAGCGTCGTCGCGGGTTTCGGCGCTCACGTCGTCATCGCCGCATCCGCGGCAGCGACGTCCACCCCGCCGCCGCGCCGAGACCGCGACCACCGCGCTATCGGCAGCACCAGGAAGAACACCACCACCGGCACCAGCGCCATCGTGGCAGAAGCGGCTGTGCCCAGGTGATAGCTCAGTGTGAGCCCGAACCAGACCGAGAGCACCGACAGCACCGCCGCACCCAGCATCATGCGCGGGACCGTGCGCGCGATCAGCGCGGCTGTCGCCGGAGGCGCCACCAACAGCCCGAACACCAGCAGCGTGCCCACAGACTGAAAACTCCCGATCACCGCCGTCGCGATCAACACCAGCAGCACCGCGTGCGTGGCGCGTGGCCGCATGCCCAACAACTCCGCCTTCTGATAGTTGAACGACAGCGCCAGCAGCGGCCGGTACAGTCCCACCGCGGCCACAACAACGATCACGCCCAAGATCAGTTGCCAGATGATGTCTGACCACGTAACCCCCAGCGCATCCCCAAACAGGATCGACGTCAAACTGCCGCTGTAACTGTCCACTTTCGAAATGATCACGACACCTAGTCCGAGCATCCCGACGAACAGCAATCCGATTGCGGTGTCCTCCCCCAACGTGGTCTGGCGGCCCACCAACTCGATTGCCACCAACATCACCGCCGCCGCCACGGCGGCCCCCAGCAACGGGTTGATATCCAGGACGACAGCCGCCGCAATCCCCGGCACCACACCATGCACGAAGGCGTCTCCGAAGAAACTCATTCCGCGCAACACCAGCCACGTACCCACCACGGCGCACATGAGGCCAGCGAGCACCCCACCGATCAAGGCGCGCTGTTGGAACCCAAGCGCGAAGGGTTCGGTGAACCAGTCCAGAAGCGGCACAGGGTTCACCCTAGCCAGTAAGACCTTCCTGGATCAGTCGCGCGTTGGTCAACATCATGGCCTGGTAGGTGGCTGCGTCGGAATCCGGCGCCCCCAAACTCCCGACGTAGAGCGGCACCACCGCCACATTGCCGACTTCCCCCGCCAGCGCGTCCACCAGCGCCGACGGATTGGCGGTATTCGCGAAGATCGTGGAAACACCGTTGGCCTTCATCGTGGCCGCCAGCGCGGACAGTTCTTCCGAACTGGGCTGCGCGAGGGTCGATCCTCCGGGGATGACCACGCCGGCCACGTCATAGCCGTACGCCTGGGAGAAGTAGCCGAAAGCATCGTGATCGGTGACGAGCACGCGTGACGACTCGGGCACGGTGTTCAAGATGGCCGTGACTTCCTGGTTAGCGGCGGTGATCTCAGCGGCGACTGTGGTCCCGCAGGTGGCGTAGTTGTTGTTGCCGGTTTGCCGGGCCAATTCCTGTCCGATGAGTTCGGCACCCGTGGCCACCCGTGACATGTCCAGCCACACGTGCGGGTCCATGGATTGGGAACCCGCAGCGCTCGGGTCCGCCGATTCGTCGCTGTGACCCGCATCCTCTTCGCTGTGAGCCGCCTCCCCCTCGCTGTGTTCGCCGGTAAAGGGGATCGGGTTGAGTTGGGGCGCGACGGCGAACACCGTAGCCCCATCGGACTCTGCCGATGCCAATGCGGAGTTCAGGCCCTCTTCCAGACCGAGACCGTTGGTGACCACCAGATCGGCATCCACCATGGTGGCGACGTCGCGCGAAGACGCCGCGTAATCATGCGGGTCGGCGCCGACCGGGATCAGAGTAGTGACACTGCCCTCCCCCGCGCACGTGACAATCTGATCAGCGACGTTTCCCCAAATGGTCGTGGTCGCCACCACCGTGGCTTGATTTTCCGGGGGAGCGCTCGCAGAGGTGGACGTGGTCGAACTGCAGCCAGCCAGAGCTACCGCGGCGACTGCAACGCCGGCCAGCATGACAGTGGAGGTCGAAATTGACCGCATGCGTGTACCCATGTTCTGTGTGATGATCCAAGACGTAACTGCTAACGGGAATCATTCTACACAAGCGGGCGGCTTGATTGACGGCACCCTCGGTGACTTGAGTTGACGCCATCGCCGGTCTCGCATGCCGGTCCAGCACATTAGGCTGCACCTGTGAACACCTCGCCGTCCCCGACGCCAACATCCACCCGGGTGACGCGGCAGCGGCTGGCGCTGCTCGAACTACTCGGAGAACTCACGGACTTCCGCAGCGCCCAAGAGATTCACGCGGAACTGCGCACCCGCGGCACCACCGTGGGCTTGGCGACGGTGTACCGCACGCTCTCTCAACTGGCCGCTGATGGCGCCGTCGACACTCTTGTGAGCGCTGATGGCGAAGCCCGATATCGCAAGTGCAGTCAAGTTCACCACCATCACCTGGTGTGCCGCGCTTGTGGACGCACGGTCGAAATCGCGGGACCGGCGGTAGAAAAGTGGGCCGCCGCAGTGGCCGCGGAGCACGGATTCACCGATGTCAGCCACGAATTGGAACTGTTCGGGCTGTGCGCGGAGTGCTCTACGCAGTAGCGTCGGCACACGCGAGCCATCCCCGCCACCCGCTGCTAACGTGTCGCCATGCGCCTGCAACCAGCTGATCCCGCCCCCGCATTCACGCTCCCGAACGCCGAAGGCGAAGACGTGTCGCTTGCCGATTTCGCCGGTTCCACCGTGGTCGTGTACTTCTATCCCGCGGCCATGACACCCGGCTGCACCACCGAGGCCTGCGATTTCCGCGACTCCTTGGCGAGCCTCGCCGCCGCTGGTGTGACCGTGCTCGGGATCAGCCCCGACAAGCCGGCGAAGCTGACCAAATTCATCGAGCGCGATGCGCTGAACTTCCCACTGCTCTCTGATCCCACCCACGAAACCATGACCGCCTATGGCGCGTGGGGCGAGAAGAAGATGTACGGCAAAACCGTCACCGGAGTGATCCGCTCCACGTTCATCGTCGGCCCGGACGGTCTCATCCAGCACGCGCTCTACAACGTGCGCGCAAAGGGGCATGTGGCACGGGTACGCGATTTGCTCGGCCTCTCTGACGCCTGAGAGCCGCGCCCCATCCCGCGCACACCAGCCGAAAAGAGTGGGGCCGACGAGAGTCGAACTCGCACTGGCACGGACCTAAACCGTGTGCCTCTGCCAATTGGGCTACGGCCCCGCAGGTGAGTGTAGGCGGTCGCCATATTCGTTCCCAACGCCGCCTAGGAGCGCGGGAGGTGGGCGACGGCGCGACCGGCACTACCGTTCAGCGCGGTCGGCCAACACCAACGCCAAACGTCGAAATGCCCGCCCCCGATGACTGATGGCGTCCTTCTCATGCGGCGCCATTTCGGCGGTCGTGCGGGTATCGTCCAGCGGCACGAAAATTGGGTCGTACCCAAAACCATGATCCCC
>CAZVKB010000012.1:12542-36176 GCA_964627505.1 uncultured Actinomycetes bacterium | reverse complement strand
CGCGCGGTGCCCGCGCAAGCCGTCCCTCCAGACTGCCCACCACCACCGTCGACCCCTTCACCGGACAGGTCAATGCCGCAGCACAGACGAACTGCGCGCCCCGCAGCTCGTCGGGAACATCGGCCGTTTGGTCCACTACCAGCGCCAGGTTGGTGGCATCTGTGGCACCCCGACCCGACCAACGCGCCGAGAGCACCCCCGGCATTCCGTTGAGCGCGTCCACGCACAGTCCGGAATCATCAGCAATCGCGGGCAAACCAGTCGCCTCGCACACTCCAGCCGATTTCAACAGCGCATTTTCCTCAAACGTACTGCCCGTCTCGGCGATTTCCGGGACGGTAACCCCCAGCAACTCCTCAGCTTCCGGAATATCGATCAGGCGCACGTCCAACTCGGCTTCCGCGAGAATGCGGCGCAATTCCACGAGCTTGTGATGGTTGCGGGTTGCGAGTACCACCACCTCAGATTCCTCGCTCATGCCCGCACCGCCGATCCGTCGAGCATGGCCGGGCCTTGGGGAAGTGGCGCGGCCAGAGCCGCTGCTTGTAGCACGCCAAGTTGGGCACAGCCGCGTTCCGCCAGATCGAGCAACTCGGCCAGTCGCGTCCGAGAGAAAGCCCCATTCTCCGCCGTGCCTTGGATCTCGATGAACTCCCCGCCGCCGGTCATCACCACATTCATATCGGTCTGCGCCACCACGTCATCGTCATAGTGCAGATCCAGTCGGGCCTCACCGGCCACGATGCCCACGCTGACCGCACTCACCGAGTTGGTGAGCGCTTCCCCGGTGACCCAGCCTTCGGACCGACCGAATTCGATGGCGTCCGACAGGGCTACGAAGGCACCGGTGATCGCCGCGGTGCGGGTGCCGCCGTCAGCCTGCAACACATCACAGTCCACGGTCAACGTGTTCTCGCCCAGACCCTTGAGGTTGACGACTGCGCGTAATGATCGCCCGATCAAACGGGAGATCTCTTGGGTGCGCCCGCCGAGTTTGCCCTTCACCGATTCTCTGGTGTCGCGGCGATCGGTGGCCCGCGGCAACATGGCGTACTCGCCCGTGACCCAGCCCAAGCCAGAACCGCGGCGCCACCCCGGCACTCCGGGTGTGAGCGAGGCTGCACACAGCACCCGCGTCCGACCGAATTCCACCAGACAGGAACCTTCCGCGCGATCGAGCCAGCCACGGGTGAAACGGACCGGGCGCAGCGCATCAGCAGCGCGACCGTCGGATCGCGCGGGGGGAGGTTGATTCATGGCCGAAGACTATCCCGCATGTCCTGCACGCAACGGCTAGACGTGGCGCACCGGTGCAGATCGAGGTGCCCCAGCAGCCCATGTTCATTCAGCAGCCCTTGCTCACCCAGGTGCCTTTGCTCACCCAGCAGCGGTCTGCAGCGACTCGGCGGATGCGGCGACGGAGGCCGCCAGCACCTCTGACCACGGCGTGGGCAGCACCCCGAGCACGTGTCGGGTCTCAGAATCATCACTGAGAAACGGCCCCTGAAATTGGTAGGCGACCGTGGCGACTGCCCGAATCTGGGGGTTGAACCAACCCGCCATGGTCATTTGCCAGGTCGGAATCCCCACCACCTTGGGCGCCGCAACTCCGGCCACCGCGCACGCCGCGGTCAACGCTTCCCGTTGGGACTTCACGGCCGTGCATGGCGCATGCCACGCGCGCCCCCACGCCACAGGTTCCGTCGCGACTGCCACCAGCGTGGCGGCCATATCTTCGGTGTAGGTCCAGGAGTGTGGGGCGTCTGGATCTCCCACCACCTTGGCGGTCTTGCCAGTGAGAACGTTCGGCAACTGCCGTTCGAAATGCGACTCGCTGTGCGGCCCGATGTAGTCCGAGCCTCTCACCTCCACCACGCGCACCTCACCAGCCTGGTGCGCTGCAAGCGCGTCCTGCCACATTTGGGCGCGCACCTGGCCATTCACGCTGTTGGGGTGCAACGGGGTGCTCGGTGACATCGGTCCGACCACGTGGCCATACCCGTACAAGTTGGCGGCAGTCACCAGGACGGCCCCGGATTGACCGGCGGCCGCGAGTAGCGACGCTGCCAGGGGCGGCCAGTCCGTGGCCCACTTGTGATAGGCCGGGTTGGCACAATTGAACAGCGCCGCAGCGCCACCGGTCAGATCTTTCAAACCAGCGGCATCATTGGCGTCATGGCGCACGTTGTGCGCGCCGGCGATGTCACTGCCCGAGCGCGTCACGACCGTCACCTCATCTCCGCGCGCCAGCAGTTGTCCCGCCACCGCGGAACCAATCGGGCCCGCACCTGCGATGACATATCGGCTCATTGCCACTCCTATCTGCTATCACCGCTCTCATATGTGAGCAGTGCTCTCATGAAGAGAGTGGCACGCCTGACCGGCGGTGTCAAGAGCAGTGCTCTCGGAAAATAGCAGTGTTCACAACCGGAATTTTTTACGGCATACTCATGCTTATGTCCGCCACCCCCGCCTACCGCACGGCCAGAGAACTATCTCGGGATCACCTCACTTCCGCGATTCTGGACGCTGCCCGGATTCGAGTGGCTGCCGACGGCGCCGCAGCGCTGTCCTTGCGAGCCGTCGCCCGGGATCTGGGCATGGCGTCATCGGCCGTGTACCGATATTTCGCCAGCCGGGACGCGTTGATCACCGCGCTCATCATCAATGCGTATGACGCCGTCGGCGCCGTCGCCGAGAGCACCAATAGCCAGACACGGGCAGCGGGAACTGCCCCCGCCGATCGGTTTGCTGCGGTGTGGCGCAGCATCCGCGCCTGGGCATTGGCTCACCCGCACGAGTACGCCCTGATTTTCGGGTCCCCGGTGCCTGGGTACGCCGCCCCCACCGACACGATCGGGCCTGCCTCTCGGGTCCCCGCGGTGCTGCTGGAGATCTTGGGCGAGTTGCAGCGCGAACTGCCCCCTCATCCCACAGACTCCCGGACCCCGCACGCCGAAAAACTCGCCCATGCCCTGGCGCCATTGCGGGATTTCGCAGGTGGCTCGCGCTTCACCGATGCCACGCTGCTGCAAGCGATCACCAGTTGGGAGACCCTGTTCGGGGCCATCTCATTCGAGATTTTCGGCCACACCCACAACGTGATTGCCAGCGAAACGAACCTGCGGGATGCGTTTTTCGACGCGCAGATCGAATTGGTGCTCAGCACCTTCGACTGACGTCTGGGGTGCGGACGCCCCGCCCGACCTAGACCTCCAGCACCATTCCGGGCGTCGCAAGGTGCACCGCAGCACCGAATTCGGACCGGGCTTGCGCCAAAGCGGCGGAGTTATCGTGCCAGGTCACCATGTGGGTGAGCACCAGGCGTCGGACCCCGGCCGCGGCTGCGATCCCGGCCGACTCCCGCGGTGTCATGTGCAAGCCGACGGGATTATCGTCGCCCTCGCGATAGGACGCTTCGAACAGCGCAAGGTCGGCATCCTGGGCGATTTCCGTCAGCGCGTCGCACGGCGCCGAATCCCCGGAAAACACCAGAGTCTTGCCACCCGCAGACAGCCGCAGGGCGTAGGTGGTCACCGGGTGGTATACCCGCGCCACCTGCACCGTGAAGGGCCCCAACGCAAATCCCGACTCCGGATAGGTCCGCACGTCGAAGACATCCACCATGCCCGGGTCCGGTGCCATGCCGTAGGCGCTCGTCATGCGCTCATGGGTGTCCGGCGGCCCGTACACCGGAATCCGCGGCGGAATGCCGGCTGGGTGATAGCGGCGCAACACGTAGTACGAGCACATGTCCAAGAAGTGGTCGGCGTGCAAGTGCGACAGCAAAACCGCGTCCACGGCCAGCGGATCGACGTGCGTGTGCAGCGGGCCGAGTGCCCCATTGCCCATGTCCATCACGACGCGGTAGCCATCGTGTTCCACCAAATAACTCGACGCCGGTCCAGCCGCATTCGGGTACGATCCGGCGCACCCCACGATCGTGAGTTTCATACTCCCACCGCCGCTGCGTGCTCCACGATGTGCACCTCCGGCCCGAGGAATCGTCGCCCGAGTAGCGCGAAGGGCTCCGGATCACCGGTGGCCAAGAAGCGGTGCGCGGGCGGCTCACCGGACATATTGAGCAGGTTGTTCGCAACCAAAACTCGGTACACGTCTTTCGCCGTCTCTTCAGCGCTGGAAACCAAAGTCACGTAATCACCCATCACGTACGAGATCACACCGGTCAGCAGGGGGTAGTGCGTGCAGCCGAGCACGAGCGTATCGACGCCCGCGTTTACCAACGGGTCGAGATACTCGTGTGCCACAGCCAACAGTTCAGGGCCGCTGGTAACGCCGTTTTCCACGAATTCGACAAAGCGTGGGCAGGCCTGGGACGTCAACTGCAGATGTGGTGCTGCGGCGAAAGCATCGTTGTAGGCACCACTGTTGACTGTTGCCATCGTGCCGATCACCCCCACGTGCGAGTTGCGCGTGGCCCGGACCGCGCGGCGCACCGCAGGCTGGATCACTTCCACCACTGGCACCGCATAGCGCTCCCGAGCGTCGCGCAACACGGCTGCGCTGGCGGAGTTGCAGGCGATCACGAGCGCCTTCACACCCTCGTCCACCATGTGATCCATCACGTCCAAGGCATAAGAACGGACCTGCGCGATCGGCAATGGGCCGTACGGTCCGCGCGCGCTGTCCCCGACGTAATAGATGGACTCGCCCGGCAACTGATCCAGCACGGCACGGGCCACCGTGAGACCGCCGACGCCGGAGTCAAAGATTCCGATGGGAGATTGCACCACCGGATCATGCTACGAGAGCACGCAGTTCCGACTACGCCCCCGGGGTCATGCGGAAGTTCAGCCCCCCGCTACCGCCGGCAGAATCGTCATCGTGTCACCGGCGGCAATCGGTGTCTCCAGCCCCGCCAGAAATCGCACATCGTCATCGTTGCGGTAGATATTGATGAAGCGTCGCACCTGTGCGCCATCGAGCAACCGACCAGAGATACCGGGGTAGTTCGCATCCAGATCGTTGATCACATCGCGCACGGTGTCCCCGGTCGCGGTAACCACCTTGGCATCACCGGTGTACACGCGCAGAATCGTCGGTACCCGCACCTCAATCGACATGTGTCCTCGTCGCTCCTCACCGGCCATGCTTGCTGCTGCTGATCTCTGGGTGCGCCCCGTCAACTCACGGCGCGCACGAGCGTCTCCTGCAGAAACGCCAGGTAGTCGTATACATGGTAGGTGGTGCGGGTCTCGTCATCGACGGGCTCCTCAGCGAGACGCTCGACATCCGCGGTCGTCTCGATACCGAGCCGCACGGACAACGCGAGGCGCATGTCGTTCAGGGCGGTCAGCCACGCCATCGCTTGGTTGCGGTTCAGCGTGATCTTTTCGCCCGAGGAATGGCAGGAGTCCAGCATGGTGCGCGCAGCTGCGGTCTTCGCCTGCCGCAGGCCCATCTCGGTGAAACGGCGAAACTCCATGGCCTCAGCAGGTTGCTCGTAGGCATCCGGAAAGAGGCGTTGCGTCACCGGATCGCGATCCTCCAACAAACCCATACCCGAAAGATCAACACCGGTGTCGAGGTCCTCAAGTCCCAACTCGACGGCCAACGGATCGGCATGGACATTGGTCGGCGGAGCGACGATATCGAGCAACTGCTCAGCCAACGTAGTCAGCAGCGCCTTCTCGTGCGCATCAAGGCGAACCACGATGCGTCCGGTGGCAGTGCGGCGAAACCCATCCGTCATGGTTCAACGCTCTCCGCCGTCATTGGCGATTGTGGCCCACAGCCCGTAACTGTGCATCGCCGTCGCATCTCGTTCCATCTCATCACGTCCACCCGCCGACACCACAGCCTTCCCCTCGTTGTGCACTGCGAGCATCAACGACTCTGCTTTGTCTTTGCTGTAGCCAAAATACTGCCGGAAAACAAACGTGACATAGGACATCAAGTTGACCGGGTCGTCCCACACGATCGTGACCCAAGGACCATCGAGGGCAGTGGACTCGTGGCTCTCCACGAGTTCTTCAGGCAGCACAGTCACGCCTCCATGGTGTCACGAGAGTCCACCACTGGTCATGTGGACAAGCCTGGAGTCGGTCACGCGCCGCCGAGATGCCCGGCCACGCCCAATGCTTCAACGCCCGGATTGGGGACCGTGCGCGGCCACGGCTGCCTGCACCCATTCGAGGGAATCGGCGAGATAGGCATCCCAACCAGCTGAGTTCACCCGACCAGCATCGTGGGCAGCCATGTCCGCCTGCCAGGTTGCGTGCTCGACCGGGAACACCGACGCCATGATGTCTGCGCAGTATTCGTCGTAGGTGGCGCGTAGTTCCGGACCGTCGAAGGCCGCGAAACGGTCGAATTGCACCGGGGCCCGGTTGGCATGCGCGAGATCCGCCCGCAGTGTGTGCGCCGGGACGCCGACCAACGCCGCCAAGTCCGCAATGCGTTGGTGAATCTCTCTGGTCGGCACCTGCAACGAACGATCCGCGGGCAGGTGGTCGGCCATCTGGCGCATATGACCAGCCCAATACCGCATCAACGCAGGCACGGACGATCCGTCGTCGGCTGTGCGTTCGGGATCCAAGTCGTAGTTGCCTTCGGTCATCATGTCCAAATATTGCGATTCCCACACCGAGTACGGAACGTCGACCAGGCGCCGAGCCAGTCGCTTGCGCAGCACCATGTCGAGCAGAGATGTCACCCATGACCGCACATCGCGGACTGTATGCACAAACACAGCCCGTGGAAAACGCTCGCGCAGCACATCCGTGTAGAGGTAGTGCGAAGTAGCCGAATCCATTTCCAACGCAGCCGGCTCGAGCCGATCGCCCACCGTAGCCAGGAATTGGGCGTCGGTGAGCTCACCGCGGGAGCGCGCCAGGCCGGCACCTACGAGCCTCATCAATTCCCACTCGTGGCCGCTGCGGTAGTTGCCGAACACGGTGGCGATGGACGTGGATCCGGTCTTGGGCAGCCCCACGACATACGCCTGAAATCGCAACCATGGGGGGTGTTGGGCCATTGCTGCGTCTCCGTCCGGGGCGCCGAAGTCGATCCGGCGGTCATTGTCAGGGGCAAGCCGACGCCAGTAAAGTACCGGGCGTCGGGAGCGTACGGTCCCGACCCGCCCGTCAATAGATTAGGAGTGCCCATGGCTATTCCCACCCGTGCCCAAGTCGATGCCATGGTGGCCGACAAGCTCGCCAGCGACCCAGGTTTTCGCGACGTGCTGTTGGCCGACCCCCGCGCGGCCATCTCAGCTTTGGTGGGACTCACCCTCCCGGAGGCCGTCAACGTCGAAGTCCACGAAGAGAGCCTGACGTCCATCCACCTGGTCCTGCCTGCAGTAAGCAAAGCCGGTGAAATCTCCGAAGACGACCTCGAACTCGTCGCCGGAGGAATTTGCTGGGCTGACTCATGCACCAGCGGCCCCTAATCCACCAGATAACTGCCAACGACATCGGCGGGTGGGCACAGACCGTGCGCACCCGCCCTTTGGTATTGACCGACCGCTTGCGCATTCTTCGCCATGCTGGTCGTGACTATGCGCACGCATCCGCTGTGCCGCTGAGTTACCTGGCGACGAACCCGGCGCTGTTCGCCGCGCTCCAGCAGTTCGCCCAACCTGCACGTGCCGTCGAGGTGATGGGTGACAACCTGAACCCGCGCGTCGCGGAATTCCTCGCCACACTGCTCAACGTCGGAATTCTGCAGGACGCAGCCAACCCCGATCCCGTCCACTCGCTACGCCCGCGCACGCAGGCGATTGCCACGCTCATGCTGTATCCCACGAATTCGTGCAACCTGCGCTGCGTGTACTGCTACGCCACCTCTGGACCAGGAGCCGGACCACGGCTGAGCCGCGAACACGCGTTGCTCGCCGTCGCTGATTTCTTCCACACCCTGAACCCGAATGTGCGGAAAGTCGCTCTGCGTTTCCACGGCGGCGGCGAACCCACCACAAACTTTGCGGTCATGCGCGCTGCCTGGGAGGAATTCCGTTCCCAGGCTCAGGAACGGGGGCTGTCGGCATCTGCGCACACCATCACCAATGGCACTTTCGGTCCCGGCGTGTTGCACACGTTGCGCCAACCCGGGTGGTCGGTGCTCGTGTCCTATGACGGGCCCCGGCAAGGCGTGCAACGGCCTACCGCTGCCAGTCGGGATAGCCGCGCTCGCGTGCGTGCCAACCTGCGTGCCTTGAGCGCCTCCGGCAAGCAGGTAACTGTGCGGGCCACGCTGACGCGGGAGGGGCTGCCAAGCTTGCGCGAACTGATCGACGACGCCGCGGAACTGGGCGTATCCCGGGTGCAGGTGGAAGCCGCGAGCATCGTGGGCCGCGGCGCGAATCTCCTCGACGGTCCCCCCACGCCACTTGCGTTCGCCGAGGCGTTTTTGGCCGAGTTTCGGTACGCCCTGTCCGTGGGGGTGGCGTTGCATACTTCCGCCTGGTCGCACACCCGAGTCGGCGACGGCCGCTATTGCGGGGCCATCACAGGTATGCGGGCGCTGACGCCGGACGGATTCGTGTCCGCGTGCACAGAGGCCTGCGACGGCGCTCTCGCGGACGATCCGTTCATCGTGGGTCGTTTGGATACCGAGCGGCAGCGGCTAGAGATTTGGCCGGTGCGCGAAGAAGAACTCGGCCAGCGGGTGGGCTACCACCTTCCGCACTGTGCATCGTGCTACATGGTGGACACCTGCGGCGGCGGGTGTGCGTCGAAATCCCGCGCCGCCACAGGCGACTTTCGGCACCGCGACGAGCAGCATTGTGTGGCGAGTCGGCGCATCAACGCCGAACTCATGGCTGACCTCGCCGACGGTCGGCTACTACCGGACGCCGGCTGGCAACCGATAGTCGCGGAGTTGTCCGCGGAAGCATCGGAACCGACTGGCTATGCCGGTCGGTTGGTGGCGCTGGTGCCGCCATTTGCCCGAAGCCGCTGGAACGCCACCGCGACTCGGCGCCCGTGGCTACCGGCAACCCCCGCTGATCCGACCTTCTTTCACCTGCCCTCCGCCGTCACCAGTGAGCCGACTCTGCCCTCCGCGGCTGGCAGCTGATCGTTTTCCGACCCGCCCACATGCGGTGACGGCAAACCCGTGTTCGTCTGGTGCAATGGCAGGACAGTGCGGGGAACACCTGCGAATCTCACGCAACGCTCATTGGAGGTCAAGGTGTCGGATCTAATCAAGAGTGCCCCAGCAGCAGCACGATCGGCAGCTGGATTTTCCGGCACGCGGATCTCCGGCGCGCTTGGTTCACTGCGGCACCGACTCGCCACAGCCCTGAATGGCCCAGCCACCGAGGGCCCTGGGGTGATGGCGGACGGAATTTTTTACCCGGTGCGCACCCTGGCAGCCGAAGACACCGCGGTGCTGCATGAGTTCCTCCAGGTCGGTATGAGCGAGGACAGCCGGCTGCAGCGGTTCATGAGCCCGATGCCGAAGGTTCCGGCCGCGGCTGCTGCGTGGTTGGCTGCCCGGGATGGCCAGCGTCGAGTGGCGCTCGCTGCCCTGCATCCCGAGGACTCTTCCATGCTGGTATCAGTGGTGGAGTACGCGGCCTCCGTGGATGGACCGCCGGAGGTGGCTTTGGCCACTGCGGATGCATTTCAGGGTCGCGGGATCGGCACCAACCTGCTGCGGATGTTGGCCACGATGTCGTTGGCAGCCGGCGAGTCAGCATGGCGCGGGGACGTGCTCGCCGACAACGATGCCCCCCTGCATCTGTTGGCCCGAGTCGGCGACGTGGAACTCGGCACCGTCACCGGCGGCGTGCGCAGCGTGACTGTGTACCTCGACCCAAAACGGCTCTACGGCACCGCGGTGCTGTACTGAAGCGTGCTCGGCACTGAAGCTTCCTGGGCGGTTCGCTCCGGCGAGCTGCCGCGCCACCGTCACCGCGCCCGTTCGGCCACTACCACCGAGGCAATCACGATGATGCCCCCCACGATTTGCACCAACAACAGGACTTCGCCAAGGGCAACCCAAGCCACTGCGGTCGCCAGCAGCGGTTCAGTCATACCCACCATGGAGGCTTGCGCGGCGCTGAGTCGATGTAACGATTTCACCACAAGCAAGAACGGCACCACCGTACCCAGCAGGATCATCCAGACCGTCAAAGCTGCCAGTGACACCTCCGGCCCGGCCTCGCCCAGCGGTTGCCCGGTGCCTTGCAGATCCGACCACGGGAACGACCACCAAGGCTGCACAATCGCCCAAAACACGGCCGCCGCCCCAAACCCCCACATGGTCAATGACACCGCATCGCGGGCAAACTCACCATGCGACTGCCGGTCTCCCAACAGGAAATAGATGGCCAGGGCCATGGCCGCGCCGAATGCGGCGGTGGTGCCGATGACATCCAGGGAGAAGCCCTGCCACACCTGCGCCACCATGCCCAGGCCGACCAAGGCGCAGACCAGAGCCACCCAAACAGTGCGCCGAACCGCCTGACCGAGTCCGAAGCGCAGCCACAGCGCCACCATGATCGGGGCGGTGAATTCGATAATCAGCGCCACCCCTACAGGTAATCGGGCGATCGCGACGAAGTACAGCCATTGAGTCATCGCGGTACCCAGAATTCCGAAGGCCAGCAGCGCCCCGATTTCCCCGCGCCGGATCCGCAAAGTGGCGCGCCGGGTGAGCGCCACGATCACGAGCAGGACCAGAAACGCCCCCGTCACCCGCAGTTGACTCAACCGGGCCCCAGAGATCCCAGTGACCAGGATCGACTTCGACACTGTTCCGTTCAGGGCAAAAAACAGGGCACCGCTCAGATAGAACGCATAGCCCACCCACAGCGGGCTCGGCCCAGCACGCTCGGGTCCAGCGGTGAAGTCGCGAGATTCTGCGGACACCAGGGGAATCGGTTCGGGCAAACCGCTCATGGCACTCGCAGAACAGCTACCGCGGCGGCAATCGGGCTGGCGCCAGCGGGCGGGCAGCAGAACACCCGAGCAACCGTCATGCTCTGCAGCGTACTGACCCCGACTCCAAATGGAGCGGATCCGTCGCAGCGCCCGCGGGGACGGCCCGCACTGCGGGGGAACGGTTCTGCGATTCACCCGCACTAGGTGATGTCCACCTGCCACACCTGCGTGATGATGCACTGTTGGGCGCAGTAACAGTGGCGCGTGGAAGTTGCTCGAAAACACGCGATCAGGCTGCGCATGCTAAGCCCACCGCCTGCCAACTTTCGGGAGTCTTCATGTCCGACAATTCGACGAGTATCTCGGCTGCGTCTGATCCGCAGGATCAGATTCGGGCGCTAGAAGCGGAAGTCGCCGCCCTGCGCAAGCAACTCGCCAGCGCACCCAGCGGCAAGTCTGCGCCCCGCAAGGGTGGCCATTCCCGCGCCCGCAGTTTTTGGTCCGCCTTGCTGATAATCGTTGCCTGCTTGCTCGCACCGCTCTCGGTGGTGTCGGTGTGGGCACGGGGAGAGATCACAGACACCGATCGCTATGTGGCCACCGTGGCACCGTTGGCTTCTGAACCCGCCATTCAAGAGGCGGTGAGCGCGCGAGTCACCGACCACATCCTGGCGGCCATCGACGTCGAGCAGTACACCCAGCAAGCCGTTGACACGATTTCGGCAAATCGGTCGTTGACACCGCAGCAAACCGCAGTGCTGCAATCCTTGGTCGCACCTATCGACAACGGCATCTCCGGCTTCGTGTCCAACAAGGTCAACCAAGTGGTGGCCTCCGACCAGTTTGCGGCGCTCTGGGCCCAAGCAAATACGAGGCTGCATCAGCAGCTGAACTCAGTGCTCTCAGGGGAGAACACAGGTTCGGTCAGCATCGAGGGCGACAAACTCGTGCTCGACGTTGGTGACGTCGTGGCCGAAGTCAAGACCCAACTGGTCGCCGAAGGCTTCACCGTGGCCGAGAAAATCCCGACGGTCGATACCACCATCGTGCTCTTTGAATCAAACAGTCTCAGCCGCGCCCAAACCGCGTACGCCGCACTCAACGCACTCGGCTACTGGTTGCCTTTGATCGCCATCACAATCGGGTTGATCGGAGTCTTCCTGGCGAACAGCAGCCGCAAAGGTCTGCTCGGCCTAGGAATTGGACTGTTGATTGTGATGCTGCTCGGCGGCGTGAGTTACGCCATCGGCCGTGCGGTACTCCTCAATGAATTGCCGGCGAACGGTAGCGCCGCAGCTGCTACTGCGCTGATCGATCAGGTGAGCTACTTCCTGCGGCAAGCCCTATGGGCTGGTGCTGCCGCCGGTGTCGTGCTGATCTTGGGTGCGGTCTTCACCGGTCCCTCGCGCTTTGCAGTCGGTGTGCGCGGCTTGGCGATTCGGGCCGCCGCAGTATGTCAACGGCAATTGGCTAGTTGGGGTGCCACGATGACCAATGCGCGCCGCTGGGTGGCGCAAACCGCCGCCGGCCTGCGCGTGGCGGCTGGAATCATCGCGATCGCGGTGGTGATGTTCCAGCGCTACAAGACCGTCGAGTTGGTGTTGTGGACTACGGTCGGACTGCTTGTCGTGCTCTTCATCATTCAAATCTTCGCCTCCGATGCCGCCTCTGACCCGTCGGCCTCCAAGGAACCCGCAATCGACGGCTAGTGGCGGACATGACTGCGCAATCTGCGTAGTCTCGAGTTATGAACCTCGCACTCATCGCGGCTGCCGGGATCGCTATCTGCTACGGCTTGGCGACGGTTTTCCAGTCCGTCGGGGCCAAAAAAACCGAAAGCCGTGATGGTCTCGACCCCGGGTTGTTCCTGCGCCTGCTGCGTTCTGCGCCGTACCTATTCGGCTTGGGTCTTGATGCTGCCGGGTTCGTCCTCACCGTGGTGGCGCTGCAAACACTGCCGCTATTCGTAGTGGAGGCATTCACTGCCGGGGCGCTTGCGGTGACCGCCATTGCAGCTGCCACATATCTCAAGATCCCACTATCTCGGGGCGAATGGTTCGGAGTGATCGCCGTCTGTGCCGGTTTGCTGGCACTCGGATTGTCAGCCGGCGCGGACCGGGAAGTGGAATTGAGCACCTTCCAACGCTGGCTTCCGCTAGCGGCCGCTGGAGTGCTGCTGCTGCTCACAATCCCGGCGGCCAGGATTAAGGGCCGGCTGGGCGTGACCGCGCTCGGGACTCTGGCCGGGTTCGGCTTTGGCCTCGTGGGAATCGCCACCCGGACATTGGAGAAGCCACTGACGTTCTCCAGCCTGCTCACTGACCCTTCCACCTACGGCATCATCGCCTCAGGCGCTTTGGCGTTGTTGGCGCTCGCGACGGCCTTGCAACGTGGTGGTGTCACACAAGCCACCGCGGCCATGGTGGTGGCGGAAACGGTGATTCCGTCAATCATCGGGCTGGCGTTTCTCGGCGACGACATCCGATCCGGCTTCCAGGCGGTGGCTGCGATCGGGCTGCTGGTGGCGATCGGCGGTTCCGTGGCCTTGGCTCGGATGGGCGAAATCCCGGAAGACGACGCTGACGACGGCGCCGACACCCCAACCACCGCGACCAGTTCATAGCACCCTTACGGCGTAAACAGCTTCACGCTGTGTGACTTTCGACCCACTGCGACGTCCGGCGACCGGACTAGTCTGAAGTCAGGAACTCACATAAGGAGGCTGCCATGCCAGACTCCACCCCCGGGCCAGAGTGGCACTGGAATGGGCAAGAGTGGCTGTGGTGGAACGGCTCAGCCTGGCAAGAAGCCGGCGTAGCCGAAGCCGCACCGGCAATCCCACCACCACCGCCAGACGCGCCTACCGGCGTCACGATCCCGCCCCCGGCACAGCCGATTGCCCCTACTGCGCAGCCGACCTACTACGGCTCCCCCACCCCCGCCCTGGCCCCCCGCCGCGGTCTAGGTGGTGCAGGCATCACGGCCATCATTTTGGGGGTAGTGCTCGCCCTGGTACTCGTCGGTGGCGGCGTCGGATTCGTGTTCACCCAAGTTGTGGGGGGTGAAGATGATGAGGTGGTCACCCTCACCACGGAACCGATTTCCACCTCGGTGGCAGCGTTCACACCGTCGGTGGGTACTGACACGCCGGTCACACCGCCGCCGGTGACTGCTGTGCAAACCATTCCGGCTGAGACGGTCGGCCTCTTCGGCGGCACGCTGGATGCTGCCTCGTGCGACAAGGCCCAGCTCGTGGCCTTCCTGGCAGCCAATCCGGACAAGGCCACTGTGTGGGCACAAGCGCTGGGGATTGCCCCGTCGCAGATCGCCAGCTATGTCGCACCGCTGACGCCGGTCCTTCTGCGTAGCGACACCGCTGTCACCAACCACGGGTTCGAGAAAGGCAAACTCACCACGTTTCCCTCCGTGCTCCAGGCTGGCACCGCGGTGCTCGTGAACCAATACGGCCAGCCGGTGGTCAAATGCAACTGCGGCAATCCCCTCACCCCGCCGCCGGTGACGATGAAGAAGGTGAAGTACAAGGGTCCGACGTGGCCGGGATTCACCCCTGGCGCGATGACGATCGTCTCCGCCAGCACCACCGTGATCAACAACTTCACCCTGGTCAACGTCGTGAACAACACCACCTTCGTGCGTCCGGCCGGCACAGATGGCACCGCCGACACCACCGAAGGTTCCACCCCGGCACCCGAAGTGCCAGTCACGCCGGACCCGGTGCAGCCGATACCGGTGGTGCCCGCCCCGGAACCCATCTACACCGAGCCGGAACCCGAGCCCGAATACGGCCGGGAGAACCAAGCGATCAGCCTGGTGCAGGACTCCTACCGCACCTGCGCCGCATACTCGGGAGACACTGAAGGCTTGGAGGAAATCATCGCTGGCGCCTCCTACTGGGCCGCGCCAGTCGGCACCGAGCCTGGTGCCTACAGCGTCAACGTGGAGGATTCCTCTGGTTTGTTCGTGTACCTGGTCAATGTCGATACCGGGAGTGTGAGCCCCACCAACGAGGGTGCGTTGGCCGTGGCTGACTTCTGCCCGGGGGTGTACGACTGACTGTGGGCCATGGGCCGAATTCGCTCAGGTGTGCTCGATCACAATCACGGTGACATCGTCTCGGCGAATGTCCGCCGCGGCCATCCGCACCCGGTCCAACAGCCCTGCCGCGACGAATTGCGCGCGCTGCGCGGCGGATTCATGCCGCGCCTGCGCGAGCAGCTGTTCACCCCAGACGCGCACCTGCTCCTCACCTAGTTCGGAGCCTTCAGGTGTCCGCGCCTCCACCAGGCCATCGGTGAAGAGCACCACGACGTCGCCTTTCTGCCAGTCGTGGGCGGCCGTGTGCCAGTGCCCACCTAGCGCCGAGAGCACTGGGCCGGTGACCGGCAATCGGACTGCGCGGCGGCCAGGTCGCAGCAGAAAGGGTTCGTTGTGTCCGGCATTGAGCCAGCGCACTTCGGTATCCAGCAGCGCAAGGGCTACCAGCGAGGAAAAGCGGGACGGCTGCTCGGCAAATAACCCGGTCGCGTGTGCCACCGCGGTGCGCAGGTCCGCTCCAGTGTCCACTGAACTGCGCAGCGCCGTGCGCAACCGCACTGCCGCGACCCCAGCTTCTGGACCGTGTCCCGAGACGTCACCCACAGCCACCGCTGCACCATCGGCTGCCCCCGCGAGGGCGTCGATGCCCAGTACGCTGATTGGCAAAGCATCCCACCAGTCACCCGCGATGACGCCTTGCGCCGGCAACCTGGCCACCCCGAGCACCACGCCAGGCAATTCCGGCGTGTGCGCGGGACCCAACAACGGCTGCAACGCCGCCACCACCGGACTCTCCTGGTCGAGGCCTTCGTGCGCCGCCTGAGCGGAAGCGATTTGGCCCACCAATTGCTGACGCAACATCTCGGCCCGCACCCCCACATCGGCCACTTCGGGGGGGCCCGAGGGGGTCAGCGAAACGTCCGTGGCTGCCGAAGAAGTCAACTGCGTCATCTGCGAGCCAAGATTGGCCAGGGGCGAAAGCACCCAGGCCCGCGTAGCCCAGACCACGGCCAGGGTGAGCGCAACAAAGAATGCAGCAAGCACTTCCAGCGCCACCGCCAGTCGCCGAGCGATCTGGTTGGTCTCTGAGATACCCACCACCATGCGGTCGTTGAGATCCATGAGCAGCGCCGAGACCGCCGTTGCACCGGGGAACGTCCCGTAGCTCAGATCTGGCGCTGACTGTCCAATGGGGTCGGAGTTCAGCACCGGTGCGGCCTGAGTGCGCAACCACTCTTCGCGTTGCTGACTGGCCGCGGTGAGTTGTTGCCGCAGGGGGGCGAGTTCGCCTGTGAGCAGTTGTTCGATCCCCGCCGCAGCCCGGGCAGTGGCCACCTGACCGGCCTCGAACTCCGCTAACGCCTCGGGATCACCGGTGTCCGCATACGCCGCCAATCCGTTCGACATCCGCACCAGGCCATACAGATAGTCCACGGTCAGTTCCGAGGCTGGGTACACCTGTTCAGTGAGGGAGCTTCGTACTTGCTGCAACTCGTAAAACCGGACTCCGACCAACGTTCCGAGCGCCAGCATGGCCACCACCATGACCACCAGCAACAGCCGGGCCCGCGCCCGCAGGGTCACGGCGGCGAATCCCAGGCGCGGGCACTGCAGGCGATCGCGCCGATCACTGATTGTTGTCGTTCGCCTGGGTCAGCGCGCGGTTGATCGACCACCAGATCACACCAACCGAAAAACCACCCATGACCGCCGGCAGCAGCCCCCAGTGCAGGAGATAGCGCATGGCGACCATCGACACCACAGCGACAATCGTGGCGATCCACAGGCGCCGGACGGCTTTGGCGTTTCGCTCCTCGGGTGTAACCATGCTTCACCGTAACCCACATCAGCTCATGACGAACTCAATGCCAGTTCGCCGATCTTCCGCGCGCCGTCGTCACTGTGCATGACCAAGGCCGTTGCCGGCTTGCCGACAGCAGCTAAGTAGTCCTGCTCGATACCCGCGATCACCGCCTCCTCGGCACCCGGTGTCACCAGCACCACCGCGCAGCCACCAAACCCAGCTCCCGTCATGCGGGCCCCGATCACTCCTGGTTGCGCCCACGCGGCCGTCACTATTGCGTCCAACTGCGGGCCAGTCACGTCGAAGTCGTCCCGCAGCGACTCGTGGGATTCCCGCATCAAGCGACCCAACGACTCCAAATCGCCAGCTTCCAATGCCGCTGCTGCCGCCACCACCCGTGCCTGTTCCGTAATGGTGTGACGCGCGCGTCGCAACGCCACATCGTCCAACTCCGCGGCCGCATCGGTCAAGGATTCGAGGTCCACGGAGACCAGCGGCTCATCGGGGAACAACGCCGCCGCGCGCTCCACATCGGCGCGTCGGTCGTTGTACGCCGAACCCGCCAGGCTGCGGCGATGGTTGGTGTTGGCAATCACAAGTGACACCGCACGGTCGGGGAATGGCACCGGAGTCACCGTGACGTCCGCGCAGTCCATCAGCAACGCGTGCCCAGCGACCCCGCGGGCCACGGCGAGTTGGTCCATGATGCCGCACGACACCCCGATGTAATCGTTCTCCGTGCGCTGGCCCATGAGCGCCAGTTCAGTGTGGCTGAGGCCGAATCGTCCGAACGATTCGAAAGCCACTCCGGCAGCGAGTTCCAGGGACGCCGAGGACGACAATCCGGCACCGTCGGGGATATCTCCGGCCACCAAAATGTCGAGACCATGATCTAGTTGGTAACTATCGCGTCCCATCGTGTGCAGCATTCCCAGCACATAGGAAAACCAATCGTGCTCGGGATTGAAGGTCGTGTCGTGCACGTCCGCTGTCACTACACCAGGCCGGTCGAGGGAAAGGGCACGAATCGTGGAGTCCGAGCGCGGTCGGGCGAGCAGCAACGTACCCCGGTCCAACGCCATCGGCAGCACCAAGCCCCCGCTGTAGTCGATGTGATCGCCGATGAGGTTCACCCGACCCGGTGCGAAGAACACGCTGACCCGACCGTGGGCCCCGAACTCCGCCGCGAATACCTCGGCCGTCGCCAGCACGTCCCGCATGCGTATCTCCTGTTCGCTCGATCTCCAAGGTTGCGCAGTGACTACTCGTGCGCACACCAAATTCGGCGTTGACTGAGCATCACCCGGACTATGTTTGTCACGCTATCGAAAAATGGGCGGGGATCTCCACGCCTGAGTAGGCTCCCCCCGTACCCAAGCAGCGCGTCCAAGCCCACGGCGAAGGAAATGGCACATGTCTAAGACGACCGTGCAGGTAGATCCACTGGCAGAACCCACGGAACGGGTGAGCAAAGGTTTCATCGCTGTTCTGTCCCTCACCAACCTCGGGATCTGGACGGCATTTTTTGCCCCGATTCAGTTTCTGCTGCCTTTGCAGATTGATGCGTTGGAGGGCGGTGGCACCAAAGAGAGCAGCCTGGGCTTGGTGCTGTCTGTGGGGGCACTCGTGTCACTGGTTGCCAGCCCGATCGCTGGGGCGCTATCCGACCGCACCACGAGCAGATTCGGTCGCCGACGGCCGTGGGTGCTCTGGCCGTCGATCGCCTCGTTCGGGGTGCTGCTCACCTTGGGGCACTTGACTACTTTGGGCATGTTGGTGATCGGATGGGCGCTGGCGCAGCTCACCTTGAACGCCTCCTACGCAGCGGTCACCGCGATGCTCCCGGACCAAGTGCCAGTGGAGCAACGGGGCACGGTTTCGGCCATGGTCGGGGTGGCGCAACCACTGGGGGTGATCCTCGGTGGCGCGATCGCCACTTTCGTCGCAGGCGACAACACCGAGGCGTCTGGGCAAGACTTGCGATACGTCGTGGTGGCAGTGATCGTGCTGCTCACTGCTGCCTTGTTCGTATTCTCGATCAAAGATCCCAAGTTGGCCAAGGGCACAATGCCGCCGCTGCAGATGGGGCCTTTCCTGCGCAGTTTCTGGGTGAGTCCCAAGGAGCACCCGGACTTCGCCTGGGTGTGGCTCACCCGCTTCCTGGTGATTCTGGGGACGGCTTTCGTCACGTCCTATTTGCTGTACTTCTCCATCGATGTGCTGGGCAAGTCCGCCGATGACGCTCCCGGCACTGTGTTCTCGATCCTGCTGTTCTACATCCTGGCGCTGCTGGTATCCACGGTGATTGTCGGCCCGATGTCCGACCGCGTCGGCAAAGTCAAACCCTTTGTGATCGGGGCTTCGATCATTGCGGCCATCGCGATGGTGATTCTCGCGTTTGCCCAGACAGTGGCGGTCGCGGCGATCGCCGCATTTGTGATGGGGGTCGGTTTCGGGGCCTACACCGCGGTGGATCTGGCGCTGATTTCCCGGGTTTTGCCTGAGGCGGGCGATCGCGCCAAGGACCTTGGTGTCATCAACATCGCCAACGCGGCCCCGCAAGTGCTCGCGCCGTTCACCGCCGGCTTGATCGTGCAAGCATTTTCCGGGTTGGGCTACGACATGGCCTACGGCATCCTCTATATCTTCGCCGCAGTGGTGACTATCCTCGGCGCAGTGTTGGTGGTCAAAGTCAGGAGTGTGCCGTGAGTGTTGCGTCTGAACTGGACCTGGCCGATTTCGGGCCTGATTTCACATGGGGAGTGGCCACGGCGGCCTACCAAATCGAAGGCTCCCCGCGGGCTGATGGCAAGGGTCCGTCCATCTGGGACACCTTCACCCACACTCGGGATCGGCACGGTCGCACGCCGATCAAGGACGGCAGCACCGGTGATGTCGCCACCGATTCGTATCGCCGCTACCCGGAGGACATTGCGCTCACCCGGGCGCTGGGTTTCGACGCGTATCGGTTCTCGTTGGCGTGGTCGCGCATTTTGCCCACTGGCGCTGGCACCGTGAACCAGGCTGGCTTGGATCACTATCGGCGGGTGTGCGAGAACTGTTTGGCCGCCGGCGTCGAACCGTGGGTGACTCTGTTCCATTGGGACCTGCCACAGGGGCTGCAAGATCAAGGGGGCTGGACCAACCGGGAGACGGTCTATCGCTACGTCGACTACGTCACTATCGTCGCCGAGGCACTCGGTGATCTCGTCGAACATTGGATGTTGTTCAACGAACCGCTGAACATCACCATCTCTGGGCACCTCACCGGGATGTTCGCCCCCGGCAAGAAGTCCCTGCACGCTTACTTCGCCTCGCTGCACCACGTGAACTTGGCAACCGGTTTGGGGTCTCGGGCGCTCCGGGCCGCCGCATCGGGAGCGGACATCGGCACCACGCAGTACCTGACACCGCCGATCGGCAGCGGGCCCGGGCCACTTGCCGACCTCGCTGCGCGCAGCGCCGATGCGGTGCTCAACCGGGCCTTCATCGAGCCCATCATCGGATTGGGGTACCCCTGGGAAGAGGTCGGTCTGCTCAAGGGGGTCAAGGGCTTCCTGAAGCCCGGAGATCTCGCGGACATGACCGCTGACCTGGACTTTCTCGGTGTGCAGTACTACACCAGACTGCGCGCGCCGTGGTTACCGATACCGGGGTTATGGACGGTGCCGCAGTTCGGCGGGGGTGCCGGCGCCGATCCCGAAGGGCGTGAGGTCACGTCCCTCGGATGGGAGATCATGCCGGAAGGATTAGGCATGGTGCTCGACCGGATGGCTGCCTACAACGCTTTCCCCCGACTCGTCGTCACCGAAGGTGGTGCGTCATTCGACGACGCCGTCGTCCACGGCCGTGTCCATGATCCTGCCCGGATCGCCTACTACCAGAGCCACCTCGCGCAGGTGCTGGCCGCACGTGACCGCGGGATTCCCGTGGACGGTTATTTCGCCTGGTCGCTGCTGGATAACTTCGAATGGGCGGAGGGTCTGGTGCCGCGATTTGGCCTTGCCTACGTGGACTACCCCACTCAGCGCCGCATCATCAAGGATTCCGGATATTGGTTCGCCCGGCAACTAGGTGGAACCGCCCGTCCGCAGACGATCGGTCCCACCCCGGTGTAGTTCTGCTAGCTCATCTTCTCCGGGATCGGCAGATCTACGATCTTGCACGGAATGTAGGTGGCTTCCGACAAGTGGTAGCTCGCGCAGATCCGGTGGTACCCATCGGCCACGGTGAGTGGGTAGTCATGCAGCACGTCGCCACGCACGACGAGCACCGGGGAGAGCGCTTCGCCTGTGATCACTTTGGCCAAGTCGACCTTCACGCGGGCATCGTCGAGGGGCAGGAGCTCCAGCCGGGCGGCGCGCAGCAGATCATTGGCGCGGTAGTGGATCACCGGCGCGTCGCGCAGTGCCGCCACAATCGAGTTGACCACGTGATCGTCGGCGATCAGTCCGAGGTAGTTCGCCGCCGCCGGGTAGTCGTGTTCGGCAGGAGTCTGCCGCCACAATTCGGTGGGCGCCAGAATGCTGGACGAGGTTACGGGAGCCTGGGTGGTAGTTTTCGAACCGGATTTCTTGTCCTTCTTCGACATGTGATCGTCTCCTTAAGCGGGTGCGCGGGACCGGGTCTGCCAGCGTTCACGCGCAGACTACCGAGATTTCACCAGTGACGGGCGGTGCGCGGCACTCTCGGCCACTTCCGGCAGGCGGGTTGAGCCAGTCGCGAACACACCACGCCGCCAGGCCACAATTGCCACGGCACTCAGCGAAATTGCCGCAGCCAGGCCGCCTCCGAGCAGACACCAGCGCGGGCCGAAGGTCGTAGCCAGCACACCCAGCACCGGCGCCCCGATCGGATTGCCGCCGAAGAACACCAGCGCATACCAGCCCATCACCCGCCCACGTTGCTCAGGTGCCGACATCGTTTGCAGATAGCTCATGGCCGTCACTGAGAACGTCATGGCAAGCACTCCGCACACCGGCAACATTGCGAGGAACCAGCCGTAACTGGGCATCAAACCCGCGATCACTTCGGCAACGCCCATCGCGACGCCGGCGGCGAACACCACGACTAGGTTGGGAGATGTCCGGCGGGTGGCCAGCAGCGCGCCGGTGACAGATCCAATCGCCAGCGCGGTGTTCATCAGTCCGTATGCAGCAGCGCCCACTTTGAATTCCGCCGTGGCCATCAAAGCGGTGGTGATCGCGAAATTGAATGCGAATGTGGCCATGATGCCCACGGCGATCAATACAAAGATCAGATCCGTCCGCGATCGCACATATGCGGCCCCTGCCCGCATGGTCACGGCGACCCCAGATGGTCGCGATTCGCTGTTTGGGCGCAGCATCAGCAGTGTGGCCACAGCCACCAGAAAGGACAACGCGTTGACTCCGAACACCACAGCGGTGCCCACCCACGCAATCAACAGTCCGGCCAGCGCCGGCCCCACCAGACGCGAAACATTGAAGATCGTGCTGTTCAGCGCAACGGCGTTGGGCAACGTTGTGCGTGGCACGGTCTGACCCAACAGCGCTTGGCGAGTGGGATTGTCCATGGCCGCTGCGGCCCCCAACACGAATGCCAGCACATAGATCGCACCCAGATCTGCCTGTCCAGCTACCACCAGCAAACCCAGACACCCCGCAGCAGCTGCACCCACGACGCCCGTGATGGTCAGTAGCAGCCGTTTGCTGTAGCGATCGGCCAACACACCTGCGTACGGGGCGAACAACACGAATGGCAAGAACTGCAGCGATGTCGTGATGCCCAAGGCAATGGCATTGCCCCCCGAGATCTCCAACACCAGCCAGTCCTGGGCGATCCGCTGCATCCAGGTTCCGATGTTGGTGACCGCCTGACCTCCTAGGAACCATCGGTAGTTGCGTTCCCGTAGCGCGGCGAAGGTGGTGCTCATCGATCCGCCACTTCGCGCAGCAGTGCTGCTGCGGCCTGCAGAGTGGCCAGGTCAGAGGCGGGCATCGCCGCCAACTGCTGCGTGAGCCAGGCCCGCCGCTGGGACCGGGTGGTGGCAATCAACTCGTGACCGGCTGCGGTCACCGCAACCGCTGACACCCGTGCATCGCTCGGATCCGGTTGCCGTTCGACCATGCCAGCGGCCACCAATGCCGCAACGGTGCGGGTCATGGATGGCGGTTTGACACCCTCCTGCGCCGCCAGTTCTGAAATCGGCTGCGGACCAATCCGCGTGAGAGTTGCCAAGGTGGTCATCTGGGTGGGAGTCAGCCCCCCGGGACGTTCCGTGCGCAGGCGCCGCGCCAACCGCATCACGGCGACATGCACATCCGTGGCTATCTCAGTGACATCCGGAGCCACTTCCTGCGCGCGGGCCCGCTTCTTCTTGGACGTCTTCGCCATTTTCAGCACACCTCATCGACAGCACCCAGGCGGTTGCCGGCACCAGGTGATAACCGGTTAGCAATGCTTATTATTAGCAATGCTATGTATTTCGATAGAGGTTAGCACTGCTAAGCATTACTGGCAACCCCCGGCCCCGTCAGTTCAGTGCGCGCCACAGGAACGACACCGCCACCACCGCCATGGTGACCTGGATCAGCCTGGTGCTTTGCCGATCGGTAAATCGGTGCAGCCACCGCGCACCCAAGGGAGCACCAAATAGACCAGCGATGGCAATCGTCAAGCCGGTGACCCATTGCAGGCCCGAGCCGGATAACTGGTGGGTGATGACCGCGGACACGCTGGAGAACAACACCACTCCCAGTGAGATCCGCGACGCCATCCGAATCGGGGTTGCCAGCAGCAAAACCTGCAGTGGCACCATGATCAGCCCACCGCCCACCCCGAACAGCCCGGCCAAAAGCCCCCCGCTGGCTCCGGTCGCCACTGCCGGGGCCAGGTGTCCGGTCGGTGGCTGGCCCTCCTCGGGGGTGGCATCTGCGTCCTCGG
>CAZVKB010000012.1:0-12442 GCA_964627505.1 uncultured Actinomycetes bacterium | reverse complement strand
TTGGGCGGCTACCCGCAGCTTCAACTGCAGCAGCCCGATCGATATAAAGTTGAACCCGGCAAACGCAATCAACAAGACTTGCGCACTGATGCGCTCAGCCAGCAACACCCCCAGCGGGGCCAACACCACAGCCGGCACTGCCAGGGTCAACACCTGCCGCCACGGCAACGCAAACTTGCGTGTGTTCAGCCAGGTTCCAGACGCTGCAGATACTGAAATGGCCACATTGCTAGTACCGGTTGCCGCCAACGGTGGCAGACCGAGGAAGACCAATATCGGCACGAGCAAGATCCCGCCACCGGCACCAGTCATACCCGCAAACACCCCGGCGGCAAATCCGGCCACTAGTTCAATCAGCAGCTTGGTAACGTCCACGGTTCAGCGGTGGCCGTGCAGGCTGAAGCCAAGAGCCCCGCCCGCGGCTAACCAGCTCACGGATTCATGGTGTAACTGCCGTCATACGACAGCACCTCTGCCAAGAACGCATTCTCGCGTTCAGCCTCCACCACCGGCGCAGCGATGATTGCCAATGCGGCTTCCCGCTGTGCCGAACTTGCCGATGCGCGGCCATAGAGCCCGAGAGCGTGCTCGGACATGTCTTGCACAAAGACGGCGAAGATTCGGTCGATGTGGGCTTCTGACAGGGCTGAGAAATCAGCCACACCCGAGCGCACCTCACCGTCGTCCAGCGCCAGCGCCGCTGCCTCGCACACCAACTGTGCGTACACGATCTGCGTGAACAACTGTCCCAGCGACTGCAAGTAGTCCAGATCTTTCTGCTGCTCTGCGGTGGGAGGTGCAGTCACCGCCAGAGTGGCAAAAGCGTCCATTTGGCGGATGAACACCTCGACGTTGGGCAGGGCCGCGAATCGGGCGAATGCCGGTTTGGGGTCGTGAAAACCAATCCGCCCCAATCCCGAGGCCGGCCCCTGTTGGAACAGGTAACTGTCGTCGGCGGCACCAAGTTGCACGCCCACCGCTGGCAATTCCGGTCCCTGCCCAGCTGCGGCCGCCAGGTACTGCGGGAGGAACTTCAACACCAAGGCGACATTGACGGCCACCGTGCCCTCCAACTTGGGCAGCGCGCGAATGTGACTGGTGGCCTGCTCGAAGTAGGTGTCTTCCTCAAAGCCCCGGGCAGCGATGACGTCCCACAACAGGTCAATCACTCGCTCACCTTCTGCGGTGACTTTCATCTTGGTCAAAGGGTTGAACAGCAGGAAGCGGCGATCGTCGGCAGAGGCCGTTCGCATGTAGTCGGTTGCCCGGGCGGAGTACAACTTCATGGCGATCATCCGGGCGTAGGCGTCACCGAGCATCCGGCGCACATGCGGGAACGACGTCACTGTGGTGCCATACAGCACCCGGTTGTTGGCATGGTTGATCGCTTCGTAAAAGGCGTGTTCACAGATTCCGATGCTCGCCCAGCCCAAGTTGGCCTTGCCGACGTTGACTGTGGCCAAAGCCGCATCCCAGGCGGGCTTGCCAGTGTGCAACAAGTCCACCGGTTCCACCGGATATTCGTTGAGTGCGAAGGCGGCTACAAACATCTGCGAAGCCACCACGTTCTTCTGCAGGGTGTAGGACGGGTGGTCCGGGTCGACGAGGAAAAATGCGTACTCCCCGGCGTACTCCGGGTCGTCATCGGCAAAGCGCCCGAACACCGCCAACCGCCCGGCCACGTTGCCGTTGCCGATGTAGTACTTCTCGCCGGTGGCGGTCCAACCGTCGCCTGAGCGAGTCAGCACCATGTCGGTGGAGTAGATGTCGGCGCCGTGGTCCTTCTCAGACAATCCGAAACCGAAGACATCGCCATCTGCGAGCAACTCGGCGACGAGTTCTTGCGCATCGTTGTTCGCCGAGGTCCACACCGGCCCCAAGCCCAGCACCGTCACCTGCCAGGCATACCAGTGCGACAACGAATAAAACGCCAAGACCTCGTTGAGCTCATTGATCCGAGCGGTGTCCCAGCGTGCAGTTGCAGCACCGACGGCTGCTCCGACCGCCGCAGGCGTGCCAAACCGCGCGAAGGTCCCGCGCTCAGCCAGATCCGCGAGGAAATCGTCGTACCAACCCGCGCCGTGGTGCTCGGCTTTGAGCGTTGCCAGCCCCTTGTTTTCAAAGAAGTCAATCAAGGCACGCAAATCCGCACGCGTTTCATCGTCCAAAAAAGCCGGGTCATACGTGGTCGGGTTGAACAGCAGGTCGCCCATGACACCTCCAGAAGTCGGTGGCTACAGGCTAACCGCACCGACCGACAACAGCGCGCCCACCACCTGATGCACTCGAGTCGAAACGGCGGATCGCCTGGTCAGGCCTCGTCGTCGTCGGCTGCCGCCACGGCCTGCGCAGCGCTGCTGCGCGGCGATTTCGGTGTCAATTGCGCTTCGGCCTGATCGACTTCTTCAGCCAAACCTTGCACGGAACCGCCGAACTTGTCCGCGGCGCCCGCAGCGGTGACGCTAGCTGTTTCGGCTGCCTTGTCCGACACCGTGGTCACTGCTTCGGCGGCCTTCTCTGTGACTGCGGCCACACTGGACGTGGCATCGGCTGCACTTTGCGCCGCGGAATCGACGGCGGCTGCTGCCTTATTCGCAGCCTCCTGCGCCTTGGCGCCCGCACTGGCCGCCGCATCGGCAGCACGATCGGCCACTTTGCTCATGGAGTCTGCCGCCAGGTCAGCCACGGTGCTCACGGAAGTGGCAGCACGGGCTGCGGCCGTGCCGACACCTTCGGCCATCTCATCTGCGCGCACACTCAAATCTTGCGCGACGTGGTGACGACGGTACGCGGCAAAACCAACGGCGGACGCAGCCACAGCGACCACGGCGAGCAGAGTCTTCTTCATGGCCCTTTTCTACTACTTGCCAGTTGCCCTTCACCCAGCAGGGAGGATAATCCGACCTAGGCCACCGGCATCAGTAGTCCGCTGGGGTCCACACCGGGGCAAATAAGATTGTGATCAATCTCCTCCCCCAACGGCCCGATCTCAATCCACTGCACCATCGCGGGCTCCCGACCGCCAAACCCGGGACGATCGCATGCCCGCTGTGCGGCCTCGCGGGTATTTGGCCCGATGGCCAACCAGGTCGGCATTCCCGGATCCACCCCACCGGTGATTTCCCGCCACAGCTTCGGCGCCGAATACGCACCTACCGGATGTCCGAGTTCGGTCAGTCGATTGGCCATCGCCTCAATCAGATCGCGATGCTGACTCGTGGTGCCCCGCCACATGTTGTCTATCTCCACGTCCAGCCATACCGGCGTGCCCGCCGGCAGGTACTGGCTGGACATGCGCGACACCACATCCTCAGCCATCAACCGACCGGTTTCCACGGGATCTGACACCCCGTCAAACTCGGTGTTGGCATAGATGGCAAAGCCGTTTTGCTGCTGCGCCCACCAGATCTGCTCCGGAAAACACTCTTGATCCTTGAACGGTCGTCCACCGTTGATCCCGACGATGGCAAAGCCTCCCGGGGTGTCAGGCAATGCCGAGCCGCATTGCGGAAACGACACGTCGTAGCCCTCGTTGCTGCGTGGGCCGGCGTAGGGCACCACCGTTGGTTGGGTCACTACCAGATTGCGAGCCGCCGACTGACCCCCGACGAGTTCGGGCAACGCGCTCGTGAACCCCACCCCGAGCAGAATGGCCACAGCCACCAACACAACAGCGCTGCCCACGGCGATTGCGGGCCATCGTGATCGCGCTGTCATGGGCCCTATTGTCGCCTGCCGGGCGACGATTTCCATGCACCGACTGCCCGGGAGCGCAGGACGCGCCCTTTCCGGGCGAGTTGCGCGCGCAGGAGAGACACCCGCGCCCGCAGTGCTTAGGCTGACCGTTGTGAAACAAGCCGTCTTCGTGATGTCACTAGAACCTGAGAGCGGAAAAACGCTCGTGAGTTTGGGGTTAGCCGAAACCCTTTCGCAACGGGTGGGACGGATCGGCTACTTCCGACCAGTCGTCTCTGCGCCACCTGAAGTCGACCGCACGATTGAACTCATGCGCAGCCGGTATCAACTGGTGCAGACGTACGAAGAGTCCTACGGTGTCACCACCGCCCAAGCGCGCGGAGCCGGCACCCCCGCCGAACTTGATGCCTTGGTCGCCGCAGCCATGGGCAAGTTTCATGCGCTGGCCGCCTCGTGCGATTTTGTGCTCGTCGAAGGTACTGACTTCACCGGTGCCAGCGCGGCTTTTGAATTCGACCTCAACGCCCGCTTGGCCGCCAACCTGGGATCGCCGGTGGTGCTGGTGCTGCGCGGACATGGACATCGAGCCGAACAGGTGGTCGGGGCGATCCAGGCTGCGCTCGGTTCCCTGGTCGATCACGACGCCACCGTGGCCGCGCTCATCGTCAACCGGGTGGACCCGGAACAACGCGACGCAATCGCCGCTGCCGTTGCCGACGTGCAGGTCCCATGCTGGTTGCTGCCTGAGGACCCTCGGATGGCACACCCGACAGTGCGCCAGACCGCGGAGTTTCTGCAGGCTGAAGTCCTCTCCGGTGATGACGAAACCCTCGGCCAAGACGTCGTGGGCGTCAAAGTCGCGGCCATGACCGTGCCACATCTGATCGACCACCTGGAAGACGGCCTCTTGCTGATCACATCTGGGGATCGTGCGGACGTGTTGCTAGCGGCGATGGCCAGCCAACATAGCGATTCGGTGGGTCGGGTCCGCGGAGTGATTCTCACCGGCGGCGTGCGGCCCGAGGACACCATTACCCGACTGTTGGCCGACATTCCCGGTCCGCCGCTGCCGATGCTGCTCACCAACCGCGACACCTACGACACTGCCTCCGCGGTGCGGTCGATGCGGCCCGTCACCTCAGCTTCCGATTCGCGAAGGATCGCGTTGTCGCTGGGTCTGTTCGAAACCCATGTGAATACCGGCGCGCTGGCCACTGCGATCGATGTCGCGGACTCGACCGTGCTGACCCCGTTGATGTTCGAACACAGCCTGCTGGCCCGCGCCCGCTCCGTCCGGCAGCGCATCGTGTTGCCGGAAGGTAACGACGACCGCGTCCTGCTGGCAGCTGAGCGGGTGCTGCAACGAGACGTCTGCGGCTTGGTCATCCTCGATGCCGACGGCAGCCTGGTCGACCGAGCGTCCCGTCTGGGGGTGTCGCTGGACGGTGCTGAGATCATCTCCCCACAGGACTCTCCGCTGCGCGCGGAATTCGCCGAGCGTCTGCATGAATTGCGCCGCAGCAAGGGCATCAGCCTGGACATGGCGCTCGATGCCGTGGGTTCGCCGTCGATGTTCGGCACGCTCCTCGTGGAGTCCGGAAGAGTGGATGGCATGGTCTCGGGTGCGGCACACACCACCGCAGACACCATCCGACCAGCGCTGCAGGTGATCCGCACCAAGCCGGGCGTATCAGTGGTGTCGTCAGTGTTCTTCATGTGTCTGCACGACCAGGTGTTGGTGTATGGCGACTGTGCGGTCAACCCGGACCCGAATGCTTCCCAACTCGCCGACATCGCGGTGTCCTCGGCCGAGACCGCTGCCGCGTTCAATATCGAACCGCGGGTTGCCATGCTCTCCTACTCCACGGGATCCTCCGGCAGCGGCGGCGACGTGGAAAAGGTGCGGCAAGCCACCGAATTGGTGCGGGAGCGAGCGCCTGAACTGGCCGTCGAGGGTCCGATCCAGTACGACGCAGCCGTAGACATGTCGGTGGCGTCGTCGAAGTTGCCCGATTCCCAGGTCGCGGGCCGGGCCACCGTGCTGATTTTCCCGGATCTCAACACCGGCAACAACACCTACAAGGCTGTGCAGCGCAGTGCGAGTGCGATTGCGATCGGACCGGTGCTGCAAGGTTTACGGAAACCGGTGAATGACCTCTCGCGCGGGTGTACCGTCACCGACATCTTCAACACGGTGGCAATAACCGCTGTGCAGGCCCAACAGATCAGCGCCCAACAAGCGTAGTGATCGTTGGATCCGCTCGGTCCTGAGTGACACAAGGAGAAGTCGTGACTGGTTTGGTGCAGGTGATCAACTCTGGCTCGTCGAGCATCAAGTATTCACTGCTCGACGTTGCCGATGCCCGGCACCCGGTGGTGTGGGCAGAAGGAGTAGTGGAAGCGATCGGGGAAGCCGGCTCGAGGTTGACCCACCGCACCCGGATCGGCCGTGGGTCGGATGCGCAGATGGAAACCATCGTGGTGACTGAGCCCGTTGCCGATCACGCTGACGGTTTTGCCGCGATCAACGCGGCGTTTGCCCAGACCGGTCCCGTCTCCGAAGTCGGCGAACTGGCCGCATACGGGCATCGAGTGGTACATGGTGGTGATCTTTTCGCCGCACCGGCTCTGATCACCGATGAGGTGATTGCCGCCATTACTGATTGCATTCCGTTGGCCCCGCTGCACAACCCGGCCAATTTAGCCGGTATCAAAGGTGCGCTGGCAGCCCGACCGGACGTACCCAACGTGGCCGTGTTTGACACCGCGTTCCACCAGACGATGGTGCCGTCCGCGTTCACCTACGCAATCGACCAGGACGTGGCCCACGCGCAACGGATTCGTCGCTACGGTTTCCACGGCACGTCGCACGCGTATGTGTCCAGAACTGCGGTCGGCGCCCTGGGCCTCAACCCCGACACGGCCCGCGTGCTCACTTTGCACCTCGGCAACGGTGCCAGTGCCTGCGCCGTCGTGGGCGGCAAGAGCGTGGACACGTCCATGGGCATGACGCCGCTGGAAGGCCTGGTGATGGGCACGCGCAGCGGCGACATCGACCCGGCGATTCCCTTGCACCTGCAACGGGTGGCGGGCATGACCGTCGAGGAAGTGGATGCACTGCTGAATAAGCGCAGCGGATTGAAGGGGCTGTGCGGAGCCAACGACTTGCGCGAGATTCATGCCCGCGCAGACGCTGGCGATGCGGATGCGGAATTGGCGCTGGCGGTGTACGTGCGGCGGATTCGGGGATACCTGGCCTCCTACATGGTCGAATTGGCGGGTGCCGATGCCATCGTCTTTACCGCTGGGGTGGGCGAAAACGATGCCCGGATTCGCGCCGCAGTGTGTGCGGATATGGAGTGGCTGGGTGTCGTGATAGACCACACCGCAAACACCGACGGCACAGGGCTGCGCGTGATTTCCACCCCGGAATCGCGTCCGGCGGTCCTGGTGGTGCCCACCGACGAGGAATACGAAATTGCCCGACAAACTCTCGAGGTCGTCGGATGAGCAAGGTCGCTGCCGGCGAGATGTTCTACCGGCATGCCGGGCCCGGGCGTTCGGCACCGGCCATGGTGCACATTCACGGGTTCGCGATCTCAGGATCCTATCTGCTGCCCACGGCCGCGTTACTCACCGATGAGTTCGACACCTATGTGCCCGATCTGCCGGGTTACGGCCGCTCCCCCGGACCGCGCAAACCTTTGGGTATCACCGGACTCGCCGACGCGGTCGTCGCATTCATGGATTCGGTGGGTCTGGACAGCGCAGCACTCGTGGCCAACTCAATGGGCTGCCCGGTGATCGCCCGCGTGATGCAGCTTCATCCCGAGCGCGTCACACGAGCCATTTTGGTATCGCCCGCCGGGGGATTGCACAACCGTCCCATCGGCCGTGGGTTGGCACAGTTGGCAATCGACGGGCTGCGGGAGCCGCCCACCCTCATGCGCGTGGCTGGACCTGACTACCTGGGATTCGGATTGCTCAATGGTCTGCGGCTATTCAGCGCCATGACCCAATCCCCGACCATCAAGGTCGTCCGGGAGTTAGCCAATCCCATGATGCTGGTGGCCGGTTCCGGCGATCCCCTGCTGCCCTCGCGACAACGATTGGAATCACTGGCACGGGTGGTCGCGGATCAAGGCAACATCACCTTGGCCTGGCTCAACGGTCCTGCCCACGCGATCAACTTTTCCCACCCGGAGTTGCTGGCGGCGCTCATCCGGGAGTACATGCACGACCCCAGCTTGACGGACGCTGCGGCGCTGCCTCCCGAGGTGGAAGTCTTGGCGCACGCCCGGCGCTAGCCGGAATGGTCGCGTTCGACCGCTTCGCCAGTCTGAACTACTTCGAGTCCGGCCGAACAATCGGGAAGAGCAAGGTTTCTCGAATGCTCTTGCCGGTCAGGAACATCACCAGTCGGTCGATCCCCATCCCTTGACCACCGGTGGGCGGCATTCCGTATTCCAGCGAGCGCAGGAAGTCCTCGTCGAGCTCCATCGCCTCAACATCGCCGGCCGCGGCCAGCAGACTTTGCTCGGTGAGTCGTTTGCGCTGCTCGATGGGGTCGGTCAACTCGGTATAGGCCGTTCCCAGCTCCGCGCCCCACGCCACGAGGTCCCACCGCTCGGCCACTCGCGGGTCCGACGGCTTCTGCCGGGTCAGGGGCGACACCGCAGTGGGGAAATCCTTGTAGAACGTCGGCATAGTGGTGGTGGCTTCACACAGGTGCTCATACATTTCGAGCGTGACTTGATCGGCATTCCAACCCGGGTCGAACGGGATGTCGTGATCCCGGCACAACTGCTGCAGTCGCTCCAACGACGTGCCCGGGTCGATCCCCGTGCCCAGCTTTTCGGATACCGCATCGTGCAACGTGATCGATTTCCACTCGCCGCTGATGTCCACTTCTTCATAGGTTCCATCTGGCAGCGGACGGCGCACCACCGGCCGACCGAAAGCGGCGTCAGCGGCCTCCAGAATCAGCTCACGGGTGAGCACCCGCATGGTCTCGTAGTCGCCATAGACGTCGTACATTTCCATCGAGGTGAACTCAGGGTTGTGGGTAGCATCGGCGCCTTCGTTTCGGAAGTTCCGGTTGAGTTCGAACACCTTGGGCGCGCCACCGACAAGCAGTTTCTTGAGATAGAGCTCGGGGGCGATTCGCATGTACAGACGCATGTCATAGGCGTTGATGTGCGTGATGAAGGGCCGCGCGTTGGCACCGCCATGAATCGGCTGCAGCATCGGCGTCTCGACCTCCAGGAAGCCCCGCCGCCACAGTGATTCCCGAACGGAACGCACCACCAGCGATCGCAGTTCCAACATCTCGCGTGCTTCCGGGTTGACGATCAGGTCCACATATCGTTGTCGTACCCGGGCTTCGGGGTCCGAGAGACCTTTGTGCTTGTCCGGAAGTGGCACTAGACACTTCGAGGTCATCACCCAGCTCTTTACCAGCACCGAAAGTTCACCGCGCTTGGAGGTGACCACCTCCCCCTCTACGCCAACTTCGTCGCCGAGGTCCACGAAGTGCTTCCAGTTCGTCAGCGATTCGTCGCCCACCTGGTCCAGGGAAAGCATGAGTTGGATGTCACCGGTGAAATCCCGCAGTGAGGCAAACACCAGCTTGCCCGACACTCGGTTGCGCATCACCCGGCCTGCCAGCGCCACATGTTTGCCGGTGTGGCTGCCGGGCGCCAGGTCGGGGAACTCTGCACGCACTGCCGCCACCTCATTGCCGGGTTGGAACTCCGCGATGAACGGATCCATGCCTTTGGCGACCATGGCAGCAAGTTTCTGGCGACGCACTCGCTCCTGCTCCGGCAGTCGGTTCAGCGGCGACTCCTGCTCCCGACGTTCGGCTAGTTCGAGGGCATAGCGTTCTTCATCGGCCGCGATCAAAGCCACCGGCGAGCCCGCTGCACCTGCCAGCAATGGGGAACCGGAGGCGCCCCGACTGCGGGTGATAGTGCGCAGGTCTACATCCGGCAGAAATCCTTCGGCAATCCCGGAGGCGATGCTCACCCGAGCGAGATCACGGGTGTTCTCGTACACCAGATACCGCGGCACCCACTCCGGGTTGTATTTCGCATTTGCCCGGTACAGCGACTCCAGTTGATACCAGCGCGAGGCAAACATCAGCAGACCCCGCGTCAGTCGGATCACCGGCCCGGCCCCGATTTCCGCGCCCTCCTCGAAGACCGAACGCAGCACCGCGAAGTTCAGGGAAGCGTGATCCACCCCGATCTTGGCGCCGGCATCTACCAAGGAAGCCACCATGAATTCGACCACGCCGTTTTCCGAACCGCGCGCCCGACGCATGAGGTCCAGCGAGATCCCACGTGCACCCCAGGGCGAGAAAGAAATCACCGCCTGCAGCGCACCATCGGCGTCGAATGCTTCCACCATGACGCAGCGGCCATCGGCCGGATCCGCCAGGCGTCCCAGCGCCATCGAGAACCCGCGTTCATTGGAGGTGTCGCGGGTGCGGTCGCAGAACTCCACCGCAGCCAACATTTCGTCCTCAGGAATGTCCGCATGCCGACGCACCCTTGCGGTATAGCCAGCACGCTCGACCCGGGACACGGCTTGCCGGACTACCCGCGCATCCCGGCCGGCGAGGTTGAAGTCGTGGAAGTACAAGATGGCTTCGTCCCCGAGGTGCAACGCTGAGAGCCCACCGCGCACATAGGCTTCCGCACCCGCCTTACTTGCCCCCATGACGGCCGGTGACCAGGCAAAATGCCGCGCTTCCTCCATCCACGTTTCGATGGCTGCGGGCCAGGCTTCTGGATCACCCACTGGATCGCCGCTCGCCAGACTCACACCGCCAATGACCCGATACGTGATTGCTGCCTTGCCCGAGGGCGAGAAAATCGCCGCCTTATCCCGTCGCGTGGCGAAGTAACCCAACGAATCGTTGTCACCGTATTCCCGCAACATGCTGCGGATCTTGACTTCCTCTTCCGGGGTCATCATCAGACCCTTGCGTTGCGGCCGGAACAGGTAGTAGGCCGTCACGATCAGCGTGATCGCCCCGAGCACACCGGTGACAAAAATGATGAAGCGCGGTGGTCGGCCCAGCGGGTCTGGTGATTCGAAACCGACCGGGGCCAAAAACTCCCGAACCGCCCATTCGAATCGAGATTCCGCTGGCAGTGTGCCCGGCACCAAAGTCACCATCAAGAGCGTCAGACCGATGGTCAGGGCGGTACCAACCACCAGTGCCAAAAGTGCCTGACGACTACTGCGCCGTTGCACGATCGCATAGAACTCGTGCCGTGAGGACATCAAGACCACGATCCACGCGATCGAGAAAAGCATCGCTACGACGGATTCCCACGGGAAATCGAACTCTTGGAAGGTGTCGTCGTCGCGTACGACAAACCACAGCACCAGCAAGATGCCGAGGACAATCACCTGTACCCACTTGATGAACAGCAGGGTGCGGTAGGCCGCGCGCTTGCGGCGGTAGAGCGCACCGGCCAAAATCCACAGCAGCACCCCCCAGGTGAGGTACGGCACGATAGGCAGCGCCACCATCTCCGAGATCGTGCGCACCAGGTTGTCGCTGCGACGGATCGGTGGGATCAACGCCGCCAGAATCGAAATGATGCCAATCACCAGCACGATCACACCGGTGTATTTGGGTACGTGACGACGCCAGTCGGCACCAGGGACGAACTCGCGTTTGCGATTGACCCGCTCCACATCGCGGGCGTCCACTGTTGCCGCTTCAGCTAGGGCTACTTCGGTTTGCGCGGCTGCCGTTTCGACCGCGTCAGTCACCTGCGACACAGTTCCTCCAATATTGGAACTAGTGGATCTTGATCTCACTTGTCATCTTAGGACTATTCGCCGCCGGGCATGGGCGAGAAGACCGCCAAACTCTCTGGGTTTGCCAGGGCGTGAATATTGCGGACCGGTCGACCATTGAGCGCGTCGGCAACGGCAAGCTCCGCGAGCTTTCCCGATCGGGTGCGCGGCAAGTCCGTCACCGCAATGATCTCGGCTGGCACATGTCGCGGTGAGGCATGTGTGCGCAACCGGGTACGGATCCGCGCCTGCAGGTCGTCGTCGAGCGTGTGCCCAGGCGCGATGATCACAAAAAGCACGATTTGAGTGTCGTTGTCCACCTGTCGGCCCACCGCGAGCGCCTCGGCAACTTCCGCAAAGTGCTCCACCTGCCGATAAATCTCGGCTGTACCGATGCGCACGCCACCGCTGTTAAGGGTGGCGTCGGAGCGGCCGCTGATCACAATCCCGGCGTGCTCAGTCCATTCAGCAAAGTCGCCGTGTGTCCACACTTCCGGCACTTGCGCAAAATAGGCGGCCCGGTACGCCGCGCCCTGCGGGTCCCCGAAAAACGACAGCGGCATGCTGGGCATGGGGGCGCGACATACCAGGTCGCCCTGCACCCCGGGGTGGGAGCGCAGTGAAGAACCGTCGGCGGCTGCAACGTCAACAGCCACTCCGAGCGCTGGGCCTTGGATCTCCCCGGCATACACCGGACGAGTGGGGTCCCCGAGCACGAAACAGCCGCAGATGTCAGTGCCGCCGGAGATGCTGGCGAGGTGCACGTCGGGCGCGACGAGGTCGTAGACGTACTGAAAGTCTTCGTCCGACAGCGGTGAACCAGTGGATGTGATGGTGCGCAACGCGGCGAGATCATGTGTCTGCCGGGGTGCGAGACCCGCCTTCCGACACGCGTCGAGGTATTTCGCGCTAGTGCCGAACAAGGTGA